>JAJFUE010000057.1 GCA_021372575.1 bacterium | reverse complement strand
GGCGGGAACGAAGACGTCCCCCTTGACCGGGCCGTGATCGATGAATTCGAACTCGCCGCCGTTTTGGCCGGCGACTTCCATCAGGTCGCTGAAAATCGGGTCTTTCTCTTTCGAGATGCTGATCGAGACGCGGCCGAGCGGTCGGTCGGTCGGGAAATGCACGACGCGGCCGGCGGGCCGGGGTTCGGTCAGGGCGGCGGAGGGACTGAGCAGCTTGGGCGAGACGCTTGGCGTCGGCAGCGCGCGGTCGCCCTGGACGCTGAACGCGGACATCATCGGGAGGCTCGCCTCGAGGCGCTTGACCGCGGCCGGGTCCAGATGGCGGCCGGTCTTGAGGTCAAGCCGAGTCATCATCTTCATCGGCGCAAGGGCCAGGAGGCCGTCGCTCGTGAAGTCGCCGGAGATGCGCAGGGAATGCAGGCCGCGCAGGGCTACCGTCGCGCCGAGCCGGCTGAGCGCGCCGTCGGTGAAATTGCCGCCGATGTCAAGATCCGTAAGCCGGTTCAGGCCGGCGAGGCTGGCGAGGCCGGCGTCGGTCAGGTTGGGGCCGCCGGTGATCGTGAGCCGGTTGAGCGAGGAGAGATTGCCTAAATGGACGAGGCCGGCGTCGGTGATGTCCATCGATCGGCCACCGTCGCTCTCGGGGAAACCGCGCAGATCGAGCTCTTGCAGGCGGGTCAAGTTGCCGAGGCCCGCAAGGTCGCGGTCGGTCAGCCGTGAAGGGCGTTCCATCAACACGGACAATTTTTCGAGCCCGGCGAGGGCGGAGAGGTTCAGGCCGGCGCCGTCCTGCTTGATGTTGCGCGCGTCGAGCAGGCGCAGGCTCGTGCAGGCGTTGAGCTGGCTCAGGCCGCCGATCGTGAGTTTGGGATCTTTGCCATAACTGTGAGGAAGCCTGAGCTCGGTCAGCGATCTGAGCGTGCTCAGCGGTGCGAGGCCTTTGTCAGTCAGGTTGAGCGCGCTGGAAATAAAGAGTTTTTTAAGCCTTGTTAATTTCGCGAGCGAGTTCATTCCGGCATCGCCGACCTGTGCGCCGCCAATCCACAACTCTTCCAGATTCGACAGGTTTTCCAGGTGTTTCATCCCGGCATCGGTCACGGCGCTGCTTCCAGACTTGAGCGACTTCAAATGATGCAGATTCCGAAGCTCGGCGACGGATGCGTCGTTAAGGAAAGGCAGGTCGAGTTCCTCAAGCGTCGTGATTTTGCCGAGGATCACCGCGCCTTTTGCCGTGAGCAGGCGCGCGTTATGGATATCGATCGATTTGAGCGCGGGCATCGAGGCCAGGTGTGCGACGCCGGCGTCGGTAATCTTTTCGTTCCAATGCAGGTCGATCTCTTCGATGTTGCGCATGGTGGCGATCGTGGCCAGGCCCGCGTCGGTGATCTTGTTGTGCGGATTGCCGAGGCCGAGGCGCTTGATGTTCGTGAGCGGTTTCAGGTAAGTCAGTCTGGAATCATCAAAACCGAAGCCGCTCGGGGACAAGTACTCGAGCGCCGGGAGCCTGGCGAGCTCGGCGAAACCGGGCCCCTTGATGTTGGTCGCGTTGATGGTCAGCTCGCGCAGCGATTTGATCTCGCCCAGGTAAGCCAATCCGGCGTCAGTGATGCGCTCGCTTGAAACGTAGAGAATTTCGAGCGACTTCAGTTTTCTGAACAACGCGAGATCCGAATCGCTGAGCGTTTTGGGATGGGCATCCATCGAGGTCCGTTGGAAAAATCGAAGCGAGGGGAAATTGGCGAGGCCGCGGATGCCGGCGGTGTCGATGGTGATCGCGTTCAGGTAGAGGGCCTTGAGGCCGGTGAGATGTTTGATGTAAGGCAGGACCTCGGTGTTGAAATTCACCGGCTCATTTTTGTCCGTGCTCACGCAGAGTTGATCCACGTCGTTGGGCCCGAGTTGCGCCAGCGGCGAGAGCGGATGCCGGCGGGGGTGGACGGTCAACAGCAACTGGCAACGATCGGGGACCGTCACGTCGCCTTGCGCGGAGCCGTAATCGGGCCAACCGAAGCTCAGCCGTTGAAACTTTGTTTCGCCGGCGGGCGCCGGCGGGCTGATCTTGACGCTGCCGGCCGGCCGGTCGGCCGGGAAATGAACAACGCGCGCCGCCGCGAGTGGTTGTGTGGCGACTGTGGCGAGGAGAATGGTTGCGAAGAATGCCCGTACAATCTGCGTCATGGCGATCTCCTTGTCCGTAGGTCGCTTCGGCTTGAAGCGACATTAAATGC
Organism: bacterium; assembly: GCA_021372575.1. GTDB lineage: Bacteria > Sumerlaeota > Sumerlaeia > MVZB01 > MVZB01 > JAJFUE01. The sequence goes on along the minus strand of JAJFUE010000057.1, from coordinate 7,456 downwards.
CGCATCGGGCCGAAGCGGCCTACTGACCTGTATTGCCCTTGGCGATATTTTCGAGTTCGCGGATTTCGTCGTCCGACAGCTTCTCGGTCTTGATCAGCTCGGCGATGAGGCCGGCGGCCGATCCGCCGAAGAAGATGTCGGCCATGCGGCGCGCCATCGACTTGAACGTGCGCTGGCGCGGCGTGACGGCCTTGTAAAAATAGGCCTTGCCGACGCGCCGGCGCGTGACGTGGCCCTTTTCGAGCAGGATCTTGAGCTGGAAGCGCAGCGCGGCGTTCTTGATCGGGCGCGGGAATCGCGCTTCGATCTCGGGAGGGCTCATCTCGCCGCCGTGCTCCCACAGCACACGCATGACCTCGATCTCGCCAGGGGTCAGGTTGATCACGATGAACCTCCATGGGGCCGATTGAATGTGTAGGATCTCAGATGAATGTGTAGAATATGCTACAGAAAAAGCGGAGCGTCAACAAGTAATGTAGGAAGGCCTACAGAATACGATGGCGATATGGGTCCTATGGGACTTATGGGACTTATGGGGCTTATGGGACCCATGGGATCTATGGGTTGATGAGGCAAATGGGCGCGGATTGCCGATCGTGGGATCGGCATTCCCGGAAAAAACAAGGCCGGCCTTTCGGCCGGCCCTGCGATGATGCGTAATTGTGTCGGTTACCCTTCGGTCGTCTGGACCTCGGCCGACGGCTTGAGCCAGCCGCGTTCGAGGAGGAGCTCGGCGATCTGGACGGCGTTGAGGGCTGCGCCCTTGCGCAGGTTGTCGCTGACGATCCACAGGTTGAGGCCGTTGGCGACCGTGTCGTCCTCGCGGATGCGGCCGATGTAGGTCGCGTCGCGGCCTTCGGCGTAGATCGGCATCGGATAGATGCCGTTGGCCGGGTCGTCGAGCACGACGCAGCCGGGGGCCTTCGCCAGGATGGCCTGCGCGTCGGCGACGGTCAGTTTCTTTTTCGTTTCGATGTTGACCGACTCGCTGTGGCCGCGGAAGACGGGGACGCGGACCGTGGTCGCCGTAACGCGAATCTCCGGATCGAGGATCTTGTGCGTCTCGTTGATCATCTTCATCTCTTCCTTGGTGTAGCCGTTGTCAAGGAAGACGTCGATCTGGGGCAGGCAGTTGAACGCCATCGTGTAGCGGAACTTTTTGGCCGGCGGAAGCGGCTCGCCATTGAGCTGGGCCTTGCTTTGCGCGGCCATTTCGGCCATTGCGGAGGCGCCGGCGCCGCTCGTGGCCTGGTAGGTCGAGACGACGATGCGCTTGATGCCGGCGGCGTGGTGCAGCGGGGCCAGCGCGACGACCATCTGGATCGTCGAGCAGTTGGGGTTGGCGATGATGCCGTTGTGGCCCTGCGCGGCCTCGGCGTTGACCTCGGGCACGACCAGCGGGACGTCGGGGTCCATGCGGAACGCCGAGGTGTTGTCGATGACGACGGCGCCGGCCTTGGCGGCGATCGGCGCGAACTGCTTGGAAACCGAGGCGCCGGCCGAAGCCAGCACGATATCAACGTCGTCGAACGATTTTTCAGTCAGAAGCTCGACGGGGCGCATGGCGCCGTCGAACAGGAGCGTCGTGCCGGCCGAGCGCTCCGAAGCGAGCAGCTTGATCGAGCTGTACGGAAAATGGCGCTGCTCCAGGGTAAGGAGCATTTCGCGACCGACGGCGCCGGTGGCGCCCATGACTGCAACACGGACCATGGCGGACGACTCCCTGAACGGATTTTGGGCACCGGCGCACGCGCCAAGGGTGCCATGAAACACAATAACTTATCCGAATCGATGCGCCGATTCAATATTTGTCTTTTTGGCCCCCATGGGCCACATCTGTAATTATAAATCCCCAAGCCCGGGATTCCGCCAGGATTTCGCCCGCCCCTGCCGGCGCGTTCATCGCTGGTTCGAGGCGAGCTGGCGCGTGCGCGGCTTTTCGGCGTTGTCGAGGTCGCGGATGAGGATCGTGAGCAGATCGGTGATGCGCGTCGAAAGCCGGCCGTCGGTGTTGCGGTTGGCGTTGCCGATGATGGAGAACACGTATTTGGGCTCGTGCTGGCGGGTGAGGACGAAGCCGGTGAGCGCGCTGGCGCCGTCGAGCGTGCCGGTTTTGGCGATGACGCGACCCTCGCCGCGGCCGTAGGAGCGGTGGCGCAGGGTGCCGCTTTCGCCGGCCACGGGCAGGCAGTCCAGAAGCAGGTCGCGGTTGGGCGAGTTGTAAAGCATGTCCATGAGCGCGACCAGTTCCCGGGCCGAAATGCGGTCCATCGTCGAAAGGCCGCAGCCGTCGTAGCCGGGCTGGATCCACGCGAGGCCGTGGCGCTTATAGACGCCGAGCTCGATTTCGCGCACGCCCTCGAGGCTTGCGCCGCGGCGAACGCGCGCGGCGGCGGCGCGCCACACCTGCTCGGCGATGAAGTTGTTGCTGTGCAGCATCATCGGGGCGAGGATTTCGTTGAGCGTCGGCGACTCGCGCCAGGCGATGAGCTTGCCGATGGACCCGGGTTGCTGCGCCGGATCGCACACGACGCGCACGGTTCCCGTCATGCGGATTCCGGCGTCCTCGATGGCCTGGCGCATGACGCCGCCGATCATTTCGAGGGGCTTGGGCATCGGCACCGACGCGACTTCGGCGTTGTCGCGCACGGACACGCCGCCGCTCAGCGTCATTTCGGAAGCGTCCGCGTTGAACGTGATCGAGACGCCGGGGTTCGAGCGCGACGTCGTGACCGTATGGTTGATTGTGCTCACTCCGAGGCCGGCCGGGTTGAGTTCGACGATGCCGGCCCGGCCGACGCGCGACGGCTGCACGGTCGCGGACATGAGATTTTGACTGACGGCCAGCGCCGACGGCACGACGGCGTAAGAGTTTTCGCGATGGCGGCGGTCCCACACGCTTGGGTAGGCGTCCTGCTCGACGCCGAAGTCGGAGGCGTCGATGACGAGGTCGCCGTGGACGTAGGCGATGCCCTCCTCGTCGCGCAGCTTCTTCGCCCATTCCTGGAAGAGCGTGGCCGGGTTGAGCTTGATGTTCAGGTATGGGTTGTCGAGCGAGGGGTCGCCGGAGGCGCGCAGGATCAGGTTGCCGTGGAAGTGCGCGGAGTTGGGATTGTGCGGCGTGGAGAGGCCGAATTCGGTGCGGAACTGGTGGTCGGGCCCGAGCAGGTCAAGGGCGAGGGCGAAGGTGGCGATCTTGCGGTTGGAGGCCGGGATGAGCCGCTGTTCAGGGCAATACGAGAACACGACGGCCGAGGTGGCGATGTCGCGCACGAGGACGCTCCAGCGCTCGTGCAGTTTTTGCTCGGCGGACTGTGTGCGGGCCAGCCAGTCGGCCGTCGTCAGTTCCGGCTTGGGCGCGGCGGCCCTTCTCCGGGTTCTGCTTTTGCGCGACGCCCCTTGAGCGTCCGGGGCCGCGGTGAGCATCGCCGTGACGACGATCAGCAGCGTCAATCCATAAAGCCAGCGCGTTCGGCGATCTGTCATGCCACTTCCCTGTCGGATGTTTTGTTCAACGATGCAATTGGATTTCCCATGCCTGTGCCGAAATGTTCCGGCTGTTGCATGGCCACGCCCCGGTTTCGTAAGTTGTTTCGAACATCCAATTGTTTTAGATGATGCCTGTTGCCATGACGCGATGGGCCATCCCGTGATGGCAACAGGGCGATTGGGGATTTTAATTCAGGCCGATCGGGAATGTGACCGGCGGTGCTGTCGGCTTCAGGTTCGGGTCCTTGACTTCGACCCCAAACGTTTTAAGCAGGGTGCCGCGGGCGCGCTCGAGCTGGATCGTCGCGACATTGTAATCGACCACGGCCTGCAGGTGTTGCGCCTGCGAGTTGGCCAGGTCTTCCTGGAACGTCAGGATTTCGAACGCGGTCGCCGCGCCGACTTCGTAGCGCTGGCGTTCGTCCTGGACCTTGCGCTCCTGGGCGCGCACGGCGGCGGCGGTGACGTCGATGCGCTCGCGGGCGGTGCGGACGTTGCGCACGGCCCGTCGCACCTCGAGCGTGATCTGGTCGGTTTCGTCGCTGTAGGATTCGTTGGCCTGCGCGGTGCGTGCCTGGGCCTGCGCGTAGCGGTAGCGGGCCGCGCGATTCTGCAGCGGGTAGGCGAAGGCGATTCCGGCGGTGTAGCTGTTGTGGTCGCCGTCGCGCATGGTGGAGCCCGCGCCGTCGAATCCGTCATCGGTCCCGGCGACGCCGCCGCTGGCGAACAGGCTGAGATCGGGGAGCATGGCGTTGCGCGCCACGCGCTCGTTCACCTGCGACTGGTCGATGTTGCTTCTGGCGCGCCGCAGCTCGGCGCGCGCGGACAGCGCGAGCTTGATCGTCGAATCCAGGTCGATGTCCATGTCGCGCCAGGCAAAGGCCTGGGTCGGCTGGATCTGCACCGGCCACTGGGGCGCGTCCTTGCCGAGGAAGATCTGGCGCTTGAGCAGGTCCTCGAGGTCGCGCACGTCCTGGCGGGCGACGATGAGCTGTTCGCGGCGATCCTCAGCGGCGGCTTCGGCCTGGACGACATCGACGCGCGCCAGCACGCCGGCTTCGAACTTGGCGGTGTTGACGCGCAGCAGGTCCAGCGCCGCCGAGTAGCTGATGATGCGGACCTTGTAAATTTCGATCGCGCCGATGAGTTGCCAGTAAGTGATCAGCGAATTGGTGATCGTGTTTTCCAGACCGGTCTGGAAGTCGGCGGCCGCGCCCTGGCGCTCGAGCTGAGCGACCACGATGCCGGCGTTGGTCACCGTCGGGCCGAAGCCGCGCAGGAGCGGCTGGGTGATGCCGATCGTCGCGTTCTGGGTGTAGCTGCGCAGCTTGCCGGTCCGGGTGACCGTGTCCAGCGGCGCGCCGGCAAAGATCACATCGGGAATAACCGGGATGGTTGTCGAAAACGGGAACGAATCCTTGAAGGCCATGTAGCCGGCGCTGATCGAGGCGCCGGTCGGGATGAGCTGCGCCAGCGAGAGCGATGCCGAGTTGGATCGCTCCGTGCTCGTGCCGCCCGAGAGCGACTGCGTGTCGGTTTTCTGCACCTGCCCGCCGGCGGTGATCAATAGGTCGTAAATCGACTTGTTGATCGGCACATCGTATTCGGCGATGCGGAGCGTATAGCCGGAGATTTTGATGCCGCGGTTATTGTTCAAGGTGTCGATGACGACGTCGGCCATCCCCAGCTGCATCGGCTTTTCCGTGTAGAGCTGCGTGATCGACGTCGGCAGGTCCTGGTAGCCGACGGCCTTTTCGGGCTCGATGCGCACGGCGTCGGGCACCACCTTCGAAGTGGGAATGCCTTCCGTCGGCTTGGGCAGCCCCTCGGAGAGGTTCTTCGATGTTTGCTCGGAGTTGAACTTGTTGCTCGGCGGCTTGGGCGCAGTCATGCATCCAGCCAGCCAAACGACTATCAAACAGACAGCGGCGATACGTTTCATCGTGTGATCTCCAACAACATCATGCGCCAGCGCGCTTCACAGGCTTCAAGCCTACTGACCTCAACCGGCAAAATCAATAAAATGCGGGCGAGGAGGCGCGGCTAAATACAGGTATCCGCGCCCGCCGGTGAAACCGGCTCCGCCGATTTTTCGAAAACTTTTTCCATCCCGCGGCGTCTTATTTGACAAGAGGCCACTCATGGACCAACCGACCCCACCACCCAAGCGCTCGTTCTTGAAGGGCAAACCGCTATTGAGCATCGCGATCATGCTGGCCGCGATCCCGGCGGCGTTCATTCTTTTTGTTTTGGCGCTGACGTTTTACAACGCGATGCGAACCGTGCCCGCGCCGACGGTCCTCAAATCGCCCGTCCAGAATATCGATGTCGCCCTCGTGCCGGTGAGAAGTTCGGCGGCTTCAGGAAATTCGCTTACGTCGGCAACGCTGGCCGGGCTCACGCCGCCCGGATCGATCACCGGCAACCGCTATCCGGTCCTGATCTCGGCGGAAGGCCTCAAAACCCCGAAAGAGATCAAGGACGCCCAGTTGGTGAATCAGTGCTACGCCGATTTCTGCGAGATGTTTGACCTCTACGTCCGCGACCGCGCGCGATACGACGAGCTTGTGAAACGGATGGAGAGCGACCGGAAGTTATCCCTCCAGACATATGGCTATTATCGCAGCCTGCCGAAAATCGGCCCATACGACGAAGCCTACGCTTTTCTGGCGTCGAGGCTTGGTAATTCATCGCTCGGCACGGCCGGGAACATGAAGAAATGGGAGGCGCTTTACACGCAGTTGCTGGATCAACATAAGCTTTACGAACTGGAATTGCGGCACTGCTGCCGTGGTTATACGAATTTCTTCTACCCGCGGCGCTATTCGTTCGAGGAACGGCTCCATATCGCGCAGAAAATTGGTGGACTGGCGGTATGGCGGGTCACCACGGGCCATCTTGCCGACAAGTTAGGGAATGTCGTCGAGGACTTCAGCAGAACCGATACCGCCCGCAAAATCGTCGAGACGAAGTCGAGAATGGCGCGGTGAATCAAAACCGTTGAAACGGTTCCCGATGTAAGGGTTGCCTGCACCCCGCGATGAATCGCTTGCCATTCCCAAAATTATTTTGAGCAAGTGATTGCATTCAGGCCGCAACTGGCGATGTGAACGCACCAAAGGTGCGTGCGCGAGTAGCCCCCGGCGAAGCGCAGCGCCGCCGGGGGTGGACGGTAAGAAGACATTGCGCCCCGAAGCGGGCGCCAGAACACATTTCGCGGGCGCCCCGGTGGGGCGCGATTATTGATCGCCTTTTACCCCCGGCGGCGCTGCGCTTCGCCGGGGGCTACTCGCTGCGGCCCCTTCGGGGCCAAATAACCGAACTCCGCATTCATCATTCATCATTTCCCTCAACTCGCTCCCGTGTGGCCGAAGCCGCCGTCGCCGCGGTGCGTGACGGGGAGCTCGTCCGTGACGATCCATTTGAGCCGTTCGACTTTCGTGAGGATGAGCTGCGCGATGCGGTCGCCGCGCTGGATCGTGAACGGCTCGCGCGAGAAATTGAACAGGATCACGCCGACCGGGCCGCGGTAGTCGGCGTCGATCGTGCCCGGGCCGTTCAGCACGCCGATGCCGTTCTTGAGGGCGAGGCCCGAGCGCGCGCGCACCTGGCCCTCGAAGCCCGCCGGGATCGCGATCCGGATGCCGGTCGGCACGAGCGCCCATTTGCCGGGCGCGAGGATCAGCGGTTCGTCCGGCGGCACGGCCGCGCGCAGGTCCAGGCCCGAGCTGTCGGCGGTCTGGTAAGCCGGCAGCGGAATGTCCTGGCAGTCCGGGTCCTGCTGAATGAACACCGGGCGGTCGTCGCATTTTGTCATCTGCAATCTCCTTAATCGTGCTCGTGCTCACTCGAAAATAGGTGCGGCGATTCGCCATGAACCCATGTGGAGTGCGGCAGCTTGCTGCCGCTTAAAACCCAGGGGAGCTTGCTCCCCGTTCGCGGGGCAACCAGTCACGGGCAAGCAAGC
>JAJFUE010000043.1 GCA_021372575.1 bacterium | reverse complement strand
CGTCCGGCTGTTTCTTGCTCGGCGAATTCAGCCGTGACCCGAGCCCCGGCAGGGGCGATACAAGTTAGCCCAGGGTGGAGCGAAGCGGAACCCTGGGTAGCGTGTCCATGAACATTCCGAGCCCCGGCAGGGGCGACACAGTTTTGTATCGCTCCGTTGTGCCGCTCCTGCCGGGGCTCGGTACGACTGATGGAACCGCTGTCCCAGCGCTGACGCGCTGGGCTAACTTGTATCGCCCCTGCCGGGGCTGGGCGTTCCATGACATGCGACTATGTTCTCCAATATTTGTGCTCATTTTACATTCAATTTGGCGTGTTACAGAGTAATCGTAATCGAAAACCCCTCGATCCGGCTATCCCTCCCTCACGCTCGGGCTACTGCAATCACAACGCCAACCGCTCGCCTCTTTCGACCCATCGCGGGATCGTTTCAGTCGGATTGCTTGCGCGCGTTTCTTTCAAGACGCCTTTCATCCACTCGCTCAAAATCGGCCCATCGATCACGACCGCATATACCTCGACCGCGTTGACCCATTCCACCGACGCTTTCCAGTCGCGAAGACTCGCGAAATACCAGATGTCGCTCGACTGCATGCGCCGCATGCCCCAGATCAGGTAAACCGTTTTCGGTTCCACCCACACGACGTATTTCGCCCAGTCGCCCGGCCCGGCGGCCTTGATCACGGCCTCGATATCCTCGGGCCGCGTTGCGACTTTTCCCGTCGCCTGAAATTTCCTGATCGCGTCCATCAGCGGCTTTTTCTGGTCGTAGCCCGGATTCCCCGGCCCGCCGTAAGACGAGATCGTGAACACGCCGAACCGGTCCATCTTGAACATCTCGAGATGTTCCGCGCCCTGCGTCGTCACCGCCGGCATTTCTTTCTTGGCCCGCCGTGCGCGCGCGATTTGCAGATACAGCAGCGCTCGATCCACCTCCGCGTTGAGATTCTCGATCAGGCTGATCTGCATGATGCCGTATTTGCCGACATCGCGACCTTCCGTCGAGTTCAACCACATCGTCATCCCGGCCCATTTCAGCTGGTGCCGCGCCGCTTCGGCGACGTCGCCGCGGCTGATATCGAGCGCCATCTTCTCGGCCTCGCGCAGCACGATCGGCTTGAGCAGCCGGTTCGCGCCCGACTCGACTGTCCCGCCGAACACGTAATGCCACGTGTTCGGAACGCCGTCGATATGCTCCAGTTGTTGCTCGATCATCTTGTGAAACCGTGCCGCGCGCACGCGCAACAGGTCCATTTTTTCCGCGTCGCTCAGCCGCATCGACTCGAGCGCGCGCCGCGCTTGCTCCCATGCCTCATCGGGCAGATCCGGCAGCTCCGCCATCCCGAAAAACACCTGCCTGACGTTGTCCATCGTGAACGCGCCCTGCTCGTCGTGCACGTGCAAGACGCGCACCGCGTCGAGATAGCGGCCGAGCAAGTCCGTCGCCAGCTTCTGGTCGCCCTTGAGGCTCGCGCGCGCGATGGCGAGCATCGCAAGCCGATGAAACGAACGCCCCCCGGTATGCAGCGTGCTGCTCGTCTCCGGAATGTCCCACCGCGGCCGAAGCAGGAAACCCTCCAGATTATCCAGGTAAACATAGAACATCATCTTCTGTGCGTCGGTCGCGGCGGTCGGCTCGTTTCGTTCGCGGAACGAAGACTGAAAATATCGCAGCATTTCGCCCTTCACCTGCGACGCCGCATCGAGGCCGTCCCAAAACTGCTTGCCGTCCGCCGGCCGCATCTTTTCCGGCAAGAAGAACGGGCAATACACGATGCCCGACCAACCCAGTTTCATGGCTTGAGAAATCGGCTTGTTGTCAGCCGTCAGCATATACGTAATGTTTGCCTGCTCCTCGTAGCTGTTGTAAGATTCGATCTCCTCGAAAAAATTCGCGCGGTGCGCGGGGCCGGGTCTTCCGTTCGGCAGGATCGCGTAACGCATCGGTGCTTCGGAAACGCGCGCCCGCACGTCGGCCGGCCTCGGTGCCGGCTTCACCTTTTCGCTCACGCGCTTCTGCGCCTCCGCAGCTCCCTTTTCAAAACCCGCATACCCGGTCGGCGCGTGCGCCAGCCACGCATACCCCATCGCCAGCACGAGCATCACCGCGATGATGACCGCTAATCCCACCAGAGCCGCCCGTTTTTTTGTAGCCATTTTTATTGTCCCGTTTGCTTCAGCATCGACTTGATCCCGTCGTCCATCACCGGCTCATATCTCATCAGGCTGAGCCGTATCCCCTTCACGACCGGATCGTTCGGCCTCGTGCGCCGTTCCGCCGGATACCACATGATCATGAAGTCCGTCGGCTCGAACCACGTCACCTTCGCGCGCCAGTCGTCGCCGTGGCCGGAGGCGTTGATGAAACTGTCGATCTCCTCCGGCGACGACGGCCAGTGCTTGTGTTCCTTCTCGAACTTCATGATCGCGAGCGCGAGTTCGTTGTCGCCTTTCCTCCATTTCGTCATGAACGACCCGAACCGCTCGACCCTGATCCGGTCGAGCGGCACGTGCTTCCGTGCGCACTCGAATGTCGCGGCCAAGCTGTCCGCATACCGGTCCACCGACTCTAACCGGTAGTTGACGGCCATATTCCGGTTGGTCCCGTAAAGCAGCACATGCCTGTCCGCCACGTTCATCAGCGTCAGCGTGTGGTTCAACGCCGTGATCTTCCGGTCGAATTCATTAGGGTCACCGTGCTTGATCGACATGCAGGTCTCGTCCACGTAGCGATTCGCAACAGGCGCCAGCGCCGTGTTGACCGCCGATTCGAGACTTCCGCCCATCATGAAGTGCCACATGTTCTGGCTTGGCCGGCCGATCTCTTTCTTGAACTCCTTCTCGAAATCGTTGCGCCACGCGATCGCGCCCAGCACGCGCGCATCGTTCTGGTCGGCCTCGCTCATGCGCATGCGCTCGAGCCCCGCCCGCGCGCGATCCCACGCCGCCCGCGGAAAGTTATCCACCTCCGCGAGGCTATACCAAAACAGCGGCTCCCATTCCGGTCGCAATTCCAGCCAACTGGTCTGGTCGGTCTGTAAATAAATGTATTGCCAGATGCGCAGCGTCTCGAGGTAAGCCTCGAGGATTTTAACCGCCCGTTCGGGATCGCCCCGCAGGCACGCGCGCTCGATGGCAAAGATCACCTTGAGCCCGTACGTTTTGCTGAACTTGCCGTATTTCACCGTCACCGTGCGCGGCACGTCCCAGTTGCCGCTCAGCAAAAAGTCCTCGAGCCGGTCGAGGTAAGCGTTGATCGCCGCCGCGGTATTCGCATCGAGCTGCGGGCGGGCCGGCAGAGATCTTAGCTGCTCAACGCGACTCCGAACGCTGAGCACCATCCGCTCGCGCGTTTCGCTCGTGATCAGCGGCATGATCGAGCTGCCCGCCGGCGGTGGGTTCTCGCACGCGAACCACCCCGACACAGGAAAGTCGCTCAGCGCAAACCGCCGCAGCGCCTCGAAGTATTCCTCGACCCTTTTGTCCTCGAGCTTTGCCGGGTCAGGATTCGATTTGCGGCCGACGATTTCGCCCGTCATGTCCTTGAAGACGACGTCCATATAGCCGAGCCGGCCTGCGCCGCCCTGCGTCTTCGTGCCTGATGTCGCGGAGTCGATCCTGCGCGCATAGTTCTTCGCCAGTCGCTCCCGCGCGGACGCGGCCGATTTCTCCACGTCCGCATACCCCGTCGGCGCAAACGCCAGCCACGCATACGCCATCGCCATCAGCAGCATCATGGCCGCGCCGCATGTTAGAAGCACAAGAACTGTTCGCCTTCTATTCTTCATTAGTTTTTCTGGTCCTTTGCGTCTTTTTTGTCCTTCAGCTTGCCGTCGAATTTACCCAGCAACACCGCCTTGTATCGATCCTCGACGCTGTCTTCGGTCCGGGAGACTTGAACCGCAACAACATACTTGATTTGACCGGGCGGAGGCGCGCCGCTACGAATCCTGCGCCAGCCGATCCTGACCTTGCCCGGCTTGTACCAGATCACCTTCTGCCGCCAGTCGTCGCCGTGGCCGTGCTCCTTGATGAAACTCTCGATCTCGTCGGGCGACGATGGCCCGCGCCGATGAGTCTGGCTGTAGTTGAAGTAAGCCACCGTGAGTTCGCGGCCAGGTTCGATCTTGAACGCGCCGAACCGCTCGATCGTGATCTCGTCGGGCGTGTCCTGAAAGGGGGCCTCGTTTTGCGGCAGGAGCTTGACCCAGCCTTTCATCATCGCGATTGGGCGATTGAGCAGTTGCTTCAATTCCAGCGGCCGCGAGTCCAGATCCCGGAACATACCCTTGGCCTCAAAGCCGCTGTAGCCGCTCATGTTCATCAGCGTCAAGATCTGTCTGAGCCGCTTGGATTGCTCCGTCATTTCGGCCTGATTTCCGTTGCCGAACGAGACGGTCATGCTTTCGATCTGCCGGATTGCGATCGGGTAAAATGCCTTGCGCGCCGCCGTTTCCAGCCGCCCGCTGCCAAAATAATGCCACGTGTTCTTCATCGCCAGGTTCTCGCCGTCGATCTGCGCGACGGAGCTGTCGTGCCACGCCCGCGCGCTATAGAGCAGCGCGTCGGCGCGCGCGATGGTTGTGTTCTGGATCGCCTCGAGGCTCTTGCACGCGCGATCGCGCCACTCCGGCGGCAGGTTCGGCATGCGCTCGAGTTCGCGCCAGAACCAGCTATCCGGAACCACCGGCCTCCTATAAGCGCTCACATCGGAAACATAAACAACATTGCAGACGCGCACGGTTTCGAAAAAACCATCCAGAAGCTTGAGCGCCTTTGCCGGGTCGCCTCGCAAACACGCCCGCTCGATCGCGATGAGGACTTTCCGGTAAAACGATTCCACGTTGTAGTCATAGCGCGGCGCGAGCGCGGGCACTTTCTTGCCGGGCCTGAGCAAAAACTCATCCAGGCGGTCGAGCTCCTCGTTGATGGCGTTTGCGCCCGCCGTGATCGTTTCGCTGTTCTCGATGCAAGTCCGGCCGGCATCGATGACCACCTCGCGCATTTCCTGTTTCAGCACGGCCCACAGCGACCCGCCCGGTTTTGGCAGTTGATCGCACTCCACGCTGACGCTGTTCCGGTCTCTCCGATTGAGATAGCCGGTCACGAACGTATTCATCGCCACGTCGGGGGTTGATAGAAACGGCATGAGCTCCGTGAAGAATTCGCGGGGCGGCGTGGCCGGAGATTGCGCGGCTTTGTTTTCCGGTAAAGAAAGATTCGACACAGGCTGTATTGGATGCGCTCCGGATGCCGCGTCTTTCCCGATCCGGTCGACGGCCGCGGCGAACGATGGCCTGAGCTTCTCGTAACCGGTGGGCCTCGAGACAAGATGCGCATACCACCCCGCCAGCAACAGCAGCATCGCGGCGGCGACGGCCAGCACGACAAGGATGGTCCGTTTCTTACTTCTCATCTTTGCGCCTGACTTGAGTTCTTCGCGGCTTTCGTCAGCAGCACTTTCCTTACCATCTCGTCAAATTCCCTGTCCTCGACCTGCAACGTGACCATCACCTCGCCGTTATGCTTGAATGACGACAGCGTCACCTTGCCCGGTCCATACCACTCCACGTATTGGCGCCACTCCTCGCGGCCGTTCTCCTTGATGAAAGCGTCGATTTCCTCCGGCGTCGTCGGCCCGTGCCCGTGTCTGGCGTGGAAATTCTGGACCGCTTGATACAGGTCAACGCCATGCAGGGTGCCGATGTTTGTAAGGTTGCCGAACCGCTCGATCTCAATCGTCTCGGACGTAACGCGGTCGTGCGGCTTGATCTGCGCCGAGACCGTCGCGGCATACTCCTGCAATTGCCGCGATTTGTTCTCCACCGTCTGCGTGTTGCTGATGTAGGGGAGCGATTGGATATTCATCACGCCCAGCACCGGCCTGGCGGCATTCATATGCGCGCGATAACCCGCGTCATCGCCCTTGCTGAGCGCGACCGCCGCCTCATCGACCTGGCGCATCACGATCGGATAAAACGCCTTCCCCGTGACGCTCTCGAGCCTCCCGCCCGCAAAGTAATGCCAGATATTGCCCTTCCTGTTCGAGTTGCTGTTCAGGATTTCGATGCAGCGTTCGCGCCATGCATTCGCCGTAAACAGCAACGCGTCGGCCTCGTTCACCTTGAATCCCGCGATCTCCGCCAGCGCCTTGCGCGTGTGTTCGCGCCACTCGCCCGGGAAATTCGGAATGTCATCAAGATTCCGCGACAAGAACGTCGTCGGTGCATATGAATAAACGTCCGCTGGTCCGTCATAGAGGTTGGCCAAGAAGACGAACCTGACCACGTCGAGATAGCCATCGAACAACTCGAGCGCCTTCTGCGGATCGCCGTTCAGGCACGCGCGTTCCATCACCAGCCTCGTCTTGATGGAAAAAGCGTTGCTGATATAGGTCGCATAACCCATGCTCGGCATGCCCCGGTCTTTCCTGAGCAGAAATTCCTCCAGCCGGTCCAGTTCCCGGGCGATCCGGCCCGCCTTCTCATCGGAGAGGCTGACCATCCGCCGCTGTTTTTTCCAGACGAAGGCAATGATCACATATCTCATCATCCCATCGCGCTGCTTTTCCGTGAGCTCCGGCCAGAGCTTCGATCCTTCCGCCAAAGCCGCAACGCCCAGTTCCTTGAGTAAATAAACCGGCACGGTGATCATGCGGTTCTCGTAACCCTGATAAAAAAACTGCGTGGCCCATCCAGCGGCGCCGTCGATCTCGAAATTGACCAGCTCACGGCTCCAGTTTTGCCGCGCCGCCGATTCGTTACCGCCGGCCTTGGCAACGTTCGGCGAGGTTGTCTGACGCGCGGCGCCATCGGCCGGCTTGGCCGCAGCCGGCTTCGAGATTGCCTTCCCGATCCGCTCCCGCGCGTCCGCCATCGGTTTTTCGACCTCCTCATAACCCGATGGCGTGAACGCGCAATACGAATCCACGAGCACTAGCACCAGCACCATCGCCAGCACGACGCACAGCACCCCAAACCGTATTTTGCGCCCCTTCGATTCCACTAAAGCCGTCCCGTCATGTCATCCCATCTTTCATGTTTCATCTTTCATCGCTTCCCAGTCAGCACCCGCCTCAGTTCTTCCTCGAACTCTACATCCTCCGGCGGGAACGTGACCACCACCTCTTTTCCGCGCGCCACCCAATCAATCTTCATCGTCGTCGGCCCGTACCATTTCACATACCGCCGCCAATCCTCACGCTTGTTCTTCTTAATGAATTCATCGATCTCCGCAGGCGTGCTGACATTCCTGCCGAGTTTTCGTTCCCGATTGAGCGCCGGGCCGATTTCTATATAGTTGGTGTCCTCAAACCGCCCGAACCGCTCGACCGCAATCGTTTCGGTCGTCCTGCGATCGTCGGACTGATTAATCAAATCCAGGCAAGCCCGCGCGTTCGCCGCCGTCTGCGCAGCCCTGTTGTTGAAGTTTTCAAACTGACGCCACTCGAACCTTGTCCACGAAATGTTCATCAGGCCGAGCGTCCCTGTGAGCGACCGGAATTCCCGGTAAAACTGCGCCGTGTCGCCGCGCCCGAGCGCTGCGCACATGCTGTCCACCTGCCGGTTCGCGACCGGCCGCAGCGCCCGGTTCACGATCCGCTCGCCGGTGTCGAAGAAATGCCAGAAGTTTTGATTCGCGTAATGACTGTTATCCAGTTTGGCCGTGATGCGTTCGCGCCACATGCTCGCGGTGTAAGGCCACGAGTCGGCCGGCTGCGCGTTCATCGCCGCCATTTTGCCGAGCGCCGCGCGCGCGTGGTCGCGCCACTCCGGCGGAAGTCCGCGGATCAGCCCCAGCCCGCGCCAGAAAACCTTTTCGTGCGGGCTCGCCGCCGGAACCGTGATGTTCCCGTCGTGGACGTAACCGTATTGCAGGAACCGCAGCGTATCGAGAAAACCGTCGAGCAGCGCCAGCGCCTTCTGCTGCTGGCCGCGCACGCACGCGCGCTCGATCGTCATCATCGTCTTGATGTAGAGCGCGGGGCTGATGTTCAGATACTCAACCTGGTCGGCGCGCGGCATCGCGCGGGACGACGTGAGCAGGAACAGATCGAGCTTGTCCAGTTCGTCGGCGATCACCGCCGCGTCGGCTAACGCAAGCTTCGCGCGCGTCTGCCTGCGATACATGAAATAGTGCGCGGAATGCGTCAGCTGCGATTTCGATTTCTCGTCGAGCGCCGCCCACAGCGACCCGCCCGCGGCCGGCACACGCTCGCATGGATAAGTCTCAGGCTGAAGCTCGCGGTTCACAGAATACTGGTTATAAAAATAATGCGACGGTGAACCCCAATTGAACCCGGCGAAGTAGTTGATGCTCGCGCCAAGATCCAACACCCACTTGCCATTCGGCTTCTCCGCCGCGCCCGGCTTTTCGCCCGAAGCCGCACCCCGCCCGATCGATGCGGCGTTCGCAACGACACGCGCCCGCGCCGCCACCATCGGTTTGGCGACTTTCTCGAGCCCGGTCGGGGTATAAATGATGTATGAATAAAAGACCGTCAGCACCAGCATCACCGCCAGCGCGACGCACAGCACCCCGAATAAAATTTTGCGCCGTATGGACCCCACGCCT
The DNA here is from genome assembly GCA_021372575.1 of bacterium. Lineage (GTDB taxonomy): Bacteria > Sumerlaeota > Sumerlaeia > MVZB01 > MVZB01 > JAJFUE01. Next base: position 23,897 of record JAJFUE010000043.1, on the reverse strand, counting down.
TTTTACCCCCGGAGCCTTCTGCACATAAGTGTCCTCCGGGGGCAAAAAGTTTGAAGAAAAATTTCACAACGATCCGTAGCAGTTCAATTCTAAGTTATCAATTCACCCGGTTCTTCATTTCTCATTGCTCATTCTTTCATCTTTCATCATTCATCATTCATCATTCTTTCTCACACCAGCCGCCGCTGGCTGAGTTCCTTGAGGGCCTGGTCGCTCAGGTCCTTGGCTTCCTGCTTGCGCACCCATTCGATCAGCTCCGCGATCCCGTCTTCCAGCCTCACCGCCGGCTCGAACCCCATCAGCCGCCGCGCCTTCGAGATGTCCCCGTAGCAGTGCCGGATGTCGCCCGCGCGGAAGCGGCCCACGATCTTCGGCTGCAGCTCGGGGTCCTCGACCCGGTCCGGATGCAATTTCGCCAGCAGCATCTTGGCCAGCCCCAGCACGCTCGTCGGCCGGCCCGTCCCGACGTTGATCGCCTCGTAATCGGCCTCGCTGCGCTCCAAAGCCAGCACGTTCGCCCGTGCGATGTCGGTCACATGAATGAAATCGCGCGTCTGCAGGCCGTCTTCAAACACCCGCGGCGCGCGGCCGTTCAGGTAGCACGAGCTGAAGATCGCCCCGACGCCCGTGTAGGGATTGCTCAGCGCCTGGCGCGACCCATACACGTTGAAATACCGCAGCGCCACGGCCGGAATCCCATACGCGCGCCCGACCGACAGGAACATCTCTTCCTGGTCGCGCTTGTTGATCGCGTAGATCGACGTCGGCTCCAGCGGCTTCATCTCGTCGCACGGCGCCGGCTGCGCCGGCCTGTCAGTGCCCTGAATCCTCGGCTCCCAATCGCCCGAATCGAGCTGCCGCGTCGTCCGCTGCGCCGGCACGACGAACTGGTTCGTCGCCGGATCGACGTATCTCCCCTCGCCGTAGATCGACATCGAGCTGGCCACGATCATCCGCCGCACATGGTCGCGGTGCTTGTTCACGATCAGCTCGAGCAGGTTCGCCGTGCCCATCGTATTGGCCTCGGTGTAGGCGCGGATGGCATACATCGACTGCGCGACGCCGACGGCCGCCGCCTCGTGAAACACGACGTCGATCCCGTCCATGGCCTTGTCGAGCGCCTCGACATCGCGCACGTCGCCCAGAACGAACTCGGCGTCGCGGCTCAAATACTCCGGCGCTTTGCCGTCGCGCTCGCCATGGACCTGCGGGTCGAGGCAATCGAACACCCGCACGCGATGCCCCTTTTCCACAAGCGCATCGACAATAAAAGAGCCAATAAACCCGGCCCCACCGGTCACGAGAATATGAAGCGAACTGGACATGTTAATCTCCGTCACGTTCTTTAAACTAAACCGTGCGTGCCACCGATTCCGGTTCCAATTTCAGTGTATCTTACATCAATCAAATGTCCTGATCTATTAAATGTAAATTCTTGCCGGCGCACGGAACCCGACAAATCGTTATGGGTATAGAAAATATGCACCCGGGCCCCGTCGGGTTTTACCTCCACTTGATGAGGTTTGATTGTCGCTGCCAGTTCCGGCTTGAGCGGAGCCTTCGCGTAATCCTGAATATCACTGGTTCCCGAGATAATTTTTAAAGCAAAAGGATGTGGCTCGAGCAGTTCAAGATAACGCCTGCAGACCTTCATTTGTTCCGCGTCTGTTTGCGCCTCACGAACGTCGGTTTTGAATACCTCGTCGAGAGCCTCCGCCGAAACCGGGGAGGCCTTGCCGTTCAGGACCACATATCTGTCCTGCGCCAGTTCCGGAGCGAAATCCCGGACTACCCGATAAACAAACCACGAATGAGCGCCGATCGGCTCGATGTAATATTCATATCTGCCAAACAGAATGCTCCTGAATGAATAGGAGGATGCGGCTTCGTTTTGCAGCTTGGATCGATACAGCCGAAGCGCCCGCTGCTCCGCGGTGATTGGGATCATGCACGACAGGGAAACAAAGCCGACAATGAACAAAATCACGCAAACGACGAACACCGGCCGTTTGAATTTAAATTTCATCCCACGTGCTTTCTAACGTTACTTCCGCCCCCACCGCAGCCGCATCATCTTGCACAGCGTCTTGAGGTAGGCGATCGCGAACTTGAACAGCTTCGCGTTGGAGCGGCCTTCCTTGCGCGGCATGTAGTGGAACGGCACTTCCGTCACCCGGAATCCATGCACGTATAGCCGGATCAGAATTTCTTCCAGCACATCGAAATCGTTGGCGTCGAAGCTGATCTTCTCGATCGCCGCGCGCCGGTACAGCCTGAACCCGCTCGAGATGTCCTTGACCGGGATCTGTAAAATCTGCGTGAACACAATATTTAAAATCCGGCTCAGCACGGCGCGGAACGCCGACATCTCGGCCAGCCCCCCGCGCACGTAGCGCGACGCGATCACGATGTCGGCCCGGTCGCGGCCCAACCACAGCGTCTCGATGAACTCCGGTTCGTGCGACAGGTCCGAGTCCATCGTGACGATATACTCGCCCTTGGCGCGCTTGAAGCCGTCGCGCAGCGCCGCGCCGTAGCCCTTCCCGACGTGCAGGAACGCCTCCGCACCGGCCTTCTGCGCCGCCTCGAGCGTCTTGTCCCGCGAGCCGCCGTCGCAGATCAAAATCTGATACTCCACGCCCATCCCGCCGAGCACGCGCTGAGCCCGGGCAATCACCTCGCCGATGTTGCCCTCTTCGTTGAGCGCAGGGATGACCAGGCTCACATCCACCATCACTTCACCTTCTTCTCGACCCACCACGGGCCCAGGATCAGGGATTGAAGCCCCGATCGCCGCATGTCGTCAAGTGCTTCGGCCGGGCTGTTGACGATCGGATGCCCGTGCAGGTTGAAAGATGTGTTGAGCAGCGCCCCGATTCCGGTCTTTTCCTCAAACGCGCGGATCACGTCCCAGTAGCCCGGATTCCACGCGCGCTCGACGATCTGGGGGCGAACCGTGCGGTCCGACGGGTGCGTCCCCGCCGCGATCTCATCGACCCGCTCCGTCGCGTTGAACGTCAGGATCATGTACGGCGCCGCGAGCCCCTTGGGGTTCACAATATAGTCGTTTGCGCGCTCGGCCAGCATCGAGCACGCGAACGGCATCCAGAAATCGCGGCTCTTGATCGCGTCGTTGATCTGCTTGATGACGCGCGGCATCGACGGGTTGGCGAGGATTGACCTGTTTCCTAACGCCCGCGCGCCGAACTCCGCCCGGCCATCGACGCGTGCCACGACTTCGCCGCGCGCCAGGAATTCCGCCGCGTGCGCCGAGATGTTTTCCGGCCGCTCGAAACGAAAATCGCCCTCGGCCGCCTTGAGCGCCGACTCGATTTCTTTTTCTTCAATATCAGGGCCCCAGTAGATCGGCCCGAGCGGCGCGATCGCCGGATCGGCCTCTTGCTTGCGCTCGCCATAGACCGCCCACGCCGCGCCCATCGGGTTGGTCTCGTCACCGCAGGACGGGAAGATGAACAGGTCCTCGACCTCGGGCAGCTCGGCGATGACCTGGTTGGCCTTGACGTTCATGAAGATGCCGCCCGAAAGCGCGACCTTCCTGATCCCGGTGGCCTTGATCGCGCGCCGCACCCACTCCGCCAGCAGCCGCTCGACCCACAGCTGCATCCCCGCGCAGATGATATCGAACCGCTTGAGGTCGAGCCGGTCGCGCAGCCATTCGTAGCAGTAATACGTGTTCGGCACGCCGGAGCGGCGGCGCCACGCCAGCGGCCGCTCGGGGTCCCACTCGAACATCTTCTCGAAAATCCGATAGACCGCCTCGGCGCCCTTGGCCGAGCCATACGGCGCCATCCCCATCAGCTTGTATTCATGCTCGTTGGGAACCATCCCCAGCAGCGTCGTCACGGTCAGGTACACCATCGCCGGCGACGACGACTCATCAACCTGCGCAATGCGCTGCATCGTTCCGCCCGCATCGACTGTATTGACGGTCGCGCAGATGTCGTCGCCCGCGCCGTCGGCCGTCAGGACCAGCACCGGTTCGCCGCGCCACGGCGACCCCCAATACGCCGCCTCGGCGTGGCAGCGATGGTGCTCGATATAAACCAGTTTCGCCGGATCGACGCCGGCGGCCCTGGCCTCGGCCTCGCGATCGGCTTTTCTGCGCGCCTTCCAGATCGCCAGCCCCGGCCCGTGCTCGCGAGCCAAGCGTTTCAGAAGCCGAACCGGCCGATTGCTCCCAGCCCAACGCGTGTCGCGGATCAGCCGCTCGCGGTCGCGGTGCACCGGCATGTGGAACCCGTTCATCGCGAAGGCGTCGATGGCGCTCAAATCGCAGCCGGCCTCGGCAAGCAGCCATTCGACGGCGCGTTTGGGAAACGTGTCGTGGTTCTTGATCCGCGTCAGCCGCTCCTCCTGGAGCGCACCCCGGATCACCCCGTCTTCCAAAAGACAAGCCGCCGCGTTGTGTCCGTCATGTATCCCGATGATCCGCATGATTCCCCGCGCAGAAACGGATACTCAGTTTTTACAGGAATCCGCGCGGAAGGGCAAGCAAGGAGGTCGCGGGGCAGGCGAATGGACCCGGTGGACGGCATGACCGGGGTTCCGCTTGTGTATTCATGATGTTTCTGGAAAATAGCCGCAAGACGTGCGATTAAAAAACCTTGTTAACCTTGGAGTTGACATGATCCTCAGATTGGTGAGAATATCGGGATTGGACGATCGGCCTGGGGCAATGTTGATTCGGGCTTTGCAGATCGGCGGGTCGGGCGTAGCGGAATGTGACGTCGTGCGAGAATTGAGGGAGTGGTTTCGAAGCAGCCCGAGAGAATACAAGGCGGCCTTGAAGAAATTGCAGATGATCGCGGAATTCGGCGATTTGCCGCGACTGAACACGATCAAACGCGTTGGCCCCGGTCACCGGGTCATCCAAATCGCCGGCCGGCAAAGCAGGCTTTACTGCTTTATCGACGCCGACGCGGTCATGACGTTGATCTGCGTGAACACATTCTGGATCGGTCGCGGTCATAAATTGAAGAAGCAAAACATCGAAATCGAAGACGCTGAGCGCTTGATACATCTCTGGCAACGCGCGAAACCGATTCAAGGCGAGATCGACACGCGCATGATTCGCACGAACTGATCAAAGGATCATATCATGAAAGAGAAGAACGGATCCGAACTAAAAAAGACGATTCGCCGCATGGACGCGGATTACGAAAAAAACAGCCAGGAATTGCCGTCGCTCGAAAACGACTGGGAATTCGCGCTACTTGGGATGCAATACGACGTGATCGATCAGGTGCAGCGGGCGCTTGAAGCCGGCGGATTGTCCCAATCGGATCTCGCGCGCGCGATGGGAGTTTCCCGCGCATATGTGAGCAAAATCCTGAACGAACAGGTCAATTTCAAGATGGAGACCATCGCCAAGCTGGCGGTGGCGCTCAAGAAGCAAATTGCACTGCGGTTGATCTCGAAGAACGAAAAAGTGGTCGTGGAGAATTTACAATCGCCGAAGGTGAATTCGAAGCGCGCGGGCCAAAGGAAGCAAACTTATCTCAAATCGGCCCTGGTGCGTCAGAAAACGGCGAATAAACGGACACGGGTTGAATCATGAATACCAATGGTCGTAACTTAAAACCATCCGGCGGGCTTGGCGCCCGCGGATCGCACATTTTACTTGTTTATTCACATCGAATTTGACTAATTACTACCAAAGCAGTGTGTAATATACATCGTTTGGACATATGGAGAAATGAAGAATGTTCGCTGTAAGTGGCCCAAGACATAGATTCGAAGGCGAATGTGGCGCACGGGTCGTGCGAGATATCCTGATGGAATCACCCCTAATCGGCGGGGATGAAGAAATTGCATCCGCCTTCCAGAAAGCAGGCACAATAGAAGAGTTCTCTCCCGGCGGAAAAGAACTCATTAAGCAGGGTAATTACGACTCTCATTTATTTATATTGCTTTGTGGGCGGGTTGAAATTCGGGTGAATGGCCGGGCAGTAGCAATCAGAGGACCCAAACAACACGTCGGAGAAATGGCTCTGATAGAGCCGTGCGGACCAAGAAGTGCATCCGTGATTTCCCTTGAACCCACCATTGCGCTTCGTATTTCAGAAGATGTCGTCATAGCCACGGCGAATGCAAGACCCGCTTTATGGCGGCGTTTTGCGGCGGAAGTAGTGCAAAGACTCCGACAGCGGGCGGGATTCCATAACCCTCCTAATGAGCAACCTTTCCTGTTCATTGCTTCGTCTGTCGAGGGTCTGCCAGTTGCGAACGCCATTCAACTCGGTCTCTCCCATTCGAATTTTATAACGACTGTTTGGAGCAACAATGCGTTTACACCAAGCAGGACAACTGTTGAGGATTTGCTCCAAAAGGCCGGTCAGTATGATATCGCCCTGGTAATTCTAACTCCGGACGATCTTACTGAGTCGCGCCAAACCATAAAAGATGCGCCCCGAGATAATTGTGTATTTGAATTGGGGCTTTTTTTGGGTGTGTTGGGCCGGGAGCGCACTTTCTTTGCCAAGCCACGAGGAATTGAAGTAAAAATTCCAACCGATCTATGGGGACTGAATCCTATCGAATATGATTCAAATGGGGATGCAGCAACATTGGATTCGAGAACGGCCCCAGTTGTGACCGTCCTTAGCAATCATATAACTAGGCTCGGGGTGAGGTAGCATTTTGGGAATAGTCAATGATCTCACTACTGAAGTCACAAAGATTATCGAAGAGAAATGGTCCACGAGTGATGGGAGATCCGTTCCGGAGACGGAAGACATTCAACTCGGAAACAAGGGCGTCAACTTAGAAGCGACCTGTCTCTATGCAGACCTCGCGGAGAGTACGAATCTCGTAAACTCATTTAACGCACAGCTTGCCGCTGAGGTCTACAAGTGTTATTTGAACTGCTCTTGCAGGATTATACGCAACCAAGGCGGAGTTATAACAGCATTTGATGGCGATCGTGTCATGGCTGTCTTCATCGGTGATTCAAAGAACACATCCGCCGTTCGATCGGCGTTGGCTATAAACCATGCGGTGATCAAGATTATCAATCCTGCGCTTAAAAATTACTACAAGGAGCGGATCAGAGATTTTGTTGTTAGACATTCCGTGGGTGTGGATACAAGCAAGCTATTGGTAGCACGGACTGGTATCCGCGGCTCGAACGATTTGGTTTGGATCGGGCGAGCAGCAAACTATGCCGCAAAGCTCTGCGCATTGAGACATGATGGTTACTCGACTTGGATCACTGGAGTAGTGTACGATGTTATGAACGAGTCAGTTAAACTAACGGATGATAGATCAAAGAATATGTGGGAGGAACGATCCTGGACAGGACAAAATGGATTGAGAATATTCCGGTCAAATTACTATTGGGGCCTATAAAAAACCGCGATTTGGCCTGTCGGCTGATTAAACCTTGATATTCCACTCCCGGAAGACTAATTTGGTGCGGTTTTATATGTCGTTGTGCGACGCGCCGATGACCCCCGCGTCGGCTCAAAATGCAGGAGGAACTCGATCATGCCCAAGTTATACTACGATGAAGATGCGGACCTGTCGCTGCTCAAGGACAAGACCATCGCCGTCATCGGTTACGGGAGCCAGGGCCACGCCCAGGCTCAGAACATGCGCGACAGCGGCCTGAACGTCATCATCGGCCAGCGCAAGGGGTCGAAGAACTACGACCTCGCCGTCGAGCACGGATTCGCGCCGGTCGATGCGGCCGACGCCGCCGCCAAGGCCGACATTATCCAGATCCTCGTCCCGGACGAGGTCCAGGCGGCCCTCTACGAGAAGGACATCAAGCCGAACCTGAAGCCGGGCAAGGCCCTCGTGTTCAGCCACGGATTTAATATTCACTTCAAGGCGATCGTCCCGCCGGCCGACGTCGATGTGTGGATGGTCGCGCCGAAGGGCCCGGGCCACCTCGTTCGCCGCACGTTCGTCGAGGGCGGCGGCGTGCCGTGCCTCGTCGCGGTCGCGCAGGACGCCACCGGCAAGGCCATGCAGTACGGCCTGGCGCAGGCCAAGGGCGTCGGCGGCACGCGCTCGGGCGTCTATGAGACCACCTTCCGCGAAGAGACCGAGACCGACCTGTTCGGCGAGCAGGTCGTGCTGTGCGGCGGCCTTTCGCACCTGATCATGAGCGGCTTCGAGACGCTGGTGGGCGCCGGCTACAGCCCCGAGATGGCGTATTTCGAGTGCTGCCACGAGGTCAAGCTGATCGTCGATCTGATCTACGAAGGCGGCATCGCCCGCATGCGCGACTCGATCAGCAACACGGCCGAATACGGCGACTTCACGCGCGGCCCGCGCATCGTGACCGACGCCACGCGCGCCGAAATGAAGAAGATCCTCGGCGAGATCCAGAGCGGCGAGTTCGCGAAGGAATGGCTGGCCGAGGCCAACGGCGGCATGAAGAAGTTCAAGGAAATGCGCGTCGAAGGCAAGAAGCACCAGATCGAGGCCGTCGGCGCCGAGATCCGCTCCAAGATGGCGTGGCTCAAGAAGAACAAGTAAACCGACTGATCCGACGGATCATCAGTCCTCCCCGGGCGCAAGCTCGGGGAGGATGTTTTTTTGGGGTTCGGTTACGATAACGAGCACGAGCACGACGACTTACCACATGTTTTCGAGAGGGCACGGGCACGAACCGGATGCCGTTTATGCTTTAAACTGCGCGCGGTTGTGGTAAGTTGATCCTATTCAACTCGGACGCTTCATCCCGGCAAGTTTTTTCATTCCAACCCGGAGTGGGTCCCATGAAAAGGCAAATCTTTTCCGCGGGATTGATGTTCTGCATCGCCGCGTTGGCGTGGGCGATGCCGTCGCCCCGCGACGGGTTCGAGCCCGACGTTGACAACACCGTGCGCGCGATCGCCGTGGATGCGCGCGGCGGCATCCTGATCGGCGGCGATTTCAAGACGGTCTGCATCGGATATGGTGATTCATGCATTTTTAAACTGAACAATGACGGAAGACCGGATTTCACGTTTGGCTGGGCCACTGCGAACGATTCGGTGCTGGCGATTGCCGTGCAGTCCAACGGCAAGATCATCATCGGCGGACGGTTCACTGAGTATAACCACGTATCCAAAAAATACATCGCGCGCCTGATGCCGAACGGGGCGATCGACAGCACGTTCCGCAACGCGGCGACGAACGGCTGGGTCAATTCAATCGCCGTCCAGCGGGACGGGCGGATCGTGATCGGGGGAACGTTCACGAGCGTCAACAGCGTGGCGCGCAACCGCATCGCGCGGCTCAATGCGGACGGCTCGCTCGACCTCGCGTTCAATCCCGGCGCGGGCGCGAACTCGGGCGTGAACGCCGTCGCGATCCAGGACGACGGCAGGATCGTCGTGGGCGGGTTCTTCACGACAATGGATGGGGTCGGACGCAACAGGATCGCGCGGCTCGGCGCCAACGGGCATCTCGACCCGACGTTCAACCCCGGCACCGGCGCCAGCAGCGGCGTGAGCTCGGTCGTGATCCAGCCCGACGGCAAGATCCTCGTCGGCGGCTGGTTCACGCAGTTCGCCGGCCTGCCGCGCAATTGCGTGGCGCGGCTCATGCCGGACGGCACGCCGGACATGAACTTCAGGACCGGCTCGGGACCGAACAGCTATGTCGCCGCGCTCGCGCAGCAGCCCGACGGCAAGATCGTGATCGGCGGCGCGTTCACGAAGGTCAACGGGATTGCAAGCAACCGGCTGGCGCGCCTGAACCTGAACGGGACGCTTGACACCGGCTTTGGCGACACGAGCTGCACCGCGCCGGTCCTGGCGCTGGGACTCGAAGGCGACGGCGGCATTGTGATGGGCGGCGAGTTTACGAAGGTGCAGGGCAAGACGCGCAACCACATGGCGCGGGTGAATCCGGCCGGCGCGCTCGACGCGACATTCAACGTGCTCGACAACCCCGGCTGGGACCAGCTGGGCTTCCGCATTTACACGATCGCGATGCAGGCCGACGAGAGGATTTTGCCGGGAGGCGTGCGGCTCTACAAGGAACGCGCTTCGGACGGGCTCGCGGTCAAGCGCCTGAACGCGTTCGGGCTGATCGACCCGAAATTTGACGTCATCTCGGACGTTGACCGGGGTTTGGACTCGGTCATCGTGCAGGCGGATGGCAGAATTTTGATCGGCGGCAATTTCGTGAAGCTCAACGGGTATCCGGCCAATTACATCGGGCGCGTGCTGCCCGACAGCAGGCCGGACACGTCGTTCAACAGCCAGTCGTCGGGAACGCTTGCGACGATGACGAAGCTGCTGCCATACAATCAAATCATCATGAGCACGAGCGTTCCCGGCAGGGGAAGCCGGCTTGTGAAGCTCAACCCGAACGGGTCGATCGACATGGGGTTCGCGGACCGGCACGTGACGCCCTACGACGTTGCGATCAACTTCGCCGTGCAGACCGACGGCAAGATCCTCATCAGCGGCAGCTATCCGGTCACGGGCGGCGGGCGCATCTTCCAGCTCGAGCGGCTGAATGCTAACGGCACGCCCGACCCGAGCTTCACGTGGGTCCAAACCGACGAATACGTGACGGCGATCGCGCTCGAGCCGGACGGCAGGATTTTAATCGGCGGGGGTTTCAGGAACGTGAACGGGGCGGCGCGCAGGGGGCTGGCGCGAATCAACCAGGACGGCACGCTCGATATGAATTTCAATCCGACCGCGATGGGCGAACGGGGCAGCGTGTTCAATATCGCCGTCCAGGCGAACGGGAAGATCCTCGTGATCGGTAACTTTTCTGATTTCATCGGCGGCTACGGCGGGACGGTCATCCGGTTCGACGCGAACGGCTCGCTCGACGGATCGTTCAATACGGGAGGCCTCAAATTCGACTCTTACGCGCACGATATTCTGCTCCAGAGCGACGGTAAGGTGGTGGCGTGCGGCGAATTCAAGACGGTGAATGGGTTGCAGCGGCACGGGATGGTGCGGCTGACGAATTCGGATTTGGCGACGCAAAAGCTCGAGGTGTCGGCGGACGCGAGGGTGATCACGTGGCAGCTCGGCGGGGCGTTCCCGTGGCTTTCGATGGCGAAGTTCGAGACGTCGGGCGACGGGCGGAACTGGACCCTGATCGGATACGCCAAACCGGTCGCGGGGGTTGGTTATCGGCTGGCAAGTTCGAGCGCGATGGTCGCGCCGGGGGCGTTCGTGCGCGCCACCGGCTGGCAGACCGGGGCAAGCGAATCGACGTCGGTCATGCGCTCGGAGCTGTGGTTCACGCCGCCCATCGCTCGCATCCAGTAAGATTGGACAAAAAATATAGAACCATGCAAAACGCGAAATCGCAAAACACGCAAAAGGCATCCGGAATCAAAATTTCTTTGGCGTGTTTGGCCTTTTTGCGTTTTTGCGTGATGAATGAAACACATTCATCGACTTGACTGTTTCCGCCGAATCATGGATTTTACTGCTTGAGTCCCAATCCTGATCCGGCGGGTTTTTGTGATGAAGATTAAAATCGTGAAGATGCTCCTGGCGTGCGTCGCGTTTGCGTGCGGCGCGGTAACGTTCGCGGCGATGCCGGGGTCGAACGACGGGTTCGATCCGAATGCCGGCGGCGCGGTGCGGGCACTGGCCGTGCAGGCGGACGGGAAGATCATTCTGGGCGGCGATTTCACGGCCGTTGGCGGAGCGGTGTTCACGCGCATCGCGCGGATCAACGCCGACGGCACGACCGATACGACGTTCGCGGCGGCCGAGGTCGATGATTCGGTCGTCGCCGTCGCGATCCAGACCGATGGGAAAATCCTGATCGGGGGACGGTTCAACCACACCGGCGGCGCGGTGCACAACTACATCGCGCGGCTCAACACGGATGGATCAATCGATCCGGAGTTCCTTGGCACGGGCGCCAACGGCTGGGTCGATGCGATCGCGGTGCAGCCCGACGGCAAGATCGTCGTGGGCGGATCGTTCTCGAGCATCAACGGCAAGGAGAGCCACAAAATCGCGCGATTGCAGGCGAACGGGCTCGTGGACAACTCGTTCGACGGCGTCCCGGGCGCCGACCGCAGCGTGTTTGCGCTCGCGCTGCAACCGGACGGCAAGATCATCGCCGCCGGCGAATACACGGGCTACGACGGCGAGGCGCACAACCGGATCGTGCGGCTCAACGCGAGCGGCTCGCTCGACGGTTCATTCGTTGACAACATCGGGCCGAGCAGCAACATCACGGCATTGAAGCTCCAGGCCGACGGCAAGATCCTGCTCGGCGGGTATTTCCAGTATTACAACGGCGGGCCGATCGGGCGCGTCGTGCGGCTCAATCCAAACGGGTCGCTCGACACGACGTTCAATGCCGGCGACGGCGCGGACGATTATATCAACGCCATCGAAACGCAGCCCGACGGCAGGATTTTGGTGGTTGGATCGTTCATGAACTTCGACGGCACGATCCGCAGCCGGATCGCGCGGCTGGAGCTGACGGGGGCGCTCGACGCGACGTTTATCGACACGCAGACGAGCGACACGATCTGCGCGGTCGCGTTGCAGCCGGACGGCAAGATCGTGATCGGCGGCGACTTCACGGCGGTCGGCGGGGCCGGAAGAAATCACATCGCGCGGCTCAACGCCGACGGCTCGCCCGACACGACGTTCTTCGCCTACTACTACAATCCGCTGATTGCGGGGGAGGGTTTCCAGCCGCATGCGGCCGTCGTGCGGCCGGACGGCAGGATCATCCTCGCCGGCGACAACTTCGCAACCGACACGGATGACAAGTGGCAACACGTGCGGATCGTGAACGCGGACGGTTCTTATGCCGGCGCCGTTCAATTTCCCCTGCCGAACCTGCGCATCCCCAATATGATGTTTGTAAACGCGGTGGCGCTCTATCCGGACGGGCGGATGCTCGTGGCGGGCAAGTTCCTGATGGTGCAGGGCGTGCAGCGCTACGGCATTGCGCGCCTGCGGCCGGACTTCTCCGTCGATATCACCTTCTACGCCGAGATGCTCGACACCAACATCGTGTCGGCGATGGCGATCCAGCCCGACGGCAAGATCCTGATCGGGGGCAGCTTCGATTATGTGGGCATCTATTACCGCCACAACATCGCGCGGCTGAACACGGACGGATCGCTCGATGCGACGTTCGACCCCGGCGACGGCGCGGATTATCCGGTCAATTCCTTCTCCATTCAACCCGACGGCAAGATCTTCGTCGGCGGCAGCTTCACGCGCTACCACAACGAATTTCACAGCCACCTTGTAAGGGTGAATCCGGACGGCTCGCCCGACAATTCGTTTTGGATTTATTCCGGCCCGGACGGCCAGGTCAACTCGATCATCCTGCTGCCGGGCGGGAAAGTGCTTGTCGGCGGGATGTTCACGACCTTCAACGGCATGCCGCGCAACCACGTCGCCCGCCTCAACGCGAATGGCTCGCACGACCTGACGTTCGGAACAAGCCAGATTTACGACCGCGAGCCCAACGGCCGCGTCGAATCGATGGCGCTGCAGGCCGACGGCAAGATCATGATCGGCGGGAATTTCCTCGACTACAACCGCAGCGGACGCAATTACATCGCGCGCCTCAACGAGGATGGTTCGGTCGATGCCGCCTTCAATAACTCAAATTTCCAGGACGCGATTCGCGGCATCACCGTGCAGCCCGACGGCAAAATCATCGCGGGCGGGATGCTGAACTACTGGTACGACGAAGTCGCGATGCGGCTGGCCAACCCGACGGCGGCACGGCAGGAACTGTCGGTTTCGAACGATGGAAATAGCGTGACGTGGAAGCTCGGCGGGAGCTTCCCGTGGCCGTTCAGGGTGCTGTTCGAGGAATCGGCGGACGGGGAGAATTGGAACGAGCTCGGGTGGGGAACGGTTGAGAACGGAGTGGGATACCGGATCAGCGGCCTGGCGAGCCCGATCGCGCGCAACCACTACGTGCGCGCGACGGCGTGGACGGCATGCGGGATGTATAACGCATCGACGTCGATCTACCGGTCGGTGCTGTGGAACGGCCAGCCCGAGCCGCCGTTCACGGGGGCGGTGAATTGGGTAAATTACGAGTAATTGACGTTTGGGCCTCATGGGACTTATGGAAAGTATGGGAATTGTGGGACTTGGCGTCCTCCCGGGATGAACAGGAACCGGATCGGTCGGATCTGGCCGGCCCATTAAATGTCAAAAATGTAAATTTTTATTGGAAACGGGTTTTCATTGGGGTTGCACTCGGGGGCGATTTCGGTTTATGTTCAGTCGCACGAGTGTTTCACATCGCCATCCCGCCTAAGGAGCCAACACCGTGAGCCAATTATTTGCGAGAAAAGACCTCGATCAGGTCAACGAGGACGTCGAGGGCGAACATAAATTGCGGCGCGTGTTGGGGCCGGTGGGGCTGACCAGCCTGTCGATCGGTGCCATCATCGGCGCGGGGATTTTTGTGATCGTCGGCGCGGCGGCTCACGACAAGGCCGGCCCGGCACTGATCCTGTCGTTCATCGTGGCCGGCATCGCGTGCGTGTTCGCGGCGTTGTGTTACGCGGAGTTCGCGGCGATGACGCCGGTGGCCGGGTCGTCTTACACATACGCCTACACGACACTGGGCGAGCTGCTGGCGTGGTTCATTGGCTGGGACATGATCATCGAATACACGTTCACGGCGGCCACGGTGAGCGTCGGGTGGTCGGGTTACTTCCAAGCATTTTTCAATCATTTGCACGAATATTCGGGGGGCATTTTAAGCAACATCCAGTTGTCGCCGCTGCTGCAAAAGGCGCCGTTCGATTATGTCGATGGGAAATGGGGGCTCGCGGTCATCAAATTGGCCGACGGATCGATCATGAAGAATCCCGATGGGTCGATCCTGCATCCCATTCTGAACCTGCCGGCGTTTGCGATCGCGGTTATCCTGATGATTATCATCGTGCGCGGCGTCAAGGAAGGCACGCTGTTCAACAACATTATGGTCGTCACGAAGGTGTCGGTCGTGTTGATGGTGATCGCCGTCGGCACGTATCTGCTGATCAAGAGCGGGACCAACCATTGGCTGCCGTTCGCGCCGTACGGGTTCAAGGGACTGAGCTTCTTCGGGAAAGAATTCGTGTGGGGACAGATCGATGGGTCGGGCAATCCGGTGGGGATGCTGGCCGGGGCGGGTTCGATCTTCTTCGCGTATATCGGATTTGATGCGATATCGACGCACGCCGAGGAAGCGAAAAACCCGCAGCGCGACCTGCCGATCGGCATCATCACGTCGCTGCTGATCTGCACGACGCTTTACATCGCGGTTACCGCCGTGCTGACCGGCATGATCCCGTATAACCAGCTCGACATCGACGCGCCGGTCGCGGACGCGTTTGCGAAATACGGCCAGAACTGGGCGCACTTCATCATCAGCCTCGGCGCGATCGCGGGCCTCACGTCGGTCATCCTCGTGATGATCCAGAGCCAGCCGCGCATCCTGATGGCGATCGCGCGCGACGGGCTGCTGCCCAAGGGCTTCTTCGCCGACATCCACCCGAAATACCGGACGCCGTGGAAGGCCACGATCCTGACCGGCATGACGGTGGCCATGCTCGGCGGTTTCTTCCCGCTGCACATCCTGATGGAACTGGTCAACATCGGGACGCTGATGGCGTTCTTCATCGTGTGCACGGCGGTGCTGGTGATGAGAAGGCTCAATCCCGATGCGAAGCGGCCGTTCAAGTGCCCGGGAGGGCTTGCCATTCCGATCTGCGGCATGTCGCTGAGCCTGATGCTGATGCTGTCTCTCCAGCCGGCCAACTGGCTGCGGCTGCTGGTGTGGCAGAGCGCGGGTCTTGTGGTTTACTTCGGCTACGGCATGCGCCACAGCATCCTGGCGCGGCAGAAGCTGAATCCGGATCAGCAACCCGAACCGGCGCGCACGCCGGTGGGCAAGGCCTGAGCCGGGAGGCTCAACACACACGTTGAAGGAAGCGCCGGTTAAATGCCGGCGCTTTTTTTGATCGAAGGAGTCAAGAACCTGAGGGACTTAAAGGACCAAAAATCTGTCAATGGGATCTTCGTTTTTTGCGGGGGCGCGGAGGCGCGATGGGCGCCGGTTGGGGGGCGGGTTCGGTAACGGGCTCTGGCAACGCGAGCTTGCGAGCCGAGGCAAACGAGACCAGGCCGATGAGCAAGGCGATCGATGCCAGGGAAATCATTGCGCCGGCGCGGAAGGACTTGGGGCGGTATTCGAAAACGACGCGGGAGGGGCCGGCGGGAACCTTGACGCCGCGCAGGAGGTAATTGGCCGGGAACACCTCTGCGGGCGCGCCGTTGACCGTGGCCGTCCAATTGCGCTCATACATTTCAGAAAGAACAAGGACGCGCGGCTGGGTGGCGGTGGTTTGCAACTCGACGCGGGTCGGATTGAAACTGACGAATGCCACGGCTTCGCCGGGCGCAAGCGGTTTGGATTGCAATCCCGCGGATGAAGACTCGATGACGGCATGATTGCGCAAATCGTTTTTCGGATTCAGGACGTAATCACGGGCCCGGTCAGCGACGTCCACCGACACGGGCGATGCCGCGAGCCATGCGCGCGGGTGGCTCATCGGCAGCGGGATGAACGACTTTGTGCCGTCCTGGAATTGACCCGTCGAACTCACCGAGGGATCGAGCCTGGCCGTGGGAAGGAATTCGGCTTCGGCGGAGAGGAACTCGAGGCCGGGTATGTAGAATGGGATCGGATCCTCGAGTTCGGGGGTGTCGAACGGCCGGCCTTTCATCTGGTTCACGAAGGTATTGTAACGGGCGAGCGTGTTGCCAGTGTAACCCGAGGGCGAGCTCAGGCCGTGGTGGATCACGCTGTTGCAGAGCCATCCCGGGCAAAACACGCGCGGTGGATAAACGGCCGGCTTGACGGCCTTCACGAGCTTGCCGGGGATCGCCACGATTTTTTCGTCATACGTCCGCAACAGCGGGACGAAGACGGTCAGCAGGTCGAGGAGCAGGACGGGGAGCAGAATCGAGACAAGCAGGCGGCGCGAACGAATTTTCCACGCGCAAGCAAGCGCGGCGAGCGCGAGGACGCACATCACGGCCGAGCGCGCCAGTTCGCGGGCCGCCCAACCGACAAGATTCGCGATGATGCCCATGTCCGGGAGATCCAAGCCATGGCGGAGGCTGCGGCGCATCAACTGGATCCAGTTGGATTCGGGCTCGAGCGCGCCGACGATGTTGTGAACATAAAGAAACGCGAGGCACACTAGCAGGACGGCGCCGGAGGCGAGCCCGATTTTGAGCAGTTTGCGCGCGCCGGTCTCGAGTTCCTTGAGGATGCCGTCGAGCCCGAAGGCGGCCAGCGTGACCAGGCAGAACTCGGTGACCAGGATGTACTTGGAAGGCCCGCGGAAGAGCTTAAAACCAGGAACATAGTCAAAAATTATCGGAAAGAGCGGCGTGAAACGGCCAAGCGCGATGAGGGAAAAGAGCGCGGCACATGAACCGAACACGATCGCGCGGCGGCGCGGCGCGGCCATGAGTCCCGGCACGATCAGCATGAGGGGCAGCATGCCGATGTAGAGCGTCATTTCCCAGTAATTGCCGGATCGCCAGTAATACTCGGTCAACGCGGGGTCGCTGCCGTAGCCGAAAAATCGCGGCGCGAGGATGGTGACGATGTTGCCGGGGATGAACGAGAACGTGCCGCTGAACTCGAGCGAGGGATTCTGGCGCATGGACTGCGCCGCGTAATCGGCCGACGGCAAAAGCTGAACAGCGCCGATCCCCGCGCCGAGAACGATGCACACGCCGAGCAGAAGAATATCGATGCCTTCGCGGCGCGCGGAAGACTTGGACGCGCACGCCAGCGCCGATCCGATCAGGACGTAAACGAGGAAAAACAGCGAGAAGGTGTAGAGCAGCTGCGGGTAGCCGGCCGCGATCATGAAGCCGTAGGCGAACGGAATGCCGGCGAGAAAGGCAATGCGGCGCGACGCGCGCCAGCGTTCCCACAACATGAGGATCAGGGGCATTTCGATGAGCGTGAGCAGGATGCTCAGGTGACCGGCGTAGATGCGCACGACGATCACGTTGGAATAACACCAGATCAGCGCGCCGAAGCACGCCGCGGCCTTTGAGAGCTTCAGCGCGCGCAACCAGCCGTGGAAAAACAGGCCCGTCAGCACGAAGCTCAACGCGGCAAGCCAGTTGATCGCGACGCCGGTCGGCAGGAAAACGAAAAGCGTTGAAAGCGGGTGAAAGATGGCGGCCTGGCCTTCACCGAGGAACGGCACGCCGAGCATGACGTGCGGGTTCCACAACGGAATGACGCCCTCGCGCCAGCAGCGGCCCGCGAATTCATTGATGTAATAAAACATCGCGGGGTTGTCGCCCCATTCGTTGCCGAGGACCCGGCCGCCGGGGAACAGCAGGATGGGGGCGAACGGCGCCAGCAGAAGAACGGCGAGAGCGAGGAGCGGAGAGCGTAGGCGATCGCGGATGTTCATGCCGCCATCGTACGGGCGGAAGGCGGCGACGTCAAACGGCAAAGTTCAGGTTTTATGGACGGAACGGCTTCAACTGAAGCTCTGCGATCGAGCGATAATCTTTAATGTTGCCGGTGCAGAGAACGGTTTGACGCTCGACGGCGGTGGCGGCGATGAGGGCGTCGGCAATCCCGATGTTCGATTTGAGGCCGTATTCCTCAATGTAAATCGAGGCGCGATGGCCGATGTCTTCGGTCAAAGGAAGGATGGTAAAGCCAAGATCCGCGAGGAACGATTTGATAACGCGCAGTTCCTTGCGATCACGCGCGCCGTGAAGCAATTCCATGAAAGTGACGATCGACAATTCCAATACATCCGCGGCGTCGATGGCGGCGGATGCGCGTTTATTGGCGCGAAGGTTCCAGATGAGCACATCGGTATCAAAGAGCATCGAAACGGCCTTTGCGCAGATTGCGGACGTAGGCGGAAGGATCGGCCATGTCGGCGCGGTCGGCCCAGATTCCAACGGCCGCGTGCTTGCCGGCGGTGGGACGCTTTCCCTTTGCGATCGGCTCGATGCGCGCGACCGGTTTGCCGCGGCTCGTCAGCGAAACCGTCTCATTGCGTGCGATCGCATCCAGAATTTTCCTGGGATTCCGGCGCATATCCAAAAGCGTGGCTTTCATGACGACAACCTCCGAGTGCACACCTATAGTATGCACTCTCAGGGGAGGTCATATCAAGGAAGATAAGATGCAGATCGACCAATATCACGCGTTGCCCGATTTTATTACTCCCCGGCAACCGGGGCGGCGTGGGTCATGTCGTTGGCGTTGGTCGGCAGGTAGATCGAGAACGTCGTGCCTTCGCCGGGGACGGTCGTGAGCTCGATCGTGCCGCCGTGGTCCTGGACGATTTTGCGCGTGGCGGCCAGGCCGATGCCCGTGCCCTTGCGGCCCTTGGTCGAGAAGAACAGGTTGAAGATCTTTTCGCGCACATCCTCGGGGATGCCGGTGCCGTCGTCGCTGACGTCGATGAGGACCTGATGGCGGCCCTCGAGGCGCTCGGTAAGGATGCGCACGCGACCGCCGCGACCGTCGGGGATGGCGTCGATGGCGTTGGTGACGAGGTTGAGCAGGCCGTCGTAAATCTGCTCGGAATCGACCCACACCTCGCCGACCTGCGGGTCGAGGCTCGTGGCGAGCTCGACCTTGCGCTCGCGGGCGGAATCGCCGATGGTCTGGACCATGTCCAGGATCATCGCGTTGAGGTCCACGCGGCGGAAATTGGGCTCGTTCTGGCGGCAGTAATTGAGGATGTTCTCAACGAGGCCGCGGATCTTGCCGTTGGCGCGCTTGAGGACGCTCCAGCCGTCGCGGATGCGGTCGAGGGCGCCCTGCTCGATGCCGCGCTCGACGAGGTATTCGCCGCCCTGCATCGTGAGGAGGACGTTCTTGATGTAATGGGCGACGCCGGAGAGCGAGACGGCGACGGCCGCGAGGCGCTCGGCCTGAATCTTGTCGTCGTAAATGCGGGCCTTCTCGATGAGGATCGCGACCTGCTTGCAGATCGTCTCGAAGAAGATGATCTCGTCGTGGTTGAAGGCATAGACCTGGGACTTGCGCGCGGTCATGACGCCGACGAGCTCGTCGCGGATGAGCATGGGCGTGCAAATGTAGGCGCGGTAGCCGTGCGAAAGGCTCGACGGCAGCGGACGGTAACGCGGGTCGCGCGTGCTGTCCTCGAGCGCCACGGTCTGGCGCGTCTGGAGGACGGTGCCGACGATCCCCTGGCCCGGCTCGAACACGACCTTGCCCTTGAGATCCGACTCGAGGCCCCACGTGCTGCGCAGCACGGCGCGACCCTGGTCGTCGAGCAGGTAAATCGAGCAGACCGGCACGCCGATGAGGCCCGACGCGATCTGGACGATGCGGTCCAGGATGTCGTCCAGGAGCATGACCGAGCCGACCAGGTTGCTGATCTCGAGCAACCCTTCGAGGGTCTGGTGAAGAACCTCGGGACAGGATGCCGTGGGGATCACCGAGGGCATCGAGGGGTATGGCTGGTTATGGTCCAAAGTAGTGCTGAGTCCTGAGTCCTGAGTGCGAACAGTGGGTCCTATAGGACCTATAGGACTTATCAGACCTATAGGACCCGTGATTGGTTTGACCTTACTTCGACGCGTTGCAGATGGCCGCGAAGTCGTGGGCCTTGAGGGCGGCGCCGCCAACGAGCGCGCCGTCGATGTCGGCCTGGGCCAGCAGTTCGACCGCGTTGTCGGGCTTGACGCTGCCGCCGTACTGGATGCGGACCTGATCGGCGACCGACTGGGTGTAAAGTTCGGCGACGAGGCCACGGATGATCGCGTGGACTTCTTGCGCCTGCTGGGTCGTGGCGACTTTGCCCGTGCCGATCGCCCAGACCGGCTCGTAGGCGATGACCATGCCGGCGACCTGATCGGCGGTCAGGCCGGCGAGGCCGCCGCGAACCTGGGTCTTGACGACGTCGGCCGTCTTGCCGGCCTCGCGCTGGGCAAGGGTTTCGCCGACGCACATGATCGGGGTGAGCCCGCCGGCCAGCACGCACTTGACGCGCTTGTTGACGGTCTCGTCGGTCTCGCCGAAATACTGCCGGCGCTCGCTGTGGCCGACGATCACATATTTGACGCCGAGGTCCTCGAGCATGCCGAGGGCGATTTCGCCCGTGAAGGCGCCCTTGGCTTCCCAATAGACGTTCTGGGCGCCGAGGCCGATGCCGCTGCCCTTGAGCGCCTGCGAGGCGCGGTCAAGGCCAGTGAAGGTCGGGGCGACGACGACGTCGCACTTGGCGCCCTGGACGAGCGGGATGAGGTCGGCGATGAGCTTGGCGCCTTCGCTGGGGGTCATGTGCATTTTCCAGTTTCCGGCGACGATCTGCTTGCGCATGGGGGGAATCTCCTTGGAATTCGAAGAATGGGTCTTATGGGTCTTATGGGTCCTATGGGAGTCCCTCGCTGATGCTCGGGCTTCTGCATCAAGCACGAGCGCGTAAAAACTCAGGACTCAGGACTATTATAAAAAATGGGGCGCGGGCGCTTTGCGCTACCCGCGCCCCCTTGCTTATTGATCGTTGAAGCTTAGGCCTTGGCGATCTTGTTGGCCATGACCTTGCACATCTCGACGCAGCGGACCGAGTAGCCCCACTCGTTGTCATACCACGAGAGGACCTTGACGAAGTTGCCGGCGATGACCTTGGTCAGGGCCGAGTCGATGATCGAGGAGTGCGGGTCGTGCACGAAGTCAACCGAGACGAGCGGCTCGTCGCAGACGGCCAAGATGCCCTTGAGCGGGCCGGCGGCGGCCTTCTTGAGCGCGGCGTTGATCTCTTCGGCGGTCGTGCTCTTCTTGAGCAGGCACGTGAAATCGACGATCGAGACGTCCTGCGTCGGGACGCGCATCGAGAAGCCGTCGAGCTTGCCGTTGAGTTCCGGGATGACCTTGCCGATGGCCGACGCGGCGCCGGTCTTGGTCGGGATCATGCTGGCGGCGGCGGTGCGCATGCGGCGCGGATCCGAGTGGATCTGGTCCAGCGTGCGCTGGTCGTTCGTGTAGCTGTGAATCGTGTTCATGAGGCCGTGAACGACGCCGAATTCGTCGTTGAGGACCTTGACCATCGGGGCCAGGCAGTTGGTCGTGCACGAGGCGTTGGAGACGACGAAGTGCTTGGCGGGGTCGAACGAGTCGTCGTTGACGCCGCGGACGAACATGGCGTCGGCGTCGCCGGAGGGGGCGGAGATCAGGACGCGCTTGGCGCCGGCGGTCAGGTGCTTGGCAGCCGCTTCGCGCTTGGTGAAGAAGCCCGTCGATTCGATCGCGATATCGACGCCCAGCTTGGCCCACGGAAGGTTCGCCGGGTCTTTTTCCATGCTGACCGGGATCTTCTTGCCGTTGACGATGATGCCTTCGGCGTCCGAGCTGACCTCGTACGGCAGCTTGCCGTGCGTCGAGTCGTACTTGAGCAGGTGGGCCAGGGCCTTGTTGTCGGCCAGGTCGTTGATGCCGACGACTTCGACTTCTTTGTCCTCGAGGGCGGCGCGGAAGACCAGGCGCCCGATGCGGCCGAATCCATTGATTCCGATCTTGACAGTCATGATTTTCGCCTCCTGTGGCTTTTTATGAGAGAACTGGAATCCTGCTTTCACCCATCAGCGGCGGCCTCATGAACGCCCCGCCGATGGTCCGGTGCGTATGCAAACGCCCGGGATATACCTAGCCTTACCAGCTTAATTCATGAATCCACAAAGTCAAGGTAAAGTGGATCGTGGATCGTGATTCGTGAATCGGATCAGGGAAAAAATGACAATCATCTCAATGCGACCCTATTCTTGAGGCAAGCCGCTCGAATGCAGGCGCGGCCCATGAACAAAAAATTGATACAAGTCATGTTGCGCGCGCAGGCGCCATTTCAGGCACCGGAAACGGGATTTTTTCGGCTTCCGGACACGGCGCCTGAAAAACCTACATGGTCGTAATCTGACATCATTTCTTGACAGATTTGGCTTGACCGGCAACCCCGATAATGGAAGTATGATTACCCATTAAACAGCGGAAGGATGTTTTGCGCGTTTTTGCTGTCCGCGCATGACGTTTCTTGAGGAGGCAGGAGATGTGTTCGCGCCGCCGCCGCACCCGAGGGGCTCACGGATTTCCGCTGCCGTGATGGCGAGTCGATGGCCGAACTATTCAGTTGATTGAGGGGATTTTCCCATGGCGATCGGTAAAGTTAAGTTCTTTCACGACAAAAAGGGATGGGGCTTCATCGAGCGCGATGACGGCAAGGACGTTTTCGTCTATTACTCGGACATCCAGGGCGATGGCTATCGCACGCTTGTCAAAGGCGAGGCGGTCGAGTTCGAAATCGTCGATGGCCCCAAAGGCGACAAGGCAATCAATGTCGTGCGGGTCAATACGTCGAACGTAAGCTGACCCGCCATCGTATCGCACATTTCCTGACGGCATCGCGTCCTTCGGCCGCCATGTCGGAGTTTTGCACAACCACCCCGGCCTCTGCGCCGGGGTGATTTTTTTCCAGGCATCCATCGCAATCGCACCCAATTAGAGCGCTTGGCGAAAGTTATCGGTTCGTGCTCGTGCTCGTGCTCGTAATCGTAATCGTAATCGATTTGATTTCAGATGTTCGTGCTCGTCGTGCCAGCCGAAGCCTCTCGCGAAGGCTGGTGCTATTACGAAAATTCTTAGTTCAAGCTGTGGCCAAATGATTTCAAAAACAATCCAGGCCCGAAGGGCCGGCAGGTTGTAGCCGGGGGTGACCAACGTATGTGTTTCGCGCGTAGGTAATCGGTTGTTGCGAGCGCATGGTGAAAAGCGCGCGCTGAAAGCGCAACAAGAATATAGCCTGGGGCAAAGCGAAGCGACGCCCCAGGTCAGAATCGCATCACGTTAGGAAGCTCTGAAAGAGCGGAAGAAACCCGTGGTCCATTTCTTTCGCG
>JAJFUE010000037.1 GCA_021372575.1 bacterium | reverse complement strand
ACCTTGTGCAGACGCATGCTGCGGCAGCCCGGGGCAGCCGCGGGCTCGTTCCAGACGCGCTCGGGGCGGTTCTCGAGCAGGTCGCCGCCGAGGTATTTCGCGACGACCTGGTTGACCTCGCCGTCGGCGGAGACGTGGCCGGCCTCGAGCATGACGGCGCGCTTGCACAGGTTGCGCACGGCGACCATGTTGTGGCTGACGAAGATGACGGTGCGGCCTTCGCGCGCGACGCTCCCCATCTTGCCGAGGCACTTCTTCTGGAACGCGGCGTCGCCGACGGCCAGCACTTCATCGACGAGCAGGATCTCGGGCTCGAGGTGCGCGGCGACGGCAAATGCCAGGCGCACGTACATGCCGGAGCTGTAGCGCTTGACGGGGGTGTCGAGGAAGCGCTCGACTTCGGCGAATGCGACGATCTCGTCGAACTTGGACTTGATTTCGCGGCGGCTCATGCCGAGGATCGCGCCGTTGAGCGCGATGTTTTCGCGGCCGGTCAGCTCGGGGTGGAATCCCGTGCCGACCTCGAGCAGGCTCGCCACGCGGCCGCACAGGCGGATCTCGCCCTCGGTCGGCTCGGTGATCTGGCTGAGGAGTTTCAGCAAGGTGGATTTGCCGGCGCCGTTGCGGCCGATGAGCGCGACGGCCTCGCCCTCGGCGACGTCGAACGCGACATCGCGCAGCGCCCAGAAATCATTTTCCGGCCGCCGGTTCGAGCCGCGCTTGAACAGCGAGCGCATGCCCTCGGCGAGCTTGTCGCGCAGCGTGTCGTGCCGGGCGGCGCCGCCCAGCCGGTAAAGCTTGCCGAGATTCGATATGGAGATTGCGGGCCGAATCATGATGACTCCGTCAGATCACATCAGCGAACGAGCGCTCGAAAGCCTTGAAATAATAGGCGCCGGTGACAAGCAGGACGAGCGTGACCAGCGCGCTGAGCAGCATGCCGGGCCAGAAGATCGCGTACTGCTCCGAGATTTGCGGCCCGAGGATCGCCCAGCGGAATCCGTCGATCGGGCCGACGACCGGGTTGAGATAGAACAGCAGCCGCCAGCTGAGCCACGCCGGCGCCCACCACACATGGATCGCCTTGTCGGGCGAGCCCGCCATCTGGGCGCTGGTCAGCATCACGGGGCAGACGAAAATCCCGATGCGCACGATGAACGGCACGACGTGCTTGATGTCGCGGTATTTCACGTTGAGCGCGCTCAGCCACAGGCTGACGCCGAGCGCGGCGGCAAATACCAGCAGGAAGAAAATCGGCAGCGTGAGGAAACGCCACGTGAAGGTCACGTCGTAATAGAACATCAGACCGACGACCATCAGGACGGAGATGAAGAAATCGACAAGGCCGCTGAGCGTCGCCGAGGTCGGGATGATCAGGCGCGGGAAATATATCTTGCTGATCATCTGCGCCGACATCACGACGGACTGGCTGCCGGCCTGCATCGCGTTCGCGAAGAACGACCACGGCAGCAGCCCGGCAAACGCCATGATGGCATACGGCCCGGGGACGGTGACCTTCAACGCATGGCTGAAAATCCACGTGAAAATCAGGATCGTGAGCAGCGGTTGCAGGATGGCCCACGCGATGCCGATCAGGGTCTGCTTGTAGCGGACCATGATGTCGCGCCAGGTGAGATAACCGAACAGCTCGCGGTAACGCCAGAGCTCGCCGAAATCGATCGCGATCAATCCCTGCCGGTGCCGGATGACTCGCTCCTTAAACTGGGTGGCCACCTCGGCCATATGAAGTCCTTAGTCCGTGGTCCTGAGTGCTGAGTCCTGAACCCGAGCAAGACGCGTGCATTCTATCCAAATGACTTATCGGTCGCCACTGTTTGAGTCCTGAGTCCTGAGTCCTGAGTGCTGAGTCCTGAGTTCATGCTGCACGCCGCTAATATTTCCGCGTTTGGCACTCAGGACTCAGCACTCAGCACTATAAAAAACGATCCGGAATGGGTTTGCCGCGCGGGGCGGGCCCATTCCGGATCATGCTTACGCCCACAGGGGGCGCCGGGCGAGGACCTTACTTGGAAGGCGCAACCGCCTCTTTGCAGGCCTTGGAGACGCGGAAACGAACAACGGTCTTGGCCGGGATCTTGATCGATTCGCCGGTGGCCGGGTTGCGGCCGATGCGGGCCTTGCGCTTGGCAACGACGAGCTTGCCGATGCCCGGCAGGGTGAAGCCGCGCTTGGCTTCCTTGTAGGCGATCTCGGTCAAGGCGGCCAGGTACGCGGCCGCTTCCTTCTTGCTGATTCCGACCGTTTCGGCCAGGTGAGCGATCAGCTGAGACTTGCTCATCGCTTTCTTGTTCGCTGTCGGCATACTTCAATCCCCTTTCATATTCATTCGTAAAATCACATGCATACAAGCGGCCATTATGTGATTGGACTCAAAATAGTCAATAGTTTAAAAGCATTTGCGTGACTTTTTTTTGCATCGGGGCGCAAAACCGGGCGAAACGGGGTTGAACCGGGGGCGAAATGCACAAAACCGACATGCTCGGGGAATCCCCCGCGGCGGCCGCCTATGGATGCGGAACCCGATCTGTGGATGAAATTTCCGGCGATGCAAACCGGCACCGGATCGGACGAGCCGCATGGGCGCGAGGTTTTACGGCACGGCGTTCGGCGCGCATCGCGCGTTCGATAACGAACACGGGCATAAACACGCACGCGGGGCGAAATAAGCTTGCGCGGTTGTTATCGCGGAATAGAATGATAAGTGAGCTCTTGCAGGCTCGGCACGGCATGTTTCGGCGGATGTGATTGGAGCGAACCATGGGTCCCATCCGGATCCTGATCATTGAAGACGACGTCGATATCATCGACCTGTTGCGATCGATCCTCGAACCGCAGTTCGAGTGCTTCACCGCAGCCAACGGCATGGAAGGCCTGCAGCAGGCGATCCGCGGCGAACCCGACGTGGTGATCTGCGACATCATGATGCCGCTCATGGACGGCTGGGAATTCATCAAGCGCCTGCGCGGCATGAAGGGCTACGAGTGGATGCCGGTGATTTTCCTGTCGGCGCTCACGTCGCGCGAGCACATCCAGCAGGGCTATCAGCTCGGGGCGGCGCTCTACGTGACCAAGCCGATCGACCCGCCGCGCTTCAAACGGCTGCTCGAGCTGTTCATCAAGGACCACGACATCCAGGAGAAACCGAAACGGCTGAGCATCGAGCGCGTGCGCGCACTGAGCGTGTTCCCGCAGGTCGGCACGCCGGCCGACGCCAACAAGACCCCCGCGCCCAACCACCCCGCGACGGCGACGCCGCCACCCCCGCCGCACGCTTCCACCGCGCCACGGGCCGCGGCCGCCACGCCGCGCCCGCCGCAAGCCACGCCGCGCGTGCTGGTCGTCGAGGACGACGCCGATTCGCGCCAGCTCGTCTATACGGCGCTCAAGGACGACTGCGAAATTCTCGAGGCGGCCGACGGCGTGAGCGCGATCGACTACGCCGTCCGTTACAAGCCCGACCTGTTCATCATCGACGGCATGCTGCCGCGGCTGACGGGCTATCAATTGACGGTGATGCTCAAAAAAAACCGCGAGTTTTACAAGTCGCCGATCATCTTCATCTCGGGCAAGGCGACTCCGCGCGACCGCGAATACGTCGATAAGCTCGGCGTCGTGAATTTCCTCGCCAAGCCGTTCAGCGGCGTCCAGATCAAGCGCGTCGTCGAGGAAATCATCAAGAAGCCCGACTTCGTCATCCACACCGACCGGCTCGACTCGAACCAGATCCAGCTCGAGCAGTTCCACCAGGTCGAGACGCAGCGCGGGAAAACGCCGGCGATCCGGATGCAGCAGCCCGAGCAACGCCCGCCGCTGGACAAGCTATGATCCGCGCCGATTTGATCATTAAAATTTGCGGCATCACGCGCGTCGAAGACGGCATGGCCGCGCTGGGCGCCGGCGCCGATTGGCTGGGCTTTATCCGCTGGCCGAAATCGCCGCGCTGGCGGGCCGATCAGGAGATGGCGCGGATCATTCGCGAACTGCGCGAACGCGCGCCGAAACCGTTTCAGGCCGTGGGCGTGTATGTGGATTCGCCGGTCGATGACATCGAACGCGACGCGGAGCGGCTCGGGCTCGACCGCGTTCAACTGCACGGCGACGAATCGCCGGAGGTCGCGGCCGCGCTGAGCCGGCCCGCGATCAAGGTGATTCGCGTTCGCGACGCCGAGTCGCTGCGGCGCGCCGACGATTTTCCGGGCATCGACCTGCTCGCCGACACGTTCGATCCGGCGTTGCCGGGAGGAACCGGCCGGGGCTATGATTACGGGCTGCTGCGCGAGCTCGCGGCGCGCCGGCGCGTCATCATCGCCGGCGGCCTGACCCCGGAAAACGTCGGCGCGGTCGTGGCCTCGCTCATGCCGTTCGGGGTCGATGTTTCGAGCGGCGTCGAATCCGAACCGGGCGTCAAGGATCACGCCCGGATCATCTCATTCATTCAGGCGGCCCGCGCTGGCGCCGCCGGAGCATCATCATGAATCGCATCTTCCCGTGCCTTGCCCTGTTCGCCCTGTGCGGATCAATCACTTTTGCCGCGTCCAAGCCGCCGGCCGTGCCCCTGGGCAGGCAGCAGCGAGGCGCCGTGTCCCTCAAGACGCCGACCCCTGTCCCCACGCCGGCCAAATCGCCGATCCCTACGCCTGTCAGGACGGTGCGGCCGCTGCCGCTCCCGACGATGCAGGCGACGCCCCGGGCCACCGCCACGCCCGAGCCGCAGCCGCCGAACGTGACGATTTCGCTCGACCGCGTGAGCCTGCTGCGCAGCCGGTATTACACGGCGAACCCGGCCGAGAAGCCCGCGGTGTGGACGCCGCGCATGCTCCTCGAATTCCGCATCGACATCCCGAAGGGCTGGCTGCTGATGAGCGTCGATGACGGCACGCTCAAGTCCGTCACGGACCGCCGCGGCCGCGCGCTGATGCCCAAGGCGCCCGTCAATGCCGAGGCCGCCACGAGCGGCCAGGCGATCGCGCTCGAGGTCAAGCCGGACCACGCGGTCGTTGAATTCACCAGCGAACTGCCGTCGCGCGAGGACGACCGGCTCGGCGGCATCAACGCATCGTTCGCGCTTACCCTCGGGATCCCGCAGCCGATCCACATCGACAACCTGCGCCAAAAGAAAACCGCCACGTCGCTGCTCCCGTCGGATCAATACCCCGACGTGATCCTGGCGCTGGACCACGTCGGCAACGACTCGATCAGCATCGCCGTCATCGGCGACACGACCAGGTTCGGCGGCTTCACGTTCAAGGGTCCCAACGGCGAGACGCTCGAGCCGATCACTTCTGAGCGCACCTCCGCGCCGGCCGAAAAGGGCAAGGCCCCCGGCAGCTTGTGGCGCTACTCGTTCATCGAACTGCCCGGCAAGATCTCGATGGACGTGCAATATTACCCGTTGCGGCGCCGCGCGATTTATAATTACGACAGGCCGAACATCCCGCTCCCGTAAACGCACATGAATTTATTCGAATCCACCCTGATCATCTGGGCCGGCGCCGTCGCCGCCGGGTTTGTCGGCGCGCTCACCGGCCTCGGCGGCGGATTCATCGTCGTTCCGCTGCTGACGCTGCTGCTGGGCGTCGATATCCGCTACGCGATCGGCGCATCGCTCGTCTCGGTCATTGCCACTTCGAGCGGCGCGGCAGCGGCTTTCGTGCGCGAGGGCTTCTCGAACATCCGCATCGGCATGTTGCTCGAGATCGCAACCACGACCGGTGCGATCATCGCCGCGAGCCTCGCGCCTTTCGTTCCGACTTCAATCATCGGGATCATTTTCGGGCTGGTGCTCCTTCAGTCGGCTTACCTGTCGTCGCGCAAGCAGGCCGACCACCCCTACGCCGGGCCGCCGGACAAATGGGCCGAGCGGCTGCGGCTCAACGGTTCCTATCCGACGGCGGAAGGCCCGCGCAGCTATCAAATCGCCAATATTTTCGGCGGGTTTGTGCTGATGTGGTTCGCGGGCATCCTGTCGGGCCTGCTCGGGATCGGCTCGGGCGCGGTCAAGGTGCTGGCGATGGACCAGGTCATGCACGTGCCGTTCAAGGTCTCGACGGCGACGAGCAACTTCATGATCGGCGTGACCGCCGCGGCCAGCGCGGGGATTTACCTGAGCCGCGGCTACATCGAGCCCGCGCTGGCGATGCCCGTCATGCTCGGGGTGCTCGTCGGGTCAATGGCCGGCGCGAAAATCCTGTTCAAGATCCGCACGAAGCTGTTGCGGAAAATATTTGCCGTGATCATTTTGCTGCTCGGCCTGCAGCTCATCTACAAAGGCATCATGGGGGGAATCTGATGCGGGATTTGGGAGGCCAGTGGTCGGATCGGAACGTGGAGCGGGTCGTCGGCACGCTGCTGCGGACGGGCGTTCTGCTGGCGGCCGCCGTCGTCATCGTCGGCGCGATCATGTTCCTGTTCGAACATGGCACCGACCGCTTCGATTTCCATGAATTCCACGGAATCCGGCCTGAAATCTGCACGCTCGGCGGCATCGTGCATCAGGCGTTCACGCTGCACAGCCGCGGCATCATCCAGCTTGGGCTGTTGTTGCTGATCGCGACGCCGGTGGCGCGCGTGCTCTTCTCCGTGTTCGCCTTCGCACTCGAAAACGATCGCGTCTATGTCGCGATCACGATCGTCGTGCTCACGATCCTGCTCTTCAGCCTGACGCACATTTCTTAATTCAGATCAAAACACGAAATACACAAAACGTATTCACGAAAGACACGAAAATGAATACTTGCGGCCACAAGCTGGTTCATTTTCGAGAAATTTCGTGTTCTTGTTTCGTGATTTTCGTGACCTGAATTCTATTTCTGTTTTCTCATAAATTTCCTGATCTCTTTTTTTGGATCGGCTGCGCCGCAGACCGCCGCGATCAGCGCGTAGCAATTGAATCCGGCGCCGAACAAGTCTATTAGATTGCGATCATTGATTCCGCCAACCGCGACAGCCGGAATGCCGCGTGCCGCACGGAGCATGGCTGACGCTTTCTCGATCCCGAGCACCGGCGCGTGGTCGGCCTTCGATCCGGTCTCGAACACCGGGCCGATGCCGACGTAATCGGGCTTTTCCTTCAGCGCCGCGGCGAGTTGTTTCCGGTTGTGCGTCGATTTGCCGATCAGCATCCGGCCGCCGACGATCGCGCGCGCGTCGGTCACGCTCAAATCGGTTTGCCCCAGATGCACGCCGTCGGCCTCGACGAGTTGCGCGATGTCGGGGCGGTCGTTGATGAAAAAAAGCGTCTGCGAGCCGCGCGTGATTTCGCGGACGCGGCGCGCAAGTTCGAGCAGCGGCCCGCCATCCATGCGCTTGGCACGGAGTTGGATCGCGCCCACCTTCTGCGCGACGGCGATCTCGGCAAGCTTTTCATAACCGACCACGGGGTCCGTTAGAATTAAATAAAGCCCCTTGAGCCGCGCTGCTTTTTCGGCGCGGTCGAACAGCGGGACCACCATGCGCTCGAGCTCGTAAGCCTCGTAGCGCATCGCCTTGGCCTGCGCGGCGGCCTGCGGGCGATCGAGCTTCGCCACTTCCTCGAGGACGCGGATCGCTTCCTGGACGCGGCCGAACGAGGCGCCCAGAATCGCGAGCCGGTCGGCGCGCTGCATCGGCTCCTTGACGCGGATGCGGCCGACGTCGCCCGCGCTGTCGCGCCTGTCGAGCACCTCGGGCGGGAAAACGCGCCGCAGCGCGCCCGCATCGTGGCGCAGCCGCTTGATGCGCGCCGAAAGCGCCGTGTCGTTCAGCCCGAACCGGCAGAAATCCTCGATCACGCGCAGCCCTTCGCCAAGCCGGTTCAGATTCGCATCGATCATCCGATATTCCATCATGCCACCTGTACCTCGCGCAGATTGTAATCGTAAATGTGCACAACATTCAATTCTCCCATAAGTCCCATGATCCTTGACGATTACGATGAAAACCAACTAACATATGGCTGACGGGGAGTTCCACCAGGGGCTGAGAGGGCGGTAGGCCGCCGACCCATAAAACCTGATCCGGGTAATGCCGGCGTAGGGACACCGCTTGATCGCATTCAGCAAGCCTCCCCGCGCCGGGAGGTTTTTCGTTTGCCGGCAAACAGCGATACGATCCTGATTTTTGTGAACGAGGAGCCGCGCCGGGTTGCGCCGGGCTGCTCGATCCGGCAATTGCGCGACCGGTTCAAGCCCGCGGCCGACATCCTGATCGATAACGGCCACCCGGTCACGGAGGATGTCGCGGTCGGCGAAAGCGACCGCGTCGTGCTGATCAAGCGCGGCGAAGTGCCGTCATCGGACGAACTCGAGGCGCTGATGGTCGCGCGGCACGGCCCGGGGATTCATGAGAAGGTCAAGCGCGCGCGCGTCGGGATTGCGGGTTGCGGGGGACTCGGAAGCGCGGTGGCGATCGCGCTCGCGAGGCTCGGCGTCGGCGTGCTGCGACTGGTCGATTACGACATCGTCGAGCCGAGCAACCTCAATCGCCAGCAGTTCTTCATCGACCAGATCGGCCGGATGAAAACCGACGCGCTCGCCGAAAACCTCGCGCGCATCAACCCGTATGTGAAGACCGAATCGATCCAGATGCGGCTCAACCGCGCGAACATCGCGCCGACGTTTGCCGATTGCGACGCGGTGGCCGAATGTTTCGACGATCCCATCGCCAAGCGCGACATGACGGTCGCGATGCGCCACGATCTGCCGCACGTGCCGCTCGTCACGGTCTCGGGCATCGCGGGGATTGGCCCGTCGGACAAAATCGGGATCCGCAAGATCTTTGATAACATTTGGATGGTTGGGGATGGCGAGACCGAGGCCGCGCCGGGCCAGGGCCTGCTTGCACCGCGCGTGGCTGTGGCCGCCGGCCACCAGGCCAATGTGATTTTGCGTATTTTATTGGGCGAGGAATTCTAATGGAAATTAAAGTCAACGGTGAGCCGCGCCAGATCGAACAGGAAACGAGCGTGCTGAAATTCATCCAGTCGCTCGGCCTCGACTCGCGCAAGGTCGCCGTAGAACATAATGGAGAAATTCTTGAAGAAACCGAATTCAGCGGCAAAACGATCAAAGAAGGCGACTCGCTTGAGATTGTTCGGTTTGTGGGTGGAGGCTGATCATGACAGATGAACCTATCAACGAACGATTTGCTTTTAACGAAAACGATTTGTATTTACCCTCATGGAAAGTTTTTATTTACAAGGCCGCAAAAGGCTCGATTAAGGCAACCGAGGCAATAGGCGATTACGAGTTGTTCGTACTCTGGCGAATCACGAAGGATCCGGATATTGAAAATAAGCCCGAATCGGAATATTACACCCCAATCCGTTCGTTTCTGCCGAGCATTGATCGCGATGAGGCTATTTCGCTGATCACAAAAACTATCGGAAACCCGATCACTCTTGGAGAACGACCGTTTCATAGCCGCGAGTTTTATCAGGATCTCTGGGCCAACAAACGTACCGTTTCCGAGAATGAACTCACACACGACGCAATTCACGAAATGATGCGCGACTGGAGTTTCGACAACTATCTGCGCCGTAGAACAAAGATACGCTGGGACTATAACTCTCTCGACGTAACGACATGCATGATATGGCTCGAATGCTTACGATATAAGGTTGGAATTTTATGAAATCGCACAAGAAGCTTGTCATTTCAGAAGTGGAATTTAATTCGCGGTTGTTTGTCGGGACGGGGAAGTTTGCTTCGCCGGAGAAGATGGCCGCGGCCTGCGAGGCTTCGGGGACGGAGCTCGTCACGGTCGCACTGCGGCGCGTTGATTTGAAAAATCCCAATGACCCGATGCTTGACGCGTTGGATTTCAGCAAATACCGGCTGTTGCCAAACACGTCCGGGGCGCGCGATGCCGAGGAGGCCGTGCGGCTCGCAAAACTCGCGCGTGCGGCCACGCGCACCAATTGGCTCAAGCTCGAGGTCACGCCCGATCCGTATTATCTGTTGCCGGACCCGATCGAGACGCTGCGCGCGGCCGAGGAACTCGTGAAGCTCGGGTTCGTCGTGTTGCCGTATATCAACGCCGATCCGGTGCTGGCGAAACGATTGGAGGATGCGGGTTGCGCGACGGTGATGCCGCTGGCCGCGCCGATCGGCTCGAACAAAGGGCTCAAGACGCGCGACCAGATCGCCATCATTATTGAAAATGCCAACGTGCCGGTCGTCGTCGATGCCGGCCTCGGGATGCCGAGCCACGCGGCCGAGGCGATCGAACTCGGCGCCGACGCCGTGCTGGTCAACACTGCGATCGCGATCGCCGAGGACCCGGTCGCAATGGCCGAGGCGTTCAAGCTCGCGGTGATCGCCGCCGAAAAAGCGCGCGCGGCGGGGCCGGGCGGCGAAAGCCGCCTCGCGCGCGCATCAAGCCCGCTGACGGGATTTTTGAGAGAGAATCAATGAGCAACCACGGAAGACACGGAATTCTTATTTGTCGCAGAGATGCGGAGTTGAGCAGAGGGCGTAGAGAAGAATGAATTTTTATGAACAGATACACAGCATGTATTCGAATGCAATTCGCGAGCGGGTCAAAAATGCGAATGCTGCTGATGTCGAGCGTGCACTTGGCCGGGAGCATCTCGAGATCGCCGATTTTGCGGCGCTCGTTTCGCCCGCGGCGGCGCCTTACATCGAGGAAATCGCGCGACGCAGCGCCGCGATTACGGAGCGCCGCTTCGGCCGCGTGATCCAGCTCTACGCGCCGCTTTACGTGTCGAACGAATGCGTGAACAAGTGCGTCTATTGCGGGTTCTCGCATGAAGTCGGCATCCCGCGACTGACGCTCACCATTGAACAGGCAATTGCCGAAGCCGATGCAATCGCGAGCTTGGGCTTTCGGCACATCCTGCTCGTGAGCGGCGAGGATCGCCGTTATGTGACCGTTCCCTACCTCACGGAAATTGTCCGTAATCTTAATAACAAATTCGCGGCCATTTCCATTGAGATTCAGCCGATGAGCGAGGACGAATACCGCGAGCTGGTCGCGGCCGGGGTCGATGGCCTCGCGATTTACCAGGAAACCTACGACGAGGCGCTCTACAAGACACTGCACCCGGCCGGCCCCAAACGCAATTACAAGAACCGGCTCGATGCGATCGAGGCCGGCGGCCGCGCCGGCATGCACTCGCTCGGGATCGGCGCGCTGCTGGGCCTCGGCGACTGGCGAAACGAGGCCGTCATGGTCGCGATGCACGGCCGTTACCTCGCCCGCAAATTCTGGCGCAGTCGCGTGGCGGTGAGTTTCCCGCGAATCCGCGGCAGCGCGCACAAGTTCCAGCCCAAAAGCCTGCCCACCGACGCCGATCTCGTCCAGATGATCTGCGCGATGCGGCTGGCCCTGCCCGACGCCGAGCTTGTCATGTCAACACGCGAGAACGCGCGGCTGCGCGACTCGCTGATCGGACTGGGGATCACGCGCACGAGCGCCGGCAGCAAAACCAATCCCGGCGGCTACGAAATGGACGAGGCATCCGGACCCAAGGGCGGCGAGCAATTCGCCGTGAGCGATCCGAGAAAGCCCGCGGAAGTCGCGGCGGCCATCGCGGCGAAGGGATACGAGCCGGTGTGGAAAGACTTCGACCGCACGCTGGCGAAATGCTAATGAGACTAACTATTCATATTCTTTAACATTAGCTTTACGACAGGGGCGGGGTCGATCTGGCCGAAGACGCTTCGGATGGCCGCAATGCCGTAGGCGCCGGCGGCAATCACTTCGGAGACCGATTCAGGCCCGATGCCGCCGAGCGCGATCACGGGGCGGGTGGTCATGCCCGTCAATTGCCTCAGCGGTGCCAGGCCGAGCGGACGGCCCTTGTCCGGCGTCGCGTAAATCGGGCTGAGCATCACGTAATCGGCGCCCTCATCGAAAGCGCGCATCGCCTCAGTGGGCGAATGCGCCGACCAACCAATCATCGCGTTTGTCATGGCGGCGCGCACTTCGGCGATCGAAGGCCCGTCCGCGCCGAGATGAATCCCGTCCGCATCGATCGCGCGCGCCAGCCCAAGGCGGCGGTTGACGATCAGCTGTGCGCCGCGGGAACGCGTCAACGTCCGCAACCACGCGGCCAGCACGGCGAGATCCGAATCGGCCGTATCGGATTTGTCGCGCAGCATGACGGCCGGAAGGCCCGCGGCCAGCGCACGATCGAGAATATCGGGAGCATCGGGTTTCGCCAGGAAATCGGGCGGTGTAATGGCAATCAGGCGGGGAATCATCATCAGGCTCTCACGTGATCGTGGCTGCACCCGGCCGGCTTCGGCCCATTCCGAGTTTAGTGGATCATGTGATCGATTGCTTCACCTTCTTGGGGCTGGGGGCGATGAAAAAGATGTTCGAACCCCGATTCGAGATCGGGATCGCGGAAATTGAAGCCGCTCGCCAGGAGAACGCGCGGAAAAACACGCGCGCTTGCAAGCAGCGTTTCGTCGGCCATCTCGCCCATTGCGAGCTTGACCGCCCACGCCGGAGTGTGCACCACGGCCGGCCGGTGAACGGCGCGGGCCAGCTCGCGCGCGAATTCGGTCTGCATGATCGGGTTGGGCGCGACGAGGTTGATCGGGCCGGCCAGATTTTCGTGCATCAGGATGAATTCGATCGCCGCGACGGCGTCATCGAGCGTGATCCAGCTGACGTATTGATGGCCACTGCCGATCGGGCCGCCGATGCCGGAGCGAAACAGCGGGAGCATCCTGGCGAGCGCGCCGCCTTCGGGATCGAGAACGATGCCGAACCGGACGCGCGCGACGCGCACGCCGGCGCGCTCGGCGGGCTCCGTTGCGGCTTCCCATTGCCCGCACACGCCGGCGAGAAAGCCCGTGCCGGGCGGGCTCGATTCGTCGAGCGGCTCAGGCCCGCGGTTGCCGTAAATGCCGATCGCCGACGCATTGATCATGACGCGCGGGGGCTCGGGGATGGAGGTGATCGTGTCCGCAAGCAGGCGCGTGCTCAGGACGCGGCTGTCGCGGATCGCGGCCTTGCGCTCGGGCGTCCAGCGCCCCGACATTAAATTCTCACCGGAAAGATTGATCACGGCGTCGATCCCGGCCAGTTCGCGCGGATCGAGCTTGCCGGCCTCGGGCTGCCAGACGACGGACGGATCGCCCGGCGAGGCCGGCGCGCGCTTGAGGCGAACGACGGCATGGCCCGCCGCGCGCAAATGCGCGACCAGCCGGCTGCCGATAAAACCGCTCGAGCCGCCAATCAGAATCTTCATCGCGCGCTCTCCGCGCCCGAACGCCGCTTCACGGCTGCATTTCAACCGGAACCGACGACGCGCGCAACGTTCTCGCAAATCCGACCAGATGACCCAGCGTATCACAAAACGCCGAATAACGCATCTGCTGGCGCAATTCGCGGGACAGCACGCGGCTGGTGACGACGAGCGCCACCCCGAGTTCCTCGGCTTGCGCGGCCATGCGGTCATAATCCTTGATGAACGCGGGCGGATCGGAAATCCCGCCGATCGCGATCCAGAACAGGCGCGGCCGGACGTCGCGCATGACGTCGGAAATTTCCGCGAGCGGCACGTCGTAGCCGAGCGATTCGGTGCGCCAGCCGATCTCGCGCAGCGATACGTCGATCATCGACGTCATCACGCCCAGGAGCGGATCGCCGTTCATGGCGCAACCCATCGCAAGGGCCGACGTGTCGGCCGGGCGCGGCAGGTTCAGGCGCAACTCGCCAAGCCAGCGCTGGATCATCTGCACGATGCGCTGCTGCTGGTAGGGCTTGATCTGGCCCTGCGCGAACGCCAGCTCGAGCTCGGTCAGGATCATCGCGAACGCCTTGTCGAAAATGTCTCGGGCGCGCATGCCGGCCAGGAACAGGTTGAGCCCGACGCGGCGGAACGCTTCCTCGTCACCCTCGGCGAGCGCGCGCAACTTCAGATTGCGGCTGCGCTCGATGGCCATGTTGCCCGTGGCGTTGGCCGGCGGCATGCCCAGCAGGTCCGGCCGCAAAAGCGGGTGGCCGCTCTTGAGCAGATACTGGATGACGCCGCTGACGGGAAGGCGGCGATGACCTCCAACCGTTCGGATCGTGGGGATCAACCCCTTGTCGCACCATCTCTTGAGCGAAGCATCGCTGACGCCAAGCGCCATTGCCACTTGTCGCGTGGTTAGATGTTTGACCATGGAAGTTTTGCTCACCTATGAAAACGAATTTCCGAATTGAACGATTTATAACATTTCGGCGGCTTGTGTGTAAATACCGTTTTTGAGATTGTTTTCACAAAAACAAGGTTTCGTGTTTTTATGATATAAATGTGTTGTTTCCAGTTGTTGACCGCTCAGCACGACAGGGACTCGCCTTCATTCCGGTGATTTTTATCGAAACGGAAAAATGTCCAGGACGCCGATATTGCCCTTTGAACGAATTGCACGGATTTCATCCGGGCCGCAAGGAACTTTTCACGGCGATCAAATCCAACTCACTGGTGAATATTGCCAGCCGTTCCATGGATATTCTGTGGATGAATGCACAAGGTTAGTTGCCAATCCGGCGGACCCGATTCTGCGCGGTGTTCGTTTTTGGAGAGGGTCCCGTCTCGTCTCGTCGTTGCCCGCTTTGGCTCTTTTGCAAAAAAAAAAAAACATGGCCAAATATCCCCGAATTCAAATATGGTCGTACGTTCCGATTCCAGCAGATACAGCAGAAACAAAACAGGATCGCCGTAGCAGCATTACGGAGAAACGACCTGAATGAGCGTGATACGGAAACGACAACGAACAAGGCGCGGGGATTCACGGGAAAGAACCAGACGCGGGGGCGAAGCCGCATTGCCGCCGCGCCGGTTTGAGTTGCGCGAATGGCTCGTTCCGGCTGCGCTGTTTGCGCTGGCGGCGCTGGCCTATTCACCGGCGCTGAACGGGCAGTTCGTCTGGGACGACGAATTCGCGATTCAGCGGAATTTCCTGTTTAACAGTTTTGACGGCTTGCGGCAAATCTGGACGAACGTCGGCGGGATTCCGGAGGAGGAGCATTACTGGCCGCTGACGTATTCGGTCTTGTGGATCGAATGGAACGCCTGGGCGGGCAATCCGGCCGGATTTCATATCTTCAATTTCATCCTGCACGGGCTGGTCGTGGTTCAGCTCTGGAGATTGGCGCGACGGATCGGGGCGCCCGGCGCGGCCGGGGCTGCAATCGGGGCGGCCCTGTTCGCGCTGCATCCGGTCCATGCCGAGGCGGTAGCGTGGATCATCTCGATCAAGGACCTGCTTGCGGCTCTGCTGTCGCTCGTGTGCGTTGAACTTTATTTGGACGGCGAACGAGGCGGTTGGAAAAGGCCGGCGTGGGCGGGCGTCGTCGCGGCGGCGGCGATGCTCTGCAAATCGTCGCCCGTGACGCTTGCCGGGACGATCGCCATCCTGGCGTGGCACCGGCGCGGAAGGATCGAGCGGCGCGACTGGTTGTGGATCGGCACGCTCGGCGCGGTCACGCTCGGGATCGGGCTGGCCGACGCGTGGATGGTGAGCCATCGCGAAATCATCAGGCCGTGGCCGATCCCACACGTGACCGATCGCGTCATGCAATCGGGATGGATCCTCTGGCTTTACCTCGAAAAGCTGGCATGGCCATTTGGGTTGGGGCCCGCCTATCCGAAATTCGCGTTGGACGCGACGCGGCCGATCAACTGGCTGCCGCTCGTTTTGGTGTTTGTGGCGACGGCCGGATTGTGGCTGGCGCGGCGCAAAATCGGGCGGGCGCCGCTGGCCTGCTGGTTGTTCTACGGCGTGTCGCTGGCGCCGGTCGTCGGGGTGATTCCCTTCAATTTCATGAAAATCTCACCAGCGGCCGACCGCTATCAATACTTCGCGAGCATCGGGCCGCTCATGCTGGCCGGCGCGGCGATCGGGCGCATGATTCAAAACAGCGCGGCGAATAAAATCCGGTGGCGGTGCGCGGTCGCGGCGCTGTTGGCCGGCCTCGCGATTTTGTCGTGGCGGCAGGCCGCGTATTACTCCGATTCCGCAACGCTGTTCAAACGCGGGATCGCGACGGCTCCGCATTCGGCATACATGAAACAGGCGCTGGGCTCGGACCATTTGAAACGCCGGCAATTCGACAAGGCCGAAGATCTCTACCGCAAGGCGCTCGACATCGAGCCGAACGATTGGGAGACGGTGTGCAACCTGGGACTGGCGTTGTTCTCGCAGGGAAAGGAACACGACGCGGCCGAGCTCTGCGAGCGGGCGATCGGCCGGGGATGCAACGACAGCGCGGTGCTGAGCAGCTATGCGTGGCTGCTGGCGACGACGCGGGACCCAACGCTCAGGAATCCGAGAAAGGCGGTCGAACTGGCGCAACGGGCCGTTCGGAATCCCCGCGACGAGCACGCGCGATACTGGCAGAGCCTGTCGCTGGCGCTGGAGGCGGACGGCCGGATCGCAGAGGCGCTCGAGGCCGCGAAAAAAGCGCGCGAACTCGCCGAAAAAGAAGAACTTTTCGACGTGATGCGGGAGCTGGACGGGTCGATGGCGCAGTATGAACGGGCCATTCGCAGGTAGTTGACGAATCCGGCCGCCGCATGGACCCGCCAATGTGTCCTTTTTGCGGGTGCAAAACCGCCTCGATATGATAAATTCTGTGCGGTACGTCATGCCACCAAGGGCCGCCTCGCCTGATGAAGCCAATCGTCATTGTTGATCACATCCGCAAGAAGTATTCGATGCATGCCGACACGAACCGGCATTACGGGGTGGCCGACCTGATGCGCGAGCTGACCGGCCGCCGCGCGCCCAACCGCCTGCGCCCGGACGAATTCTGGGCCGTCGATGACATCTCATTTTATCTGAATCCCGGCGACTCGATCGCGCTGGTCGGGCGCAACGGCTCGGGCAAAAGCACGATGCTCAAGCTGCTCGCGGGCCTTATCAAGCCCGACGCCGGCGTGATCCAGATCGACGGGCGCGTCCAGGGGCTGATCAACCTCGGCGCGGGATTCAGCCCGCGGCTCTCGGGCCGCGAGAACATCATGAACGGCGCGGCGCTCATGGGCATGAGCCGCGCGCGCACACTCTCCGTCCTCGATGAGATCATCGACTTCGCCGAGCTCGAGGACTTCATCGACAGTCCCGTCTCAACCTACAGCTCCGGCATGTATGCGCGGCTCGGGTTTTCGGTCGCCGTGCACCTAGACCCGGAAATCCTGCTGATCGACGAGATCCTCTCCGTCGGCGACTACGCATTCCAGAACAAGTGCTTCGTCAAGATGCACGAGATCAAGAAGCGCGGTGCGACGATCGTGCTCGTCTCGCACAGCTTCACGCACGTCAACCAGGTCTGCGAGCAGGCGATCTGGATCGACAAGGGGAAATTGGTCAAGACCGGCGCGGCTGCCGATGTCACCAAGGCCTACATGGACCACCTCGAGTCCCTGCAGGTCGAGGAGGTCCGCCGCCTCAACGAATCGCAGGACGGCGCGCCGGCCGCGCCGGCAAGCCGCACGACACAGGGCCTTTACGGCCCGATCTACGACGAGTTCGACAAAATCTCCGATCTTGAGTTTTCGTTCCGCTCCGCCGGCGGCGAGACCGATGTCGTCCGCACGCACGACGAGCTCGAGATCGAATACCGCTTCCGGCTCAACCAGCCCGTCACCGACCTCAACGTCTCGCTCGTGTTCATCCGCAAGGACGGGCTGTGGATGACCGCGATCTCGACGCTCAACGGCGACCTCGTCAAGGACATCCACGACGGCGAGGCGCACTGCCGCGTGCGCATCGCCGACTGCCACCTGAACCCCGGCAACTACGTGCTGGTCATGCCGGTACACGAGGGCAAGAGCTACCTGTGGCGCAACATCGTGAAGGAATTCGTCGTCGTGAGCGGCGAGCGCTTCACGTGGCACCTCACCGATTTCGATTACACATACGAGGTCATGAACGGCACGGCCGACAGCGTGATGGTCACCGAGCGCGTCAGGGCCGATGCGGCTAGTTCTGAACAGAATCGTCAATCGTCAATCGTCAATCGTCAATCTTCCTCGACGAGCCCGACCGATTCCGTGCGCCCGCTGCATTTCCCGCAGGAGTTCTCGATGGGCAGCCTGCGCATGCGCGCCGCTGGGTCAATGGTCTGGGAATGGGAAGACGCCGGCGAGGCGATCGGCCGCGTGTTCGTGCCCAAGGGCAAGGAGCTGTTGCTGGTCGTCAGCAGCGAAGGGGCCGGCCGGCTGTTCGGCTTGAATAAACTCGCGGCGGACGACCTGTTCGGGATTCACCTTGCCCGCACGCCGGTTTCGGATTCGGACCTTGCGCACCTGCGGCGGTTGACGGGCCTGCGCGCGCTCGAGCTGCGGCACACGAAAATTACCGAGATCGCCGTCGAATCGCTGGGCGCGCTGAGCGGGCTCAAGAGCCTCGCGCTGCCGAAATCAATCGGGCCCGCCGCGATGAAACGATTGCAAGAAGCGTTGCCCGGCTGCACGATGATTCAATGATTCCGGGGGCAGGAAGCGCCACATGAGCGAACTCACCAGTTTCCTTCGCAAGACCGCGGGCCGCGCGCTTTCGTTCCATCCGGCGATGGCGCGCGCGACCGCGCGCATCGCGATCGACGAGCGCATCATCCCGTACCTGTTCGCCGATCCGCGGCTGCCGCTGCGCCTCAACGCCGACCAGTCCCTCATGCGCGATTTCATGGCGCTCGTCGGCGACGACCGGCTGCTCGGCGCGATCCTTGACGACCCGCTCCTGAGCGAGCGCATTTACCTGAGTGAGCCGGCGCGCCGGCAGCTGCAAACCAATCCGCGCGTCCAGCGGTTCCTGCTCACCGATTCGCAGGTCGTCGATGTGATTTCGAAGAACAGGGACATCGCGGCGAGGCTCGCGTCCAACGCGCAGTGGCGCGAATGGCTGCTCGACGAGGAATCGTTTAAAACCTGGGCCGCCGGGAACGAGGCCATTTTCAGGCTGATTTTCGAGCATAACGGCGTGGTTGAGAAAATCGTCCGCGCCGATCACCTGCTGAGCCGTCTGATCTGCCATCCCGCGTGCTTCGAATCGTTCCTCGCCGACGAATCCATCGTTGAGCGCATGCTTGACGATCCGCGCGTCATGGATCGCTGGCTGGCCCGGCCCGACTGGCCGGCGCTGGCGAGAACCGAGCTGCTCAAGCGGC
Source organism: bacterium (assembly GCA_021372575.1). Lineage (GTDB taxonomy): Bacteria > Sumerlaeota > Sumerlaeia > MVZB01 > MVZB01 > JAJFUE01. Next base: position 23,330 of record JAJFUE010000037.1, on the reverse strand, counting down.
TCGGCGCGGATCCGGCCATCGTCGATGAGATCCTGAACGACGAGCGTGTCATCGAGCGTTGCTACGCAAGCAAGCCCATCCGCCGCCTGATTGAAGCCGATCATAAACTCTTCCTCGAGCTGGCATCGAGCGATGAAGGACTGGCCGCAATCCTCGCCGACAAGCAATTGCTCGAACGGATCATGACGTCGGGCATCGACGAGATCATTCATAACGAAAAACTGCTCGGGCCGGTTCTCGCAAGCGCACCGGCTTTTGAACGCCTGGTTGCCGACGGCGAACTCGTCCTGAAGCTGCTGTGGAACGAGAAGGTCCTGGGCCGGCTGCTCGCGAACGAATCGCTTCTGTTCAAGGTGCTTTCGAACGAGCGCGCATGGACGCGCATCATCGGCGACGACCAGTTCCTCACGCGCCTCATCTCCAACGAGCGCGTGTGGGGCAAGATCATCGCCGACGAAGTACTGCTCACGAAACTCGTGACGAACGGCCGCACGCTCGAGAAGATCCTTTCCGACGACCAGCTGCTCATGCGGGTGATTTCGCACGAGCGCGTCTTCGGGAAAATTCTCGCCGACGACGTGCTGCTCACGAAACTCGTCTCCAACGGCCGCGCGCTCGAGAAGATCCTTTCCGACGACCAGCTACTCATGCGCATCATCCCGCACAAGCGCGTCCTGGGAAAAATTCTCGCCGACGACGTGTTGCTCACGAAGCTCGTCTCCAACGGCCGCGCGCTCGAGAAAATATTGAGCGACGATCAGCTCTTGAATCATGTCCTATCCAATGAGCGCGCGTTCGGCAAGATTCTTGCCAACGACGCCCTGCTGGCGAAATTCATCGCCAATGGCCGCGGTCTCGAGAAAATCGTCGCGGACGGATCGCTGTTCGGCAAGCTGCTCTCAAGCAACCGCGCGATCGATCATATCCTCGGCAATCCGGAGTTGTTCGAGAAGCTGCTCGCAAACGACCGCGCCGTAAAAAGCATGATGGCCGACGAATCGATTTCGGCACGGATCCTTGCACAACCGAAACTCATCGGGCTCATTCGGCAAAACGGTAAACTGATGGGGCGCATCGTCCTCAACGAGGGCGCCGTACGCAACCTGATGGCCGATCCCGCCATCATCGAAAGCAAGTCGATCGACGCGCTCATGGAGGCGCACGCCGAATTCCGCCGCATCTGGCGCGCGCTCGAGCCCTGCATCGACAAAGCGCGGCCGGGCCTCGCCGAGCGCCTTCACGAATCGATGCTGGCGTTGAAGAAAACCGAGGATATCCCCGAGCGCCTGCTCGACGTGATTTGCGAGGACAACAAGGTGTTCCTTGCCGGCGGCGCCCTCGCGTTCACAGATCGGTTCTCGCTCTGGACCGAGTTGAATGAGATCTTGATCGACGAGGATTATTATTTCGAAACCGACGCCGCCGAACCGCGCATCCTTGACTGCGGATCCAATTTCGGCATGGCGATTTACTATTTCAAAAAGCTACATCCCGCCTCGAAAATCATCGCGTTTGAGCCGGTGCCGTCGCTGCAGGCGCTGATCGAGTCGAACGTTCGCGAAAACCGGATGAGCGGCGTCGAAATTGTGCCGTGCGCCCTTGCGGCCGAACCCGGCGAAAGCGTGTTCTACGAATCGATGAGCTACCCGATGGCCGGATCGCTCACGGGTCGCCGGCGCGGTTTCGGCGACAAGCTTCATGAGATTCGCGTCGATTGCAGGCCGCTCAGCCGATTCCTTGACGAACCGGTGCAATTCCTCAAGCTCGACATCGAGGGCTCGGAGGACGCCGTGCTCGCCGAGGCCGCCGGCAAGCTCGGCGCGGTCGAAAACATGTTCATCGAATATCATCATGGCGCCGGCATGCCCGACGGCCGGCTCGAGGCCATCTTCAGGATACTCGACGGTGCGGGCTTCGACTGGCAGGTCGGAAAGTCTTTCCATTTCGGCCGGCAGACGCGCCGCCGCGCGCTCACCTACTCCGGCCGGCCGTTCAGCCTCAACATTTGGGCGAAGAAAAAACCGATGCAGGGTTAAAAGACTTAATATTATTCATCATTTATCACTCATCATTCATCATTAGGATTCATCATGCCTATTGTTTGGACAAAGAATTTCCCAAAAAATGAACGGGTTGCTGGATATTTGCGGTTGCTGCTGGCGCGGTATCGCTATCACAACCGCATCGTGCCAACGCTGCGCGGCCTGCGCGAAGTGCCCGGTTACAAGGCGATCATCAAAAGCTGGCGCAACAAATATCGCGGCCGGCGCTGCTTCGTGATCGGCAACGGCCCGAGCCTCAACCGCATGGACCTCTCGCCGCTCAAGAACGAAATCACGATCGGCTGCAACGCGATCTACAAGAATTTCGCGCAGTGGGGCTGGCACACCCATTATTTGTTGTTCGAAGACATCGAGCAGACGGAGTTGCGGCGCAGGGACATTCCGAATGTCAAGGGGCCCGTCAAGCTGCTCGGACTGCACAACGCCTACGCGATCAAGCCGGACGCGAACACGTTCTTCATGAACGTGCGCAACCTCGACGCGGCGTTCATGGACGAGCAATTCCCGCAGTTTTCCAAGGATTTCGGGCACATCGTCCACCTGGCGAGCACGGTGACGTACATCGGCCTGCAACTGGCGTGGCACCTCGGCTGCGACCCGGTCTATCTGATCGGCGTCGATCACAACTACGGCGAACTGCCGCGCCTGTATCCGCCGTGCAAGATCACGATCACCGGGGACAACTACGACCTCATTCGCGGCATCCACGTGCCGCAGGACAATTACACGATCGGCGACGTGATCGGCGTGCCGCCGGTCGATTACATGGAAGCCGGCTACCGCAAGGCGCGCGAGGCGTTTGAAGAAGACGGGCGGCGGGTGTTGAACGCGGGCCTCGACAGCAAGCTCGATGTGTTCGAGAAGGCTGATTTCGTTTCGCTGTTCGCGAAGCCGGCGCGCGCAAACATATCCAATAAGAAATCGAAAATATTATTCATTACGCATGACGTCGGCCGGCTCGGCGCGCAGATGTCGCTCTTGGGACTGATCCGTCGGCTGCGCGCGGACCATGGAATCGATTGCCGGATTCTCGTCCGCGAGCCCAACGGCACGCTGCTCGATGAATTCAAGGCTCTCGGCGAGACCGAGATTTTCTGGCCGGCGAACGAGCCCAGGAAACCGGGTCCGCATCAGGAAAAGCTTCGCGATTCCATCCGCGCCTGGTCGCCCGATCTCATTTATTCGAACACGTCGGTCAACGGCGACGTGACGGATTATCTCGACTCGATCGCGCCGGTCGTCGTTCACGTCCACGAGCTCGAATGGTATCTCAAGACGCTCGACGAGGCCCGGCATCAGGCGCTCACCGTCCGGCCCGCGCTTTACATCGCGTGTTCGCAGGCCGTCCGGCGCAACCTGATCGAGAATCACCATATCCCGACGGAAAAAATCGAGGTCGTGTACGAGTCGATCGATTTCGACGACGTGCGCGGGAAAACCAATCTCGTTTCGCGCGAACAAATCCGCCGCACGCTCGGCATTCCACGGGACGCGATCGTGATCGGCAACTGCGGCCGCATCGACGACCGCAAGGGGTGGAGGCATTTCATCGACATCGCCGAGCGCGTGATCCAGGACGAAAAGGACCGGCCGGTTTATTTCATGTGGATCGGCCACGGGCCGAACCGCGAGGAACTGCTGGGCGAGGCGAAACATCGCCGGATCAGCGAGCGCGTCATCGCGCCCGGGCCGCAGGAAAACCCGTATCCATATTTCAACTCGATGGACATCGCACTCGTCACGTCGGTCGATGATCCGTTCCCGCTGGTCGTCATGGAGGCGGCGTTCCACGGCTGCCCGGTGTGCGCGTTCGCGTCGGCCGGCGGCGCGTGCGAATTCATCGGGACCGATTGCGGCGTCAGCATCCCCGATGTCGATCCGGAGGCGATGGCCGGCAAAATCCTCGAGCTCGTGCACGACCCCGAACTGCGCCGGCGGCTTGGCGAAAACGCGCGCAAAGCATCGCTCGACTACGACACGAAACCGATCGCCAATCAAATCGCGGGTATTTTGAAGGAACGCTTTGGAGTGGATGCCCGGCCGCATAACGCGCATGGTTCCTCGCGCATGCTTGCGTTCCCGCCCCGCGCCGTCGGCAAGCTGCAGATCCGCGATGCCGGCGCAAAGGGCTGGTCATGGAAGGATCTCGGGCCGGCCGCGGGCGAGGTCGAAATCCCGCAGGGCCAGGAAGTCCTGTTCATGCTCGAGCGCGATGCGGCCGGCGACCTTTCGTTCCTCGATGCGCTCGACGGCAACGATATTCAATCGATGTTCCTCGGCCGGACGCAGTTGAACGATGTGCAACTCGAGCACGGCGCGCGATTGGGCGGACTTCTGACCCTCGACCTCCGCGAAACCGCGCTGAGCGACCGTTGCGCCGATCACCTCGCGAAGCTCGCGGCGCTCAAGTCGCTTGTTCTGCCGTCGCAAATCAGCGACACCGCCGTTGCGCGAATCAAGCAGGCGTTGCCGAAATGCAATGTCACGAAAGCCGAGGGCGCGCCGGTTGTCGCCCAATCGCAACCGAACGCGGCGCGCGTCGTGACGTTCCCGAACGAATCGATCGGGTTGCTCATGTATCGCCCATGGGGATTGAATGTTTGGAACTGGACCGAGCTTGGCCCCGCGCGCGGAGAGGTGACCGTTCCGCCGAAAAGCGAATTGATGCTCGTCGTGAGCCGCAAATGTGCGGCCGATTTATCGGCGCTCTCAAAACTCAAACCCGATGACATTCAATCGATTCACATGCGGCAGGCCGCGATCGGCGACGATCAGCTTGCTCACCTCGCCCGCCTGACCGGCCTGCGCACGCTGGATTTACGGGACAGCAAGATCACCGACGCCGGGGTCACGCAGCTGCGAGACCTTCCGAATTTAAAGATGCTGTTGCTGCCGGAACAGATCAGCGCAAGCGCGCGCGCGGGATTGAAAACCGCATTGCGCGAATGCAGGATCGGCTGAATAGAGGTCCCATCAACCTTCTTGCGCCCTGCGCATGCGCACGATCGTCTCGATGTGATACGTGTGCGGGAAGAGATCGACCGGCTGGACGGCCTCGATCTTGTAGCCGTTGTCCTCGAATTCGAGCAGGTCGCGGGCAAGCGTCGCCGGATTGCATGAAACATAGACGAACACGGGCGCGCCGAGCTCGATCAGGCCGCGGCGCGAGCGCTTGTCCATGCCGCCGCGCGGCGGGTCGATGATGATGCGCGAGAATTCGCCGCCGGCGGCGTTCTTGGCAAGCGCCAGCCCTTCGTCCATCGGCGCGGCGAGGAACGTGACGCCGTCGATGCCATTGCGCCTGGCGTTTTCGCGCGCATCCCAGATCGCCTCGCGGATCATTTCGACGCCGACGATGCAAGCGCCCTGCTTCGCGCAGTGCAGCGCGATCGATCCGGCGCCGCAGAACGCGTCGAGCACGCGCTCGCCCGGCTCGATCTGCGCCATCTCGACGACGCGCGCGTAAAGCAGCGCCGCGGCCTCGGTGTTGGTCTGGAAAAACGACTGCGCGGAAATGCGGAACGTAAGGCCGTTGACCGTTTCGATGAGCTCGGGCTCGCCCCAGCGCCACATTTCCTTCTCGATGCGCGCCACGTCGCTCATGCCGGTGTAAAGCGCCCACATCATGCCCTTGAATCCGGGCACGCGCGCGGCCATGCGCTCGGCAAGCTGCTCTTTTTCCGGAAGCTCGCCGGTGTTGGTGATGAGGATCAGGATCGATTCGCCGGTCGTGCGCGAGTGCCGCATCATTGCATGGCGCAGGAATTTCTTGTGCGTGCGCGGGTCGTAGGCCTCGAGGCCGTGCTCGCGCACATACGCCTGAAGCTCCGCGAGCATGATGTCGAGCGGCTCCGGCTGAAGCAGGCACGCCGGCACTTCGAACACGCGGTCGTAGCGGCCGGGGACGTGGAATCCAAGCACGCTCTGGCCGTCTCCATCGACGCCGAACGTGAACTCCATCTTGTTGCGGTAGCGCCACTGGACCGGCGATCCGATGATCGGCATGACCTCAAAGTCGCGCTGGCGCCCGATGTGCGCAATCGTATCGATGACCTGCTTCTGCTTCCAGACGAGCTGCTGGTCGTAAGTGAAGTTCTGCCACGTGCAGCCGCCGCACGAGCCGAACAGCGGACACGGCGGCGCGCTCACGCGAAACGGCGACGGACGCTCGATCTTTTCGACCACCGCCTGGGCATGGTTCGCTTTTTTCTTGATGATCCGCGCCGCGACAAGCTCGCCGGGCAGCGCCTGCTCGACGAACACGACAAACCCGTCGAGCTTGCCGACGCCAAGGCCGCCGTAGGCCAGATCCTCGATCTCAACATGGACAACGTCATTCCTGCAGATTTGTTTCGTGTTCATCGCGCGGCGGAATCCCTTCGACTGCTGGCGGCCCGAACGAGCCACGGGTATCCTAACACGATCCCCGCCCGCACGAAATACATAAGGACTTTCCCGCGCGGCGCGCGCGTCTTTGCGGTTCAATCTCGCGGCCGGACGTGCTAAATTGTGGCCATGGAGACGCCTCGCCTCACCACCGACACATCCAGCGGCACCCGGCGCGGCACGGCGTTCCTGGTCAACGAGCTTTACGCCTCGATCCAGGGCGAATCGACCTACGCCGGCCGGCCGTGCTCGTTCGTGCGGCTTGCCGGCTGCCCCCTGCGCTGCGCATGGTGCGACAGCGAATTCTCGTTCGCCGGCGGCGAACGCATGTCGCTCGATGACATTATCGACGGGATGCAAAAACTCGGTCTGCCGCTCGTCGAAGTCACCGGCGGCGAGCCGCTCGCCAATCCGAACTGCCCCCAACTGCTGGCGCGGCTGTGTGACGAGGGCTTCACGGTTCTGCTCGAAACGAGCGGCGCGCTTGATATTTCAGCCGTCGATCCGCGCGTGATCAAGATCATCGACATCAAGTGCCCCGGCAGCGGGATGTCGGACAAGAATATGTGGGAGAACCTCGGCCGCCTTGCGCCCGCCGACGAAATCAAGTTCGTCATCGCCGACCGCGCCGACTACGAGTGGGCGCGCGCGATCATCGCGCGATATGACGCCCTGCGCGACGGCCGTCCGGTCCTGTTCTCGCCCGTGCACGGCCAGATGGACCCCGGCACGCTTGGCGAATGGATTTTCGGCGACCGCCTGAACGCGCGCCTTCAGGTTCAGCTGCACAAGTATTTGTGGCCCGGCAAAACGCGGCTCGTGTAATTCAATCTTATATTCTCGAATCGAATGAATGAGCGCCAACCGAGTGACATGAACCCGTATGTGCTTGGCACTTTGAAGTCGGGTAAATCGAACGTTCGTTGAGACCCGCGCGCTGAAAGCGCAGCAAGAATATAGCCTGGGGCAAAGCGAAGCGACGCCCCAGGTCAGGACGCAAAACATCCGGGAGCTCTGAAAGAGCGGAAGAAATCCATCTGATTTCCATTTCTTTCGCGCCTTCGGCGCTCTGGTCGAACCAACATTCGCTTGCAAACCATCTTGCTCACACCAAACAGATGCAAGCCACCACATCCCACACGCGTTTTTACCGCCGACGGCGGCAAGAAATTCTTAAAAATCGCCCGCAAAGAGGCCCGGCGTTTTTTGTGCCGGGCCTCGTTCATTTGGATTGGCTTCACCTCAGCTTGCCGGCTCGACCAGCCAGAACTTCAGCTCTTCGGTCCCGAGGTTCACCGCGAATTTGCTCAGATCGCGGGCGCTGACCGTGTCTTTGCCCTTGATCGCCGCCGGCTGCGTTCCCTTGAGGTTGCGCTCGGTCACGCGGTATTTGCCCTTCGGCATGTTGATGCCCAGCTCGACGCGCACGGGCTGCTTTTCCCAGTTGATGGCGAACAGGATCTTCCTGCCGTCCTTGAGGTCGAGCGCCGTGGCCTCGATGTCGTTGCCGTAGCGGTTCAGGTGAACCAGCTTGGCGTCGCCGAGCGCCTGATCGACGGTCTTGCAGAAGCCCGCCTCGAAGTCGGGCGTCACGTAGCCCGTCATGATTTCTCCGCCCACGCGCGTGACAACGTTCGGATAGGTCTTCAGCAGGTTGTCGAGCGCCGGCGTGGAGCGCGGCGTGCCGTTCTCGTCGGCATCGCCCATCCGCTCCATGAGGATGATCTTGCGGCCGGCCTTCGCGTGGCTTTCGAGCTGCGCGACGGCCTTGTCGGAAATCGAGTAGGCGAACGGGACGATCACGACGCGCGTGGACTCGGGAAGCGCCGCCCAGTCGCCTTCGTGATCGAGGCTATAGATGTTGAACGGATAGCCGTTGGCCAGCAGCAGGTCGATCGCGGCCTGTTGCGAGTCGAACCCGTTGCCCACGTAGCGATCCTTGACGAGCGAGACGTAATTCTGTCCCATTTCATTGAACAGCAGGGCGACCTGCTGCGGGACCTGCGCATCCATCACGCCCCACTTGTCGAGCGTGCGCATCATGCTGAACGCCATCTGCGTATTCTCGACGCGCCCCCAGTAAGGATTGCCGTCGTTGTCGAAGATTTTGAAGTAGTGGAAGAAGTGCACGCCCTTGCCGCCGTGCGCGACGGAGCTGATCGCCTCGCCATAGACATGCAGCGGCCGAAGCTGCTCCATGAACTCGCGCAGGCGGTTGTTCTGCAGCGTGACCATCGCCACATGGTTGGGAGTCGAACCCGCGAGCCGCTTGACCGTCTCGGGCACGTACCAGTGGTCGAGCAGGTCCAGGTGCAGGCCGACGTATGGATCGGTCATGAACGCGCTCCAGTCGGAGGCGTGGCCGATGATGCTCCAGTTGATCGGCGGCCGGGTGTTCCAGCACAGCTCGCCGACAAAGATGATGTTGGTCCGCTGCATGTTGGGCTTTTTCTCTTTGACCAGGTTGTTCCACACGGCATAGACCTCAGCGGTCGCATCGTAGCCGTATTTCAACCACGCGCGGCTCGCCGGGTCGTCACCGAGCGTCGCCGGCATGTCGAAGCCGGTCAGCTCGCGGAACTTCTTCGGCGCGGGGCTGTCGTCGGTCGGCTTGCCGTTGAACGCCGGGCGGGAATACTCGTCGGGCGGGACGCACATGCCGTCAAGGTCGCGCTTGATCAGGTTCTCGATCGCCTGCGCCCACTGGTCCTGGAACACCCAGATGTCGCGGATTTGCCGCGTCCGGATGTTCGCGCCCAATACGGAGGTGGTGGCCTGCGCCTGCGTCGCCGACGTGAGTTCGCGGTCACGGTAGGTGATATCGCGGGCGTTGCCGGCGGTAACGGCCGCGCCCTCGCGCGTGCCATCCTGGCGGCCGCGCTGCCGCGGCGCGTTGGCCGCGGCGGCCTCGGCTCCGCGCATCCGGCCGCGCTGCCTCGTGGTGGTCGTGGCGCCACTGGCCGCTGCCGGACGCGGACCGCCGCCGCCTTCGCCGGAGTAGGTATGCACGCCAAGACCCTCGGCGTGCATGGCGTCACAGAACTCCTGCAGGTAATCGCGTCCCTGGACCGGGCTGCCGCCCGCCGCCAGATAGACACTGTGCGCGCCGATCATCTTGAGGTTATCGACGAACTGCTTGAACCGCGGCCAGTCATGCATCGGTTCGGACGGCTCCGGAAGATTCGGCATCGACGGGGCCGACGCGCCCATGCCCGGGGTCTTGCCGGGGGTATAGTCGCCGGTGCGCGCGAAGATGCCCATTTGCAACCGGAAGTCCTGCGGATTGCCGAGCGGTTCTTCAACCGGCGAGCCCACGGCCTCGATCGTGGCCATGCGCTTCGGCGCCGCCGATTTCGGCCCGCCTGTCTTGCCGTTCAGGATGGCCATCGCGGCGGCTTCATCGCCATCGGCCAGCAGCCATGCCGTCGCGCGGCGGAGAATGTCCCGCATCTGCGCCAGGCCCGACTCGGTCGCCTTGAAGTTGAACAGCAGCACGCGGCCGTTGCCAACCATGTTAAGCGTCTCGACGGGGATGCGGTCGATCAGGCCGGGGCCCTTCACCGGGCTGCGGTTGACCACGTCCCACTCCTGGTTTGGCACCGGCGGGAACCGGCCGAGCTCGTACGCAGTCGAAAGCGACCACACGGAATTGCCCGTGCAATGGACGGCGTCGAAGAAGTCGTGATCGCCGTTGATGAAGTGCTTGTAAAGGATCGGGCGGGGCGTTTGGATTTCGGCGTAGTTGGCCGACCAGTCGCTCACCGTGAACGTCGAGCACCCGAGCAGTTTGCGCAACGCGGCCGAGTTCTGCACGGTCGCGACCGGGGCGTCAATCCACAGGACCCCGCCGCCCTGCTGCGCGAACCGGGTCAGCGCGGCAATGCCGTCTTCACCGATCACGTAGATGCCGCTCAGCACGATCACGTCGTCCGGGGTGATCCCGTTGAGCGAGGCCACATCCGCGTCGCCGATCCGATCGACGTTGAAGCCGCCCGTCTTGAGCTGGGCCTCGATCCGTTCGGCGGCGGCGAGCGTGTATTTCGCCTTGTTCGCCTCGGAAAAAACAACGTGCACGACGCCGGCCTTGGCAAAAACCGGCTGAATCATCCCGATCACCAACATCAACAAGGCGCCGGCAACAAACAGTTTGCGGCCCATGACTCTCCTCCCCTCCAGCATTGAATGTGTGCTTGTGCCCAAAAAAACATTATTCCCATGGGTCCTAGAGCGCTTGACGAAAGTTATCGGTTCGTGCTCGTGCTCGTAATCGTAATCGTAATCGTAATCGTAATCGAATCAGCACCGAACTTCGAAACCGAGCCCCATTTCGATTACGGCGATTGCCTCAAGACTTTTGTCACTCGCTCTATAAGTCTTATAGGTCCTATGAGTCCTATTGTTGCGCCAATGCCCCATGCAAACCGAACAAAAGCTGCCACTGGGCTAAACGATGGACGGCCGCGCAGCTTACGGAAGTCGATTTTCAAATTTGAAATTATTTGCCGACGACGATCTCGACCCGGCGGTTGGCGGCGGCCGTCGTCCCGATCGGGTCGAGGTCGGCGCGGCTGAGCGCGGTCACGTTCTTCGCGCTGAGCTTCGCCGAGCGCATCAGGTAATCGCGAACACGGTCGGCGCGCGCAAATCCCAGGCCCCAGTTATCGACGAACGGCAGGTCCTGAACCGGCTCGCTGTCGGTGTGCCCCTCGATCTTGATCGGGTGGCCGGACAACGAGCCGAGCACTTCGCCGACGCGGTCGAGAACCGGTTTGGCCTGGCTCGCGAGGATGATTGATTTTTCCTGGAACAGGCGGTCGCTCGGCAGGATGATCCGCAGCCCGCGGCCATCGACGCGCACGTCGGCGCCCTTGGCCGCCTCGACGCCGCTGAGCCGCTGGCGCAGCTTGTCGGCGGCCGCCTTGAGTTCAGGATCGTCGGCGGCATTCGCGCGCGGCTGCATTTTCGGTGAATCGGCTTTTTCCGCAAGCATTTTGCGCTCGGCTGATGACGCGTCGAGGTCGCGCTTCATTTTCTCGAGCTGCTTTCTGGATTCCTGCCTGGTCCGGTCGCCTTCGGCGCGGGCGGCCTTCAGGTCGGCCGCGGCCGCCGCAAGCTGTTTCTGTGCCTGCGCATTGTCATCCTGCGACGCCTTGAGCTTCTGCTCGGCGTCGGCGCGTGTTTTCTGCTCGGCCTGAAGCGACTGCTGAAGCGCGGCGCGCTCCTTGCCGAGGCTGTCGGCCTGGGCCTGCACGGTCTTCAAATTGACGCGCAAATCGGCCGTTTCTTTGGTCATTTCATCCAGCCGCTGCTGTTGAACGCGGTGCTGCGCGTCGAGCTCGGCGAATTTCTTGAGCGCCGCGTCGCGCTCGGCCGTGAGTTCCGAAACATTCTGGCGCAGCCGCTCGGCGGCGGCCTCGTTGGCCTTCTGCTGCTCGGCCGTCTCTTCGCGGAACGCCTTGAACTGAAGCCGCACGACATTGAGCTCGTCGCTCAGCTCGCGTTCCTTCTGCGTCTTGAGGTTCTGCGATTTATCGAGTTCGCGCTGCAATCCCGACAGCTGCTTTTCCTTGTCGGCGCTCTCGGAATCGAGCATTTCCTTGATCTGGTAATAATTCTTCTGGAACTGGGCGTTGTCCTCGCGCAGCTTGGTGATGACGGCTTCCTGCTGCGCGACGCGCTCGCGCAACGGCTTCACCTGCACGCACCCCATCGCGAAAATCGCAACGGCGAAATAAATGGCCAAGCCTCGCATCATGGACTCCACGAAACAGAATCGCCCCACTTGGGGCCCATGCATCAGACTATCATGTGTCTGTTCAGGTTAGGTCATGGATCCTATAGGACTTATAAGACCTATAAGACCCATAGGACCCATTCCCTCACCCGACCGGTTTCCCCAACTCGTACGCGATCCGCCCGCCGACAAACGTCGCCACGGGCCGCCCGGTCAGTTCCTGGCCCGCCCACGGGCAGTTGCGCGCCTTGGACTGGAACTTGTCCGGATCGACCGTCCACGTCATTTCCGGATCGAACACCGCCACGTCGGCGTCGGCTCCGTCGGTGAGCGTCCCCTTGTGCAGGTCGAGCAGCCGCGCCGGGGCGATTGTCATTTTCTCGATCAGCAATCCGATCGGGACCAGCCCCGTCTTGACGAGCGCCGTGTTGAGCACCGCGAAGCTGGTCTCCATGCCGATGATCCCGTTGGGCGCCTCGATGAACATCCAGTCCTTCTCGATCGTCGTGTGCGGCGCGTGGTCGGTGGCGATCACGTCGATCGTGCCGTCGAGCAGGCCGGCGATGAGCGCCTGCCGGTCTTCCTCCGTCCCGAGCGGCGGGCTCATCTTGGCGTTCGTCGAATACGTCGCGCACGCATCCACCGTCAGCGCGAGGTGATGCGGCGTGGCCTCGCCGGAAATCTTGACGCCGCGGCTTTTGGCCTCGCGGATCATGCGCACCGACTCGCGCGTGCTGACGTGGCAGATATGGATCCGGCCGCCGGTCGATTCGGCCAGCGCGGCGTCGCGCGCAACCTGGATCGTCTCCGCCGCCGCCGGCCAGCCCGGCAGCCCGAGCCGCGTCGCGAGTTCACCCTCGCGGATCACGCCGCCCTCGGCGAGGTTCAAATCTTCGCAATGGTCGAGGATCAGCGCGCCGAACGTCCGTGCGTAATCGAGCCCCTGCCGCATCACGCGGTTGTTCATGATCGGATGGCCGTCGTCGGTGAACGCGACGGCCCCGGCCTGGAGCAGGTCGCCGAGCTCGGCCAGTTCCTCGCCCCTTTGGCCCCGCGTGAGCGCCGCGTAGGGATAGACGTTCACGACGGCGTCCGACAGTGCGCGCGACAGGATGAACTTCACGCCCGTCTGCGTGTCAATGATCGGATCCGTGTTGGGGACGGCGCAGACGCTGGTCACGCCGCCCGCGGCGGCCGCGCGCGTTCCGGTGGCGATCGTTTCGCGGTCCTCGCGGCCCGGCTCGCGCAGGTGCACGTGCATGTCGATCAGCCCCGGCGTGACGAGCTTGCCCTTGCAGTTCAAAACCTTGTCGGCCTTGCGGCCGGGGTCCTTCGTCGCGACCTTGCCATCGACCAGCCACAGGTCGGCCTTCTCGTCGCGCCGGCTGGCCGGATCGATCACCCGGCCGCCCTTCAAATGATAAATCGCCATCGCACTGCCTCTCATACCGCCGTCGGCGGCGTAAGCTGGATACGGTTTTTGATGATGGCCCAAGCCAAAGATAGGTTCAAGGTGATTTCGGTTGTCAGGCCGGTTCAGTGGGTCGTCCATTTGTCCCATTTCCAGCGCAGTTCGATCCACGCGGCCCCAATGGGATGCACTTGGTAATAAGTGGGGTAATCGGGTTTGGACACTTCGATTTGGGAATAGGGCACCAAAGGCTGATGATCGACAACCATGACGAAAATAAAATTCTCCGAGCCTTCAGGCTTGTTGATCAGTTTGATCGATACATGCTGCTTTGGGGTATTTGAATAAAATCTCGCGGCGTTTCCCTTTCTCTCAAATCCTGTTGGTCCAATTGGCAATCCGGCACTCGTCACCCAATCCTTGTAAGGTCTAAGAACCTCATTCCACCGGTCGCTGGGATACTGGAATTCTATGTCTGCCTCTTCTCTGATGACCGTGCCGGACGTGCAGATCATCGCAAACCCTTCGCCGCCGGTTGCTGGAAAAGGTGGTTTGGCAATAGGCCCGCTCCAGGGAAAAGGAAACCCCGTGTTTTTTTTGGATTCGCGTGCCCATTGGCGGCTGTCCAGAAAATAAACGAATCCGCACGCGTCGCATTCGAGGTAATACGCCGGCGTTTTCGACGAAATATACGCCCAGGATTCGAAGCGTGGTATGACGCCAAACTCGTAGCTTCTGAAATAAAATTTACCCCACGTTTCCATCGGTCGCCAGCTCAGCGTCGCGTGGCCGTTGGGGCATTGCGTGATGCGATGGGTTCGTAGGTATGATCGAAGCTCAATTGTGGTGCTGACGAATACATAGGCTTGCCGGCCACATTCGAACAGGCCGATCACCGCGATAATTAAGGCGAGCTTCCGCCATTTCCCCCGAAAACTTAAACCTTTCAGCAAATTCCTCATCGGCTGATCCTTTTTCGTCAAAACCAATGATGGTTCAACCGATAGACGCGATCAAGCCTGTTTACGCCTCTTCCCTCCCATCTTGATATCTCCCCGAATTACTGATGTAATAAACCATTAGGTTCCAAGAGGTCGCAGCCATGACTGCAAAAGAAAAAGTCCTCAAAACCGTCCAGCAACTCCCCGACGACGCCACCATCGAAGATGCCATGGAGCGTCTTTTAATGCTGGCAAAGATCGAAAAGGGGATTGCACAGGCTGATCGCGGTGAAACGGTCTCTCATCAAGAGGTTAAGGACAGGATGAACAAATGGCTGAACCCGCTTACCGCGAACTGATTCTCGGAAAGTACCGAATCATCTATCGGTTTAAATCAAATCTCGTTGAAATCCTTACCATTCTGCACGCCGCACGCCTATTGGATCCAAAACGTCTTCGGTGATCCCGAACTGATTAGAGCGCTTGACGAAAGTTATCGGTTCGTGCTCGTGCTCGTGCTCGTAATCGTAATCGTAATCGAATCAGCACCGAACTTCGAAACCGAGCCCCGTCTCGATTACGGCGATTGCCGCAAGACTTTTGGCACTCGCTCTAATAATTGAAAACCACGTCACTCGCTCACGCCTAAATCACCCAATGTGATTTTTTTTGGTTCTGGGGAGGCCAAGGGTATAATTGGGTTATCGCGATCCAAGATTCAAAATTCTGCCGAGGTAGAACTATGGCACGCAAACGAGACGAGGACGAGGAGCCGG
This sequence comes from bacterium, assembly GCA_021372575.1. Classification (GTDB taxonomy): domain Bacteria; phylum Sumerlaeota; class Sumerlaeia; order MVZB01; family MVZB01; genus JAJFUE01. The sequence goes on along the minus strand of JAJFUE010000037.1, from coordinate 8,019 downwards.
AAGAGGAGTTCGAGGACGAAGAAGAAGAGGAACTCGAGGAAGAAGAAGAGGAGGAGGAAGAATCCGAGGATTACGAGGATCTTGCCGACCTGGAAGAGGAAGAAGAGGAAGAGGAAGAACAGTAAGCGCTATTTCCCCAGACAGAAGGTGCTGAATATCTGATTCAAAATCGCCTCGCCCGTGTCGCGGCCGAGAATCGCGCCGAGGCTCTCGAGCCCCTCGCGCAGATCGACCATCACGAGCTCGCTCGCGGCCCCGGCCGCAAACGACGCGCGGGCTTGGCCCAGCGCGGCCGCGGCACTTGAAAGCTGGCCGGCCTGGCGCAGGTTGACCGCGAGATTCGCGTCGCCTCCGCCGGAGCCGGCCAGCAATTTTTCGTGAAGCGCCCGCTCAAGCTCCGGCAGGCCGTCGCCGCGAACAGCCGAAATGAATGATGAATGATGAGTGATGAATGATGAATTTTCCACTCCGCACTCCGCACTCCGCATTCCGCATTCAATCGCATCAACCTTGTTCATCGCAACCAAGTCGGGCGTTCGATCGACGATCGATTCGTCCGTCCATTCACCGCGATTGGGATCGGTCAAATCCTGAACCAGAATCACCACGTCGGCCGACGCGACCTCTCCCCGCGCGCGCTCGATGCCGATCCGCTCCACGGGATCCGAGCTGTCGCGCAGCCCCGCCGTGTCGATCAGCGTCACCGGCAGCCCCATCAGGTCGATCGTGCATTCGATCACGTCACGCGTCGTGCCGGGGTGCGGCGTGACGATCGCGCGCTCGCGGCGCGCAAGCGCGTTCAGCAGGCTCGATTTCCCGGCGTTGGGCGGCCCGACAAGCGCCACGCGCGCCCCCTCGCGCAGCAACCTTCCGCGCCGGCCGGTCGCCAAAAGCCCGTCGATCTCCAAGGCGGCTTCGTCCATCGCGCTCGCCAGCCGATCGTGATCGGCCTCGCCGATGTCCTCCTCGGGGAAATCGATCCGCGCCTCGATCTCGGCCGCGACGTTGACCAGTTGGTCGATGAGCCTGCCGATGCGCCCGGAAAGCGCCCCGCAAAGTTGCGCGCGGGCCAGCCGCGCCGCCTCGTCGGTCTGCGCGGCGACGATGTCGGCAACGGCCTCGGCCTGCGCCAGGTCCATGCGGCCATTCAAAAATGCACGCCGCGTGAACTCGCCCGGCTCGGCCATGCGCGCGCCGCCGGCCAGCGCGGCTTCGATCAGCCGCCGCGACGGCACCGGCCCGCCGTGGCAATAAAACTCCGCCAAATCGTTTCCCGTGTATGAATTCGGCCCGGCGAAAAACGCGCACAGCCCCTCGTCCAGAACTTCGCCGCCCACCGGTTCCACCCACTGCCCAAACACCATCCGCCGCGGCCGCTCGACCGGACCGCGCCCCGCCCGCGGCCGGAACAATTGCCGCGTCAGCTCGCCCGCCCCATTGCCATCGATGCGCACGATCGCCACCGCGCCCGCCCCCGCCGCCGTCGCCCGCGCAACAATCAAATCGTCGTTTTCAATAAATTCTGTCGCTGCCATTTTTACACTGCCAACGTATAGATATGAATCTGATCATAATATGCGAACAATATGCTAACAAGGTATTGACAGATTCCCGGTCTTGACCGATGATTAAATATAGGTTTGTGTCCGGTGCCGCTTGTCGGCTGGATAGGGTTCGCCCCGCCGGACTTCATTTTTAAGGGCTCGTCTCAATTTGAGATTGAGCCCTTTTTCTACCAAGTTCTTCCCTGAGTTCGCGCAACGGGCTCTCTCCAGGAAATACATATAATCCTTTTGGATCGTTGACTTGATTGCTCGAAGGGGACCAAAGATATTTCAAAACCTTCAACATGAACGGGTAAGATGTATTCTGATCCCTGAAAGTTCGATAAAAATTGTAACCCACAAGATCGGCTAATTGGACGCCATTACATAATTCGCTTCTGACAAAATGCGGCATCTCACAAATATGCTTCAACCATAAATCACGCTTTGTTCCATTCTCCAAAAGATACGCATGTTTCAGTGCCAGGGATCGATTCGCCTGAATCGAAACATCATCGCAAATCAAGAGCGCCTGATGGCTGGGATTGTGAATCCTCATGAATTCTTCAATTCTCTCGAGCAATAATTCCCATGCTTTTCTATGTATCTTCGCCTGATCCATATGATCAGCCAGATACCTTTTATCGAGCACCACACAAAATACCTGCATCCGATGATATGCAAGCTGCCGATAGAATAAATCGCACAAGTCCGTTAATTCCTGATTCGCCAATTGTGAAAGAAATCGATGCCTCGCGCGTTCTTTTGGGATCCGCACCCATGTTGATTTTATTTCGCAATCGGACAAATCCAATCTCATTCCGGTCCGTTCTTGAATCAGATCGATCAACGCGCGTTTCTGCCGATTGATTGTTTTTTCAAAACCATGCCATCGATGATCAAATAACGAAACCGCGGTCAAAACATATAGATGTTCCTTGGATCGTGATGATCCATTCAAACCGACAATCGGATTACAGTCGGGATCGAGAGTGCCTGACTCATCGACGTAAAAGAAAAACATGGACCCCACCTCTGGATCAAGGAATGACTTGGCAATTTAAATAATGCGGCTTTCATTGTCAAAGTGAAGCGTATATTGCCCGGCAAATCACTTGATAGAAATAACAAATGAGGCACAGCGATCGAGCCGTGCCTCATTCGTTTTCTCTCAGCACTCAGCACTCAGCACTTACTTGGCCGTCCCGGGCCGCTGCGTCGTCGTCGGCCGACCGATCGGCTTGGCGGCCTCGACCCGTTTCTTCTTGGAAGCCAGCGCGACCGCGAGCCGGTTGCCCTTGAAGCGGTTCCATTCATAAACGAGCGGGGCGGCAATGAAGTCCGACGAATACGTGCCGACGATCGCGCCGACGGTGATGATCTTGGCGAACGTGCTCAGGCCCTCGCCACCGACCAGCAGCAGCACGAGCGACGCCAGGAACACCGTGCCCGACGTGATGATCGTCCGGCTCAGCGACTGGTTCATCGACATGTTGCACAGCTCGCCGAAATCCTTGCCGAACACCGTGCGCGTGTTCTCGCGGATCCGGTCGAAGATCACGATCGTGTCATTGACCGAGAAGCCCATGAGGACCATGAACGCGGCCACGGCGTCGAGCGAAATCTGCACCTTCCACAGCGTGCAGATCAGCGCGACCATCAGCAGGTCGTGAACGAGCGCGATAACCGCCGCGACGCCGAATGCCAGCTCAAACCGGAACCACAGGTAAATGCCTTCCGCGATGGCCGACAGGATGATGACCGTCAACGCCAGCCACGTGAATCCGCTGGCGGTCTCGGAACCGAAGCCCTGCGCCGCGGAAACCTTGTATTGCGCCGTCTTGTCCGGGTTCGAATACTTGGCCGCAAGCTGGCCGTCAAGCACCTGGCCCGTGTAGGTCAGGTCGCTGATCTTCGGGTCGGTCGTCTTGAGCAGGCCGACGTCGATCAGATACGTGTTTTTCTTGCCGAGGATCTCCTGGACGCGCACGTCGGGCAGCTTGGCTTCCTCGACCGTCTTGCGCAGGTCCTCGATCTTGACCGGCTTATCGGGCTCGAACGCGATTTCCTGACGCATGCCGCCGGCGAAATCGACGCCCATCTTCAGGCCGCCCTGGCTCCACACAAGCACCAGGCACACCATGATCACGATCCACGAGCCCGGGATCGTAACCAGGCGCGCCTTGATGAAATCAAAGTTCGGGCTGTGGAAGATCGACATCTTGCCGAGGCTCAGGTGGCCGCGCCAGCTGAACCACAGCGCGCAGATCGTGTAGGTCACGGTCAGGCCGGTGAACAGGTTCGCGATCAGGCCGAACGTCGTCGTCAGCGCGAAGCCGAACACCGAGCCCTCGGTGAACTGCAACAGGACGAGCGCCGTCAACAAGGTGGTCAGGTTCGAGTCGAGGATGACGGCGAAGGCGCGGTTGAAGCCCAGGCCGATCGCCTGGCGCATCGGCCGCCCGTTGCGCAGTTCCTCGCGGATGCGTTCGTAAATCAGCACGTTGGCATCGACCGCCATGCCGATCGTCAGCAGGATGCCGCCAATGCCGGACAGCGTCAGCGTCGCCCGCGACAGCGCCATGATGGCCAGAATGATCAGGACATTCAGGATCAGCGCGATAATCGAGATCACGCCGGCCGTGCTGTAATAGACGATCATGAACGCGCTGACGACGATGGTGCCGATGACGAGCGCCTTCACGCCCGACGCGATCGAGTCGCCGCCGAGGCTCGCGCCGACCGTCTGGTTGCTTTCGATCTCCAGGTCCGCCGGCAGCGCGCCGGCTTTCAACACCTGGCTCAGCTCAGTGGCTTCCTCGTTCGTGAAGCCGCCGCTGATCTGGGCGCGCCCGCCGCGGATCGCCTCGTTGATGTTCGGGTGCGAGCGCACGATGTTGTCCAGAACGATCGCCAGCTGATGGCCCTGGTTCTTGGCCGTCACGTCGCCGAAAATCCTCGCCCCTTCCGGCCCGAGGACGAGATCGACCACGATGTCCATCTTCTGTGAATCGTAATCGACCGTGGCGCTGCGGATGTCGCGCCCCGTCAGCACGGGCTTGTCGGCCAGGATGATGTCATAGGTTTTGGAGACCAGCTCGCCGGTCTTCTTGTCGGTCCGCGTGTCGCGCGCCGTGAACAGTTCGGTTCCGGGCGGCAGCGTGGCGCCCGGCTTGAGCTTGCCCGTGCTCGAATCGATCAGCTCGCTGTTGCGCGGGTTGACGAGCCGGAACTCGAGGGCCGCCGGCTTGATCACCGTGTTGATCAGCTTGATCGGGTCCTTCACGCCGGGGACCTGGACGCGGATCTGGGTGTCGCCGACGCGCGAGATGCGCGGCTGGGTCACGCCGAGCGCGTTGACGCGTTCGGAGATCGCCTTGCGCACGCCGTCCATCGTCCCGCTCAGCTTCTGTTGCGCCTGATCGGTCGGCATCGTGAAGGTCACCGCCCCGGCGGCAAGCGCCGCGTCGGTAAAGTCACCCGTCAGCGAATTCTTGTAGTCCTGGAGGATATTGGCGGCCTTGCGGGAGTCGGCCTTGTTGGCGAGCTTCAGCGTAAACGCCGGCTGATCCTTGACCATGTCGGCCGTCGCCTGGATTTTCTGCTTCTCGAGGCTGTCGATGACGCTCATGCGCAGCCGATCCACGTCGCCCTGGATCGCCTTGTTCGGATCGACCCTGAGCACGACATCGACGCCGCCGAGCAGGTCCAAGCCCAGCGGAATCGCCTTCTCGCGCAGCGCCTCATCCTTCTTTTCCCACTCCAGCGCGGCGGTGTTCTTCTTGTACCACGCCGCGGCTTCCGGGTATTTCGTCGCCCACTGGGTGTATTTGACGGTGTCGGTGGCTTCGGGGGGCGCCGGCGCGTCCGGCTTCTTCTGCAGGATTGGGTTGTAGAGATTCTGCTCGCTCAGGTGCGAGTAGTAGCGCACCGTCGGGATCGTCAGAATAATCGAAACGAGTGCGACTGCAGCGATCAGCAGAATACGCAGGTTGGTGACCGGTTTCATGTTTGGACTTCAATCCCCCTGAAATGGCGCCCTGTTTGGCGCTGGTCGTGTTGACATTCGAAAACGGACCGGCGATGCCCCCATCCCCGGGGCTTCACGCGATCCCACTGGTTACCCATTATGGATGAAACAAGGCAAATCACAACGACGAAATGCCGTCCGCGACCGAATTACTTCTCGCTCTTCTTCTCTTCGGCCTCGGCCTTTTCGCCGGCCGGCTTGCCCTTCTTCTGCACGATATTGGCCACGGCCGCCCGGTTGAACTCGATCGATACCTTCGGCGCAACCGTGATCATCACCGTCCCCTTGGCCTTATCGACGCTCTCGATCGTCCCGAGCATCCCCCCGTTGGTCATGACCTTGTCGCCCTTGCCCAGGCTGTCCATCATCTGCTCGCGCTTGACCTGTTCCTTCTTCTGCGGCCGCAGGATCAGCAGCCAAAACACCACCGCGATCAAGGCGAAGGCAAACAACATGACTTTGCCCTGATCTCCCTGGGCAGTGCCTTGCCCCGCCGTCGGGGCGGTCGTCGCGGCCAAAATCATCGCCTGGGGCCATATGCTCAACATCGTCAGATCCTTTCAGCGGGCGTCCCGTGCAACGCTATCCAGCGGACACAATAAACCTTACATGTCTAGCATCCCGCCCCGGCAACTGTCAATTGCGGATCGTGGATCGGGAATCGTCCACGTCCCCGTACTCGTGCTCGTAATCGTAATCGTAATCGTAATCGAACCCTCTCTATCGTTATGTCCCCATCCCCACTTCCGCCATTGACACTTCTTCCATTCGGGTTCAGATTACCTATCTGGACGAGGCTGCACAGATTATCCGACCACATTGTTGCTCGCGAAGAACTGGTTCTATTCAACCTCTTGTTAGCAAAGGACATGGCGAGTCAATTTCTCACATGTCGATCATTTAAAGGATTTCAAGACCTATGGTATCGCAGGAAAATCCCCCCTCCGACGATATGCGCGAATGCACCCCCAGCCGCCGCCGCTTCCTTCAGGGAAGCCTCGGGGCCATTCTGGCCGGATCGATTCTGACCCGGCTCACGGGCTGCGCGAGCCTCAAGGCCGTCGCCGGCAAGCCGCTCGGCAAGGAGCCGGCCGTTGCCGTCGGCGCCGCGCTGCCGTATCGCATCGGCGCGGCCGAAGCCGACATCACCCCAACCTGGCCGATCGAGCTGGCCGGCTGGTCCTCCCGCAAGCACGCCAAATCCAAGGGCGCCTACCAGCCACTGCTCGTTCGCGCCATGACGATCGACGATGGCAAAAATAAAATTGTCTATGTCATGGGCGACATCATCACCTTCGGCCGCTCCAGCGATCCGGACAGCATCATCGGGGCCATCCAGGCCGAGCTCAGCCGGCGCCACGGCCTGGCTCCCGACCAGGTCATCTTCGTTGCCTCGCACACCCATTCCGGCCCCGCCGTCAATGACGAAAAATTCAAGGCCATCCTGATCGCCCAAACAATCAAGGTCGTCGGCGAGGCCCTCACGAACGCCCAACCAGCCCGCCTGTTCTTCGGCCGCGGCTGCACCAATGCCGGCATCAGCCGGCGCGGCCGCGACATCACCGGCGAGGATGTCTGGCAGATCAATCCCTACGGTACGCACGACCACGAAGTCGTCGTCCTCAAGGCGGTCGGCCGCAACGGCCGCCCCATCGCGCTCACCTTCAATTACGGCTGCCACCCGAGCGCCATGGACCTGACGATGCTCGGCGGCGATTACGCGGGCTTTGCCCAGGCCGAGCTCAAGAAACGCCTCGGCGTCACGGCGCTCTTCCTCCAAGGGACCGCCGGCGACGCCAAGCCCGACACCCCTTCGCCCCAAAACCGTTTCCTGTTCAAGGACAAGCTGAAAACCACGATCGAGGAAACCTCAGGCGTCGGCAAGCGCCTCGCCGACTCCGTCTGCAAGGTCCTGGCCGCCCCGATGGACGAGATCACCGGCCCGATCCGCTGCAAAAGCGCGGTCATCGAGCTGCCCGTCCTGTCGGCATGGGAAAGCGGCGGCCGGTGGATCGACAAGGATTCCAGGCTCGACCCGGCCAAGCCGCTGTCCGGGCCGCGCCGCCGCATGGCGCGCATGGCGAAATACATCCTGGCCTCCATGGACGAGAACGGCCAATACAAGGTCACGCAGCCGGCCGACATCTATTGCGTGCGCATCGGCGACAAGTTCATCCACGTCGGCCTGAGCGGCGAAATCTGCGCCCCCATCGGCCTGCGCATCAAGGACCAGCTCCGCGGCAACAACGTCATGGTCACCGGCTACACCGGCCCGATGCACGGTTACGTCCCCGGCCAGGGCCAGATCACCGCCGGCGGCTACGAGGTCTTCACCAACCCGCACCGCCGGCCCTACAGCCCCGAGCTTGAGGACATCCTCGTGCTGGACGCGATGGATCTCGCCGAATCGATCGGCCCCAAAATCCCGCCGGTTCAGCAACCCCG
>JAJFUE010000024.1 GCA_021372575.1 bacterium | reverse complement strand
CTGACCACCGGCTGAAGCCGGTGGCAACCCGTTCAGCCCGCTAAAGCGGGCAGCGCAAAAAGCTGTTGCGCGCAACACGCCGGACACCAAGGGGAGACCATAAAATCTTGTTAGAAAAACAAGATTCCGACGGATAGTAGTACGGAAGGCGCTGAAAAAAAAGGAATAAGTTGTTTGGTGAACAAACGATGATTGTACTTGGACTTCAAGTTCGGCCAGGCCCGAAGGGGCGGCAGAATAGGGCGCATGAATCTCTGTCGCCCCTTCGGGGCTTGAGGATTTCGATCGTTGCCCGGGGGTTCCCGTTGGTCATCCCCGACTACAGCCTGCCGGCCCTTCGGGCCTCGGTGAACGCGGAATCATTTGCATACCGAAAGCGGGGCGGGGTGGGTTCGATTACGATTACGAGCACGAGCACGAATTGAGCGGCGAAAATGAGGAGTCAGCAATTGTGAGCGAGCGATACATTTGCATTCATGGGCACTTTTATCAGCCGCCGCGCGAGAACCCGTGGCTGGAGGCGATCGAGCTTCAGGACTCGGCGTTCCCATACCACGACTGGAACGAGCGCATCACGTCGGAGTGCTATGAATCCAACGCGACGAGCCGCATCCTCAACGGCGATGGGCGCATCGATGAGATCGTCAACAATTACGCCAGGATCAGCTTCGACTTTGGCCCGACGCTTCTGTCGTGGATCGAAGGGTGCGCGCCGAACGTTCACGCCGCGGTCATCGCGGCCGACCGCGACAGCATGGCGCGTTTTGGCGGCCACGGCTCGGCGATGGCGCAGTGCTACAATCATTCGATCATGCCGCTCAACACCCCGCGCGACAAACACACGCAGGTCCTGTGGGGGATCCGCGATTTCACGCACCGGTTCGGGCGCGAGCCGGAGGGGATGTGGCTGCCCGAATGCGCCGTCGATCTGGAGAGCCTCGACATGATGGCGGCGGCGGGGATCAAATTTGCCGTGCTGGCGCCGCGGCAGGCGGCGCAGGTTCGCAACAAGGGCAAGGAGGAGTGGCAGGACGCCAACGGCGGCATCGACCCGACGCAAGCCTACGAGTGCGCGCTGCCGTCGGGGCGCACGATCGCGATCTTTTTTTACGACGGGCCGATCTCGCTGGCGATCGCGTTCGAGGACCTGTTGGCCAGCGGAGAAAGATTCGCCGGCCGGCTCGCCGGCGCATTCATCGACTCGCGGCAGCACAACCAGCTCGTCCACATCGCGACCGACGGCGAGACGTATGGCCACCACCATCACCGCGGCGAGATGGCGCTTTCTTATGCCCTCAACTTCATTGAGAGAAACAAGATCGCCACGCTGATCAATTACGGCTGGTATCTGGAGAAATACCCGCCGACGAACGAGGTCCGGATCCACGAGAATTCAAGCTGGAGCTGCATCCATGGCATCGAGCGGTGGCGCGCCAATTGCGGCTGCAACAGCGGCGGCCACGGCGAGTGGAGCCAGCAGTGGCGGCTGCCGCTGCGCACGGCGCTGGACTGGCTGCGCGACACGATCGCGCCGGCGTATGAGAAGTTCGCCGGCCAGTTTCTGCGCGATCCGTGGGCGGCGCGCGACGACTACATCCATTACATCCTCGACCGCTCCGATCAAAACCTCGACGTTTTCCTCGAAGCGCACCAGAGCCGGCCGTTGCAGGAGCGTGAAAAGGCCGGGGTGCTTCAGGCGCTCGAACTGCAGCGCCACGCGATGATGATGTACACGAGCTGCGGGTGGTTTTTCGACGAGTTGTCGGGCATCGAGACGACGCAGGTCATCATGTATGCGGGCCGGGTCGTGCAGTTGGCCGGCGAACTTGGGCTCGGCGATTACGAGGAGAATTTTCTTAAGAAGCTCGAACTGGCCCAAAGCAACATTGCCGAGCACAAGGACGGGCGCGGGATATACATCAAGTTCGTCAAGCCGTCGGTGATCGACCTGCCGAAGGTCGGCGCGCACTACGCCGTCAGCTCGATGTTCCGCGACTACGACGACAAGGCCTCGATCTACTGCTTCAACGTGAACAGGCTGCACGCGAAATTCTATGAGAGGGAGCGCATGCGGATGTGCGTTGGCCACGCGCAGGTGGTTTCACAGATCACGCGCAACACGGCCGATCTGAGCTACGCCGTGTTGCACCTGGGCGAACACAACGTCTATGGAGGCGTGCGGCAATACAAGGATGAGGCAGCCTACCAGAAGCTCGGCGGCGAACTGGATTCGATATTCGACCGTGCCGACCTTCCCGAGCTGATCCGATATCTCGACGGCAATTTCGCGGCGGGGACGTATTCGCTCCGGTCGCTGTTCCGCGACGAGCAGCGCGCGATCCTGAACACGGTCCTCAAGGACAACCTGGCCGACATCGAGTCGATGTATCGGCGGCAGTATGAGCAGAACGCTCCGATGATGCGGTTCATCACCGATTTGTACATGCCGTTGCCGAGGCCGTTCCAGACGGTGGCCGAGTATGCCCTGACCAGCCTGCTCAACGAGGCGTTCGAACAGGAGCAGCTCAATCACGAGCGGATCAAGGATTTGCTGCAGACGGCCGCACGCAGCAATGTCTCACTGAACAGGGAGTTGCTGGAGATCGGGTTCCGGCGGCGGCTCGAGCGCCTGCAGAAGGCGGTGTTGGAGGATCCGGGGAATGTCGAGCTGCTTTCGAATTTCGAAAGCGAGCTCGCGCTGATCGGGAGCCTGCCGTTCGAAGTCAACATCTGGGAGATCCAGAACAACTACTGGAGCATGGCGCAGACGATTCGGCACGAATTCAAATACAGGTCAATGCGGGGCGACGAGGCCGCGCGGCGCTGGCTCGACGTGTTCCGCAAGATCGGCGAAATCCTGTGGGTAAAGGTGACCTGATGGCGATTGTCGCAAGCGAGATCAACGAATGGCTGAACGGGCTGGCGCGGCGGTCGTGCCCGCCGCGGGCGACGTATCGCGTGCAGTTCACGCGCGAGTTCACGCTCGGGTCGGCCGCGGAGCTGTGCGATTACCTGGCGAAGCTCGGGGTGAGTCATTTGTATGCGTCGCCGCTGCTGATGGCGGGCGCGGAAAGCACGCATGGCTACGACATCGTCGATCACAACACGATCAATCCGAACCTGGGCGGCGAGGAGGCGCTCGGGCGGCTTGTCGAGTCGTTGCGCGCGAACCGGCTCGGGATGATCCTCGACATCGTCCCGAACCACATGGGGATCGCCGACCCGGCCAACGGCTGGTGGCAGGACGTGCTGGAGAACGGGCCGGCGTCGAGCGTGGCGCGCAATTTCGACATCGACTGGCGGCCGATCGCGCGCGAGCTCGAGGACAAAATCGTGCTGCCGATCCTGGAGGACCAATACGGCAAGGTACTGGAGGCGGGCAAGTTCAGGTTGTCGCGCGAGGGCGGCGCGTTCGCCATTCATTATTACGGCTTCCGGCTGCCGCTCGCGGAGCACACGATCGCACCGGTGCTGACTTACAAAATCGACGATCTCAAACGCGAGCTCGGCGAGGAGAGCGAGCCGGTGACGGAGCTGCTGAGCATCGTGACGGCGATCGGGCACCTGCCGCCGCCGGCGGAACTGCCGCCGGAGAAAATCGCGGAGCGGCACCGCGAGAAGGAGATCGTGAAGAAGCGCATCGCGGCGCTGGCCGAGACGTGCGACGCGTTCCACAAGGCGCTCGACGCCTCGATCGAGGCGTTCAACGGGACCGTCGAGCAGCCGGATAGTTTCAACCTGCTCGACGCGCTCATCGAGGCGCAATCGTGGCGGCCGGCGTTCTGGCGCGTGGCGGGCGAGGAGATCAACTTCCGGCGGTTCTTTGAAATCAATACGCTGGCAGCGGTGCGCGTCGAGCTGGCCGAGGTGTTCGAGGCGACGCACGGGCTGATCTTGAAGTTGATCGGCGATGGCATTGTCGATGGCTTGCGGGTCGATCACCCCGACGGCCTGTGGGATCCGGCGCAGTACCTGCGGCGGCTGCAGACGCACGCGGTCATCCGGAAATACATGGCCGAACGCGGGCCGGCGGATGACGCCGAGGGGTTGCGGCACGTGATCGGCGACTGGTTGGACGGGCGCACCGGGGCGCGCCGGGACGGGCGCATCGAGCCGTGGCCGATGTACGTGGTCGTGGAGAAAATCCTCGGCCAGGACGAGCCGCTGCCGCTGGACTGGATGGCCGAGGGGACGACGGGCTACGACTTTCTGCGCGTGGCCGACGGGCTGGCGATCGACGGCGCGAACCGGCGCGCGCTGGACCGGGCGTATGCGCACTTCACCGGTGAGCGGCTGTGGTTCCCGGAGATCGTCAACGACGCCAAGCGCACGACGATGCGGGTGTCGTTCGCGGGCGAAGTCGGCACGCTGGCGATGCAGCTGGCGCGGATCGCGCGGAAGAACCGGCGCACGCGCGACTTCACGCTGGGCGGCCTGAGGTTCGCGCTGCGCGAGATCATCGCGGGGCTTCCGGTCTATCGCACCTACATCACGACGCGCGCGCCGGAGATTTCGCAACGCGACCGCGGCTACGTCGAGGGCGCCATCGAGGAGGCGCGGCGGCGCAACGAGCGGCTGCCGGCGGCGGTGTTCGACTTCATCGGCGACACGTTGCTGCTCAGGAACCTCAACGATTTCCCGCCGGCGCTGCACCGGGACATGCTCGAGTTCGTGATGAAATTCCAGCAGGTGGCCGGACCCGTCATGGCCAAGGGTTATGAAGACACCGCGCTTTATGTCTATAACCGGCTGGTGACGCTCAACGAGGTCGGCGGGCGGCCCGACCGGTTCGGCGTGCCGCGCGAGGAGTTCCACGCGCACAACATCGACCGGCGGCGGTATTGGCCGCAGACGATGTTGGCCGGCTCGACGCACGACACGAAGCGCTCGGAGGACGTGCGCGCGCGCATCGCGGTGCTGTCGGAGATGCCGGGACCGTGGCGCGCGGCGCTGGGGCGGTGGAGCCACAGGAACGCGCCGCGCAAGACGATCATCGACGGCCGGGCCGCGCCCGACCGCAACGACGAATATTTGCTGTATCAGACGCTCGTCGGCGCGTGGCCGCCCGAGCCGCCCGGCAGCGAGGCGTTCGACCGCTTCCGCGAGCGCATCCTTGCCTACATGCAGAAAGCCGTGAAGGAAGCCAAGGTGCACACGAGCTGGATCAGCGCAAATGAGGCCTACGACAAGGCTCTTGCGCGGTTCGTCGATCGCGTGCTTGACAACACCAGGCGCAACCCGATCATCAGCGACATTGGGGCGTTCGCGCGGCACGTGGCGTATTTCGGCCGGTTCAATTCGCTGAGCCAATTGCTGCTGCGGCTGGCGTCGCCGGGCGTGCCGGATATTTACCAGGGGAGCGAGATGTGGGAGCTGAGCATGGTCGATCCGGACAACCGGCGGCCGGTCGATTTCGAGACACGGCGCAGGGAGCTCGACCGGTTGCGCGAGGCGATCGACGGGGGCGAGTTGGGGACGCTCGCCGAGCGGCTCGTGCAGCAGATCGAGACCGGCGCGGTCAAGCTCTACGTGATCCTGCGGGCGCTGGCGCTGAGGAAGGAACACGAGCGGCTGTTTTGCGACGGCGGATACGATCCGATCGGCGCGGTGGGCGACGAGGAGCGGCACGTCGTCGCGTTCATGCGGCGCGACGGCCTGGGCGAGCTGATCGCGGTCGTGCCGCGTTTGGTGGCAACGCTCACGCGCGGCCAGGAGCGGCCGCCGACCGGCGAGGTATGGGGCGAGACGCGGATCAACCTCCCGCCCGACGCCGCGGGGCAGAGCTGGACGAATATTTATACGGGCGAGGTACTCGCGG
>JAJFUE010000023.1 GCA_021372575.1 bacterium | reverse complement strand
CTGACCACCGGCTGAAGCCGGTGGCAACCCGTTCAGCCCGCTAAAGCGGGCAGCGCAAAAAGCTGTTGCGCGCAACACGCCGGACACCAAGGGGAGACCATAAAATCTTGTTAGAAAAACAAGATTCCGACGGATAGTAGTCCAGGGTGGAGCGAGGCTGTTGCGAACACAACCCTGGGTCAAGCGGCATATATTTTGATCGGAGCCCTGTAGCAGGGTGTTTGAAAAACGAATTTTATCCGAATGGCGTGTTCGGTCGTCCCTCCGGGACTCGCGATTTTATTGGGTCCTTTACCCGCCACTGCCGTGGCGGGCTGAAAGCGGCCGTCCCTGCGGGACTATTTCAACAGCCTGATAGGAGCGACGCACATTCCCACTGACAAACTACGAGCGGGTTTTGCCGTTTTGCGTTTTTGCGTGGCGAATTTTATCTCAGCGCGCGGGCGGTGGCGGCGCCGAGTTCGACGGCGGCCAGGCCGAGGATCACACTCGCGGCGAGGTTGGCGGTTCCGGTGCGCCAGTGGCCGACGCGAAACAACGAACTGGTCTCGTAACTGAACGTCGAGAACGTCGTGAACGCGCCGAGAAAACCGATCGTCGCGAAACCGCGCAGCTCGGCCGTGCCCACCTGCTTCGACTGAAACAGCTCCATCAAAAAGCCGATCACGAAACACCCGGTGATGTTGACGAGCAGTGTGCCCATCGGGAAGGGGCCGCCGTGGACCTGATTGACGAACGACGACAGGCCGTAGCGCGCCAGCGTTCCCAGGCTTCCGCCCAGGGCAAGAAGCAAAATCTTGATCATCGGAAAAACTCCCGGCTCGAACGAAATGAATTGTGCCAGGAGTCATCAGCCGGTGAGGCGGTTATGGCAGACCCCATTGCCAGGGATCGGTTGATCCCCGCTCCTTTTTAGCCGAATCAGAGTTGAAACGGCAATCTAATCCGCTACAAATTCGGCGGAGAAATTCATGACGCCAAGACGCCAAGGGGGCCAAGAACATCTCAAAATTCTTTGTCGCAGAGAGAGAGAGAGACAGAGACCACAGAGAAATTCACGGACGGGGAAAGGGCTGAAGCCAAAGGCCGAAAAGCGCGCTGAAGCGCGCTCATAAGAAAACCAAGGGATCGCTGACCACCGGCTGAAGCCGGTGGCAACCCGTTCAGCCCGCTAAAGCGGGCATGGATTCGGATTCGCTTGGTTCTGGCTATGCCAGGGTAGGATTGCGAGCACGGAACGATAACTCTCGTCTGGCGCTCTAATGCAGCCATCCGGCCAGTGTCAGGTCGCCGGCGCCGGTGACGTTCCATACGGGGCATCCGACCCAATCGAGACGCGCCATGTCTTCGATGATGTTTGGCGCGGTCATGCGCGCGCCGCCATGCCGCGGGTTTGGGTTGACTTTGATCTCGACGAATCGAGCCGTATTTTTTTTCGCAAAGATGCTTGTATCGTGTTTCATGGTTGCACTCACTTGTAGAAGACTTTCTTCAGAAGTTCGATGCGGTTCAGGGCGAAGATCGCCATCAGGCTCGCCACCGACATCCACAGGAAATTCGCCCAGAAAATATCCGGGTCGCACCCGGGGCGCTTGAGCACGAACAGCTCGAACGCCTGGCGCAGGTAGAATCCGCCCATGTGGAACGCCATGATGACCATGGTGTTTCGGCCGAGGAATTCCCACGGGACGCTGAGCCGGCGCGCGAAGGCGTCGGTCGCGCCAAGCTGCGAGAGCTGCTTGCTGATGAAATAAATGGCGTACGTCCCGGCGAGTCCCGCCATGCAGAACTGCGAGAAATCCGGATACATCCGCCGGTTCATGTCGGTCTGATAACCGGTGAACAACAGCGCGACATAGATCACGCAGAAAAACGCGAACATGCGGATGTCGGTGAAGGCGGCGCCGTATTGCCGAAGCAGGAAGCCCACCACGAAGAAGAACTGCGCCATCATCGCCACGTCGGCGCTCCACGGCAGCGGGTAGTTTTCGCCCAGGAGGCGGCCCAGCGCCGCGACGCCCAGTGACGTCAGCATCAGCGGGATGTAAGTCTTCTCGTTCCTGAACAGGCCGAGCAGCCCGACGAAGATAAGCGTCGAGACCGCCATACAGCCAAGGAACCACAGCGCCATGTCAAACTGCAGGGTGTAGCCGACCGTTGCGGGCGTGGAGAAGCCGTTGGCCAGGAACACCGCCGCCAGCTGCTCGGCCGGGCTCAGGTCGTGCTTGTCGAGCAGCGCGTAATCGAACAGGATCCACACGAGGTAGAAGAACAGCGCCGTGAACAGGTATGGAAGCACGAGCCTCTCCAGCCGCGCCCGCAGGTATTGGCCGAGAGCCTCGCGGTGGCGCTCCCAATTGAACAGGTAGCCGGCCGTCAGGTAAAACAGCGGCATCCGCACCGGCTGGAACAGGTGCTGGTATTCGGCGGGCAGGCCCGCATGCCCCATCACGACGAGGAAAATCGTGATGCCGCGGGCGGTGTCGATCCAATTGAGCCGCTCTTTGGGAATGGCCCGGTCGGGCGCGATCGCCTCGGAAAACGGATAGACGGAAACGGTCGCTTGCGCCATACAACTGCCTCATACATCCTTGATCAAAAACTTCGGCCGCACACCTCCGAAGTTGACTGTGTATGGAGCAAAAGCGATGCCTGTCATCTTCTGTTCATGATTGAGCCGCAGGGCCGAACCAGATTTAGCGTGGAACACTGTCATTATATGGGATACACGTCGCATCCGTTTTGGATCGAAGTGGTGTTTTCGGCAAAACGGGATCTGAGTGTCGATCGGGTTCGTTCCAAACGGAACATCTGTAGAATCAATCGCGCGTCAACGTGCGCGAAAGGAGTGACCGGCTCACATCGGTATGCTCCGGTAAGGTCATTGTGTGCTGGCGTCCGCCTGATCGCTGGACATCCCAACCCCCTCCATTCTTGAGAACGTCAAGCAGCGCAACAACATCCTTCTTCCTCATCCAGACGTAACGCCTGTGCGATTGACTTGGCGTCTCATTCATCAAGCTCCAACCGCGGATCGACTTGTCTTTCGTTAAGAAAAAAATCCGGCAATCGGTCACCTGAACCTCGTCATTCCACTCATACAAACAGTCCTCCCGTGCAGGGGGTTTGATGTGCGACTCACTCCCATAATTTCCATGATCCCCACAATCCCGCGCCCCGGGGTCAGGGGCGAACCGGAGGCCGGTGATGCCGCGGCGCCCCGCATTCGTCCATTGACCACCGCCCTACCATCTCATTAATATGTGCCATGAGGGATGGCATCTTTTTGCCAAAGTTTATCCACGGGCGGCGGCGGGCCCGGTGGGGTTTGAGTATCCGTGGCGATGTTTGTCGATATCGTGCTGCTGGTGGCGTTGGCGGGGGCGCTGGCGTGGGTGGCCGTGCTCTTCGGGCGGAACAATCATCTCCGCGTGCTGAACCGCCAGGCGCAAAAAGAGCAGGAAGCCGTGCTGTCGCTGATCGACAAGATCGGCGAGAAGATCACCAGCAAGATCGACCTGGACGACACCCTCAACATCATCACCGATTACATCGTGCAGGCGACGCGCTCGGAATCGGGCGCGATTTTTGTCGTCGATGAGTCCGATGGGACGCTGCAGGCGCGCGTCGTGTATGGGCCGTTCCCGCCGCTGCACAAGCTCGCCGACGCGGAAGTCCGCAACGAATACGAGAACCCCGAAAACATCAAGCACGACCGCATTCGCCCGGGCGAAGGGATTCTGGGCCTTGTGCTGGAGCAGGGCGAGCCGCTGCTGGTGACCGACCCCGAGAACGACCCGCGCTTTCCGCGCAATGCGGCGCTGCTGTCGCAGGTGCACTCGCTGATCCTGTGCCCGCTGCGCGTGCGCGGCGACGTGCTCGGCGTGTTCGTCGTCGTGAACAAGCTCGGCGAGGCAAGCTTCGATTCGCGCGACCTCGCGCTCTTGCAGGCCCTTGCCGACCAGGCGGCCGTGACGGTCGATCTGGTGAAGCTCTACGACGTGCTGGCCGAGCAGCAGCGGCTGGAGCAGGAGCTTTCGGTGGCGCACGACTTTCAGCGCATGCTGCTGCCGCGCAAGTTCCCGCGCATCGAGGGCTACGAGTTCTACGCGATGAGCGAGGCGGCGACGATCGTCGGCGGCGACTACTTCGACTTCTTCGAGATCGATCAGGACCACCTCGCGCTCGCGATCGCGGACGTGTCGGGCAAGGGCATCCCCGGGGCGCTGATCATGGCGATGGTGCGCGCGGTGCTGCGCGCCGAGGCGCACGCGACGCTTTCGCCCAAGCAGGTGCTGGCGCGCGTCAACGAGCGGCTGCTGCAGGACACGCGCGAGAACGTGTTCATCACGATGATTTACGGGATCCTGGACCTGCGCAACGGGCGGCTGCGGTTCGTGCGCGCGGGCCACGAGCCGGTGCTGATCCTGAACGAGGACAGCGACAACGTCGTGCAGGTCGCGCCGGAGGGGATCGCGCTGGGGCTCGTCAGCCCGGAGCTGTTCGAATGCAACGAGGAGGTCGAGGTGCAGCTCAACCGGGGCGACCTGGTCCTGATGTACACCGACGGCGTGATCGAGGCGATGGACCAGGCGAGCATGGAATACGGCCGCGACAGGCTGATCGATCTGTTGCGGCATTCGAAGCTCGCCAAGGCCGAAACGATCGTCCGCGACGTGCTTGCGGACATTCATCAATTCACGCTCGGCATACCGCAACACGACGATATCACCATGCTGGCCATCGGCGTGGTTGATCCGGCGGCGGCCGACAGGGTCGGCGCCGAAAGCCGCGTCGGGCTCGTCCACGGAAGTTGAACAGGAGAGGATCGGATCATGAAACCGTTTTCCATCGACGTCACCGAGTCCCCATCGGCAACCGGGACCATCGACGAGGTTCGCGTGTGCGGCTTTCTCGATGCCCACACCGTGAACGCGTTCGACGCCCGGCTCCAGGAGGAGCTCGATCGCGACGTGAACCGCTTCCTGCTCGACTTTGAAGAGCTGACGTACATTTCGTCGGCGGGGATCGGATCGTTGATGGTGCTGCTGCAGCAGGTCCGGCGCAATGGCGGCGAGCTCGTGATCCTGAATCCGCAGCCGAAGGTGTATTCCGTGCTGGACCTGCTCGGGTTCACGAAGATCTTCCATATCGCCAATGATCGCGAGGCCGCGCTGCAGGAACTGGGTTGAGGCCGCATCACAATGGATTTAACACCCAACAAGCCAAGCCGTTCGTTCCCGGTCCGCATCACGTGCCGCGCCGACCTGGCGGTGCTGTGCGAGTTGCGGCGGCACGTCATCGAGGCGGCCGAACAATGTGGTTTTCAGGGGGAGGAAGCGGTTAAAATCGAAATGGCGGTCGATGAGGCGTGCAGCAACGTCGCCGAGCACGCCTACACGCCCGACGAAGGCGACCCGACGATCACGCTCGAGATCGACCTGACGCCGCGCGCACTGACGATCCACGTGACCGACCGGGGGCGCGGCGGCCGGCCCGAGGACTTCAGCGCCTTCCAATCGATCGGGGAATATTGCCGGATGGACCGCCAGGGTTTCAGCGGCCTGGGCCTGCTGATCATGAAGAAGTTCATGGACGAGATCGAAGTCGTCTCGCAACCCAACGGCGGCACGCGCGTCATGATGCGCAAATATCGATCCGAGGCGGCCTGATGGCATCGCCAGACAATCCGACACAGCCCGAAGCCTCCGGCCGGCGGCGGTTCACCTCGGTGCGGCGGCAGATCGACCGCATCACGATGATCAACCGCGTGCATGCGGCGCTGCGCTCGACGCTCAACGTCGATGACCTGCATTCGATCATCCTGACGAGCATCATTTCGCGGTCGGCGCTCGGGTTTTCGCGCGCCCTCCTTGCGGCCTACGACGAGACGACAAACAGCTTCCGCGGCATCGCGGCCCTCGGCGCGCGCAACCGCGCCGAGCACGATCGCCTGCAGAAGGAGGTCGCGGCCGAGGAGCGCTCGATCGCCGAGATGATGCGCCACCTCGACGGGCTCGACGCGACCGCCGAGGAGCAGTCGCTGCTGCGCAACTCGATGGACGAGTTGACGCAACATTCGTTCTGGATCACGATCTACCAGAAATTCGGCGCGAACTCGGAGCTGCTCGACGCGTGGAAAAAGATCGAGCTGTTCTGCCCGCGGCCGTCCGGCGACGGCGACGCCCGCTCCGGCATGGAATTCGTGGGGCAACTGATCGAGAAACCGGGCTCGCAGATGATCCCGCGCGAGGCGCTCGAAAAATCGGACCTGCCCGCCGAACTGATCGAGCTGTTGCCGGGCGCGAGCGTGTGGTCGATCATCCGCACGAACAAGGGTCCGCGCCTGGCCGTCATCGCCGACCGCTGCCACCAGCGCGAGAAACTCGACGAGCTCGACCTGCTGCACATGGACTGGTTCGTGGGGCAGGTGGCGCTGGCGCTCGAGAATGCCGAGATGGTCAAGGACCTCGAAGAGGCCTACAACGACATCCGCGCGCTCGACCAGCTCAAGAGCAACTTCCTCGCGACGATCAGCCACGAGCTGCGCACGCCGCTCACGGCCATCACCGGCTACGTGCAGCTGATGCTCGGCAACAAGATCGGCGAGCTTTCGCCGGGCCAGCGCGAGGTGCTCGAGCGCATCCTCGCCCACAGCGACCTCTTGACCGGCAAGGTCAACGACGTGATCGAGATCGCCGAGCTCGAGTCGCAGCAGGCGCGCCGGGTGCAGCTGCACCCGGTCGATCCGCTCAACGTGCTCATGCACACGCTGCCGCGGCTCGAGCACCGCCGCGCGCACAAGGCCATCACGATCGAGCCCGAGGTCACCGCGCCGGTGCCGGAGGTCATGGCGACCGCGATCACGCTCGAGCGCATTTACTTCCACCTGATCGACAACGCGATCAAGTTCGGCAAGGTCGAGGGCTACGTCAAGGTGCGTTTCGAGCGCGACGGCAAGGACCTGCGCCTCAGCATCATCGACCACGGCATCGGGATCGCGCCGGCGCAGATCGAGCCCATCTTCGACCTGTTCTACCAGGTCGATAGCAACCTCACGCGCCACTACCAGGGGATGGGCATCGGGCTGGCCATCGTCAAGAAGCAACTCGACCAGACCGGCGGCCGCATCCAGGTCTCCAGCCAGATCGGCCACGGCTCCACGTTCACGATCATTTACCCGGTGGCGTGAATCGTGGATCGTGCTCGTGCGGATGCGGTAGCCCGAGCGTGAGCGAAGGATGACCTGCGCGAAATCACGTTTCGCCCCTGCGGGGCACGATTTTGAGACGATGCGTTGCTATAAACGCACCTCTCCTCCGGAGCTGGCGGGGAGCGCTGGAGTGTCGCTATAAACTTGTTGACCGGTTGTCCCTCGCTCACGCTCGGGCTACTGCATCATTGTGTAATCGTAATCGTAATCGATTCTTCTTCCGTGTATTCTGTGTATTCCGTGGTTGCGAATCAGGCGCGACCCGCGAGGTGCACTTGGACGAACTTGCTCTCACTGTCGATCGTCTTGGCAAGGCTTACCGCGTGCCGCACGCGGAGGACGGGCTTGATCCGCGGCGCGAGAGGATCTCGCGCGGGCGCGACCTGTTCCATGCGCTGCGCGACGTCAGCTTCGAAGTGCACCGCGGCGAGACGCTCGGCGTCATCGGCGCGAACGGCTCGGGCAAATCGACGCTGCTCAAAATCCTCTCGGGCGTCGTCCAGGCCGGCAGCGGCGGCTTCAACGCGCGCGGCCGGATCGGCGCGCTGCTGGAATTAGGTGCCGGTTTCCACACCGACCTGACCGGCATCGAAAACGTTTATCTTTCGGGCGCGCTGCTCGGGATGGACACGCAGCAGATCGACGCGTTGCTGCCGGAGATCATCGGCTTCGCCGAGCTCGAGCGCTTCATGGACATGCCGGTCAAGCATTACAGCTCGGGCATGGTCGGTCGGCTGGGGTTCGCCGTCGCGACGCAGCTCGCGCCGGACATCCTGCTCATGGACGAGACGTTCGCCACCGGCGACCTGCGGTTCCAGGCCAAGGCGATCGAGCACGTGGCCGGCATGAAGGGGCGCGGCCACACGCTGCTTTTGGTCAGCCACAATCTCGAAATCATGATCCAGCTTGCCGACCGCGTCCTGTGGCTCGATCGCGGGCAGGTGCGCCTGCTTGGAGAGCCGCGGCAGGTGCTCGCGCAATACCGCCGCGCACGCGGCCAGGCGATCGACCACGTCGATTTGCAGCGATCGGCATTGGGGGCCGAGAGTCTGTTCGAGCCGCTCGTCGAATCCGAATTGAAAATCGAATCGGTCATACTCAAGAAATCCGGTGTTCAAGCCCCCGAGAGCTCAGGGAATCAGTCAGGAGTTCAAACTTCAGTTTGCTCCGGGAATGTTTTGACGATCGCGCAATACGACCCGATCCAATTGGAGCTGGTGTTTACGCATCCGGCCGGCTTCGGCCCTGTGTTTATTGAGACGGCGTGGGCGCGCGGCGAAGTCGGCCGGCTGTTCGCGCAGTCGCGCACGCCGGTTGAACTCGATCCGGCCGGCCGCACGAAAATCACGCTCGATTTCGGCAAATGGCCGCTCACCGAAACGCCATGGAAAGTTTCGGTCGGAATTTGCGCTCAACAAAACCCGCGCGCCTGGCTCGCCCGCGCCATCGACGCCGCCACGCTCGAAGTCACCACGCCCAACCCGTTCGAACTGCCGGTATTATTGAATATTCCGACGCGCTGGAGCTTCAGGCAGTAGCCCGAGCAACATTTCTTTCGCTCTTTCAGAGCTCTTGAATGGATGCGGACCTGACCTGGGGCGGCGCTTCGCTCTGCCCCAGGCTGTTATCTGTTGCGCTTTCAGCGCAGGCACTCATTCTTAATTTCGCGCTGATCGTAGCTTTGGGCCGCTGTGGGAGTTGCATCGGTAATCATAGTGGGTGAGGATCATGGCGCCATCGTTTGCGATCACGAATTGAATGTTGCCGGGGCTGTGTTCGAGGCGCAGCGGCTCGCCGGTGTAGATATTGCGAAAAGCCTTCAGCTTATCAAGCACGAGACGGGATATTTCCGCGACCGGCATTTGAGGCGTGAATTCGATTTCACGCGCTGTCTTGAATATCCAGGTTTCCTGGGCTCGCAATTGTTCCTCGTGAAAACGGATGTCTGTTGCGCCGGGCATCGTGTCGGCGCTCAGCCACGCGCGGCCGCCGCAAGCGAGCGCGATCATGACCAATCCCAGTGTTGCGAGCCTGCCGATCGATCTGCGCCGGCGCTTGAAGATGATGCCGATGATCGGGAATCCGGCGGCCAGGATGACGATTGTGAATAGAAGCCCACCCGCCAGCGCCCCGCGCGGAGTGCAATAAGTCGCTCGCATCGGCCCGAACGAAGCGCTCTCAAACGCGATATCCTTCGCCATCGCGCCGGAGTCGAGCGTGCCGTCCAGTATGGTGAGGCGGCCATCGAATCCGAGCAGATCATGCAGCTCGGCGTGATCGTTGATCCACGCGCCGCTGCCCCAGAGGTCCTTGGATCCTTTTTCGCCCAGATGGAAATCGCTCGAATATTCGACCTTCAGGCCGGGGCAGGTCCACGGCTGCATGGCATGGACGGCGATCTTTAAATAAACGGGGTTGCCGGCCAGGGCGGTCAGGCGCATGGGATAGATCGGTTGGCTTGACGGGAACCGCACTTGAAGCGGATGCGGCGTCATCGCGCCCGTGCCGGCGCGGTGCAGTTTCGCAACGAGGAACACCCATTTCTCGGCGGCATACGCATCGATCGCCGAGCGCGCCTTCGGGTCGAGCGGGGCGAATCCATTTTGCGCCAACCAGCTTGCAATGGGGTCGGCTGACGACCCCTGCAACACGGCAACGTCATAATTGCCGACCGTTTCGCGTGAAAGCACTTGAGCCGAGGACCCCACCGAACCGCCCGGACCCTCGCCGACGCTGATTGCCATCAGTGCGCAAATGATCAACAAAGATGTAAGGGCGCTATACCATTTCTCGCGTTGCCTGGTGCTAAAGGCGAGGATGGCGCCGGTCATGCAAAGCGAAAGCAACAGAAGAGTTACGCCGACACCCAGGTGGGCGTCGCTCGCCGAAAGGAGCTTGGGCCCGAAGCAGAAGAACAGCGTGTTGAGCGCGGCGATGGAGCCTTTTTCGATCGACGTCGGCGCGGCGGGCAGCGGCAGGATCCATGTGAAGTCGCTCCCCTGCTGCGCGTTCATCGTCGATTCGACGACCAGCGTTTCCGTGCGGCCGTCGTGCACGATCACCGCGCGCTGGGAAGGCATGTTCGGCATGCCGGCGACTCCGACCGAGGCCGGCAAAAACACGCCGTCGGCGCGAGCGTGGACCGAAACCAACAGAAATAATATTGCAAATATCGGCCGGATAGACTTGCCGGCGGGCCGTGGGTTCATGATTTGCATCCTTCTGGCGCGTTCTTCTGCGAGGTCCCGAACATAACAGAAATGATTGATAAAACACGAATTCAAAAACGGCGGCGATTAAAAACCGAAATATTTTTGGCCCGGCGGGGCGGTCGAGGTATGATAATAAGATATCAAGACTTCTTCATCCATTGCGTCATTTACTCCGAAAGGAGTGTGAATCATATGTTTTCACAAACCAGCGAATATGCGATCCGGGCGCTCTCGATTTTGGCGCGCCATCCGCATGATCATTTTGTTCTTGTGGGGACGCTTGCGACGGGCGCCGACCTGCCGCACCATTACCTGAGCAAAATCCTGCAAAACCTCGTGCGCATGCAGATCCTGGAGTCGCGCAAGGGAAGCAAGGGCGGGTTCCGCCTGGCTCGCGACCCTGACAGGATTTCTCTATACGATGTGGTTAACGCGATCGAGAACCTCGGCACCACGCGCCGCTGCCTGCTCGGCCAGGCCGAATGCACCGACGAGCGCGCGTGCCCGTTGCACGAGTTCTGGGTCCGCATCCACAACGATTATCTCAGCACGCTCCAGCACACGACGCTCGGCGACCTTGTGCGGTTCGAACAGGCGGCCGTGCCCAGACCCCCCGAGATGCCGATCAACAAGGAGAACATCCAGCCGGCGGCGGGGTGAGTCGTGAATGGTGAATAGTGAATGGTGAGTGAATAGTGAATGGTGAATCGGGTAGGAGGGGGGATTGCTCCCCCCGTCCTCCCACACCACCGGACGTACGGTTCCGTATCCGGCGGTTCATGAGCGGCTTTGCAGCCGTTGTCTCTGGTCCAGCAGTGACACGAGCCCACATGCATCAAACCAG
>JAJFUE010000009.1 GCA_021372575.1 bacterium | reverse complement strand
CCGGTGGCGGAGAGGTCGGTGAGGTCGTCGATGTCGGGAGGAATGGGCATGAGGCACAGGACCTATTCGAAGAGTGAAGGGCGAAAAGAAAAGATGAAAGATGAAAGATGAAAGATGAAATTGAATGAGAAATGAGAAATGAGCAATGAGAAATGAAAATGGGAGGGTGTGGAGAGCATGGGTTTGAGAACGGGGGCGGAAATGGTGGGCCGGGGAGTTTTCCCGGCGCGAGGAGGAGAGTAACAGAAAAGTTATGAAAAAGTCACTTCCCTTAGCGACCCTTATGGCCCTTAGGAAACTTAATTTTTGGGAAAAGTGATATTTTTGGGGGGCGGGACGTGGTTGGAGAAGCATGCGGGCAGGATCGAGGTAGCGGGCGCCCGCTTCGGGGCGCCAAAAAAAAACAGCTCGACCGATTCCCCCCGGCGGCGCTGCGCTTCGCCGGGGGCTACTCGCGATGGCTCCTGCGGGGCCAAAAAATTGGGGGAGGACCAGCTCCCCCGGCGGCGCTGCACTTCGCCGGGGGCTACGCGCGATGGCCCCTGCGGGGGCAAAAAATGGGGGGATGACCAGCTCCCCCGGCGGCGCTGCGCTTCGCCGGGGGCTACTCGCGATGGCTCCTGCGGGGCCAAAAAAATTGGGGGATGACCAACGCTCACGGCCGGGCGACTGCATGATAAACCGAATCGCGTTGCACGGGCGTTCTTCCGATGTCCTGGACGAGTCTCTCGAGCTCGGCGACGGTCAGCGATTGCGGCGACTGGCCGCCGGCCATGTGCGTGATCGTTTCCTCGACGACCGTGCCGTCCATGTCGTCGGCGCCGAATATCTGCGCGAGTTGCGCGGTCTTGAGCCCCAGCATCACCCAGTAGGCCTTGATGTGCGGGATGTTGTCGAGAAGCAGCCGCGAGACGGCGATCGTGCGCAGGTCGGTCGCGCCGGTCGGCGGGGGCAGGTGCGAGAAGCGGTTGTTGCGCGGATGGAACGCCAGGGCGATGAACGCCTGGAAGCCGCCGGTTTCGTCCTGCAGGCAGCGCAGCGCAAGCAGGTGATCGACGCGGTCCTCGACCGATTCGACATGGCCGTAAAGCATCGAGCAGTTGGTCGGCAGCCCGAGCCGGTGCGCGGTGCGATGCACGCCGAGCCATGTCTCGCCGTCGATTTTGTTGGGTGCGATCTTGTGCCGGATCGCGGGATTGAAGATTTCGCCGCCGCCGCCGGGCATGCTGCCGAGGCCGGCGTCGATGAGCTGTTTCAGCACGTCTTCAACCGGCATGGCGAAGCGCCGGCTGAAATCGGCAATCTCGACGGCCGTGAAGGCCTTGAGGTGCATCGACGGGAAACGCTCCCTGAGGCCGCGCAGCATGGCGGTGTAATACTCGAACGGGAGGCTCGGGTGGATGCCGCCGACGATGTGGAATTCGGTTGCGCCGGCCGGCAGGCCGGCCGCGGCCCTGGCGAAGATTTCGCCCGGCGAGTATTGCCACTGGCCGTCCGTGTCCTCGGGGCGCCGGGAGAACGAGCAGATCGGGCAGGCGAGGATGCAGATGTTGGAGTAATTGATGTGCCGGTTGATGTTGTAAAAGGTCTGGTTGCCGTGGCGCGCCTCGCGGGCGCGGTTGGCAAGCCAGCCGAGGCCGAGCAGGTCCGGGGTGTTGAAGAGCGCGATGCCGTCGGCGCGGTCAAGCCGGCGGCCGTCGGCGATCCTGGCCGCGATCGCGGCCAGCGCCGGGTCGGCGAATCCGCCAAGGGGTGTGTCGGGTTGTGTTCCCATCGCGAACAGGCACGCTCCAACCTTCTCATTTGAGCCGGAAAAACCGGAACACGCAAAGGAATATTGACCGCATGAAATACTGACCGCATCGGGCGCGCACGATTGTTGTAAATCCGCATGCAGGCCCCTATGATCGCGGCGGGATACAAACGGAACAGGAGGGCCGAGGGCCATGAGAAATGTGTTCATGCTGATTGCGATCGTGATGCTGGTGACGGGTTGCGCCAGGAACGGCGGCGCGGGCGGGGAATTGTTCGTCACGCACGATCTGACGCCGCCCAAGAGTTTCACGTCCGGGGTCGAGGGGCCGGCAGTCGATGGCAAAGGCAACGTCTATGCGGTGAATTTCGCGCGTCAGGGGACGATCGGCCGGGTGACGCCCAAGGGCCGGGCCTCGGTGTTCGCCGAACTGCCGAAGGGGAGCATCGGCAACGGGATCCGGTTCAACAAGAAGGGGGAGATGTTCATCGCCGACTACACGAAGCACAACGTGCTGCGGATCGGCAAGCGGTCGCGGAGTGCGAAGGTGTTCGCGCACGAGCCGCGCATGAACCAGCCCAATGACCTGGCGATCGACGCCGGCGGAATCCTTTACGCGAGCGATCCGAACTGGAAGGCGCAAACGGGCCAGATCTGGCGGATCGATCGCGACGGCCGGACGAAGCTGCTCGAGACGGGCATGGGGACGACCAACGGGATCGAGGTGGATTGGGCGCGCAACCGGCTCTACGTCGGCGAGTCGCGGCAGCATAAGATCTGGGCGTACGATCTTACGCGCGCCGGGGAAATCTCCAACAAGCGGCTGCTGATCGAATTCCCGGACAAGTTCAGCATGGACGGGATGCGCTGCGCGGCCAACGGCGATCTTTACGTGACGCGCAACGGCAAGGGAACGATCGCGATCGTGTCGCCGGGGGGCAAGGTCGTGCGCGAGGTGGAGTTGAAGGGGAAGAAGCCGACCAACATCACGTTCGGCGGCAGCGACGGGCGGACCTGCTACGTCACGATGGCCGACCGCGGCAACATCGAATGGTTCCGCACCGACACGCCCGGGCAGGGGTCGTGAATCGTGGATCGTGAATGGTGGATGGTGCAGTAGCGGGGGCGGAAGCGAGGGATCGGCCGGCGGGAGTTGATCGATTACGATTACGATTACGAGCACGAGCACGAAGACTACCGACGTATTTTCGTAGTAGCACGAGCACCAGCCTTCGCCAAGGCTTCGGCTGGCAGGCTGAGCACGAACGGAAACTACCGTCAACTCTACTCAAGGGTGCGGAGGACGCGGCAGGGGTTGCCGGCGGCGAGGACGTTGGGGGGGATGTCGCCCGTGA
>JAJFUE010000005.1 GCA_021372575.1 bacterium | reverse complement strand
GTGACCCAACCGGTGAGTCAACGTCTGATGTTCATTGCCGCCCACGCGCAGCACGATGCGTCCATCGCCGAGCTTTGCCGCCAGTTCGGCATCAGCCGCAAGACCGGCTACAAATGGATCAATCGCGTTGAGGAGGAGGGCCGCACCGCGCGGGTCGGTCTCGGGGAGCATCACGATCATCTGGCGCTTGCTGTAGAGGGCGACGACGTCGTTGCGGCGCGTCAGCCCGCTCATCAGCTCGCGCCCGATGCGGCTGATCTCGCGCGTGATCTGCTGCGTGGACTGGCAGTCCTTGAGCTCGACGTGGATCAGGATCAGCGACAGGTAATGCCGGTAGCGCTCGGAGCGGACGATTTCTTCCTTGAGGCGCGTGTGAAAATAGGCGTTGGAATAAAGCTGGGTATCCTGATCATGGATGGCTTCGGGGTAGAGGCGCTACATGATCAATGTGGTCCGACACGATCCCTATTTAGCCTTTGACACTGATCATATTGCGGAATATACAAGCATCATCAGTTTGAGTTGTTAACTGCGTTCCTGGTTTATAGAATTGCCGCGCGGAGAAAGCAGAATGATGGGCATTTGGCTGACATCCGGCGTTGCGCGGGCAATCGTGCTTTGGGCGTCGATCTCATTGTTGATCCTTGCTCACCAAGGGCTCCGTGCGCAGGCGCCGCCGCGACTTACCCCGCGGCAGGAAGCTTCCGTGCGGCCGGCCGTTCAGCGGTTTCAGCAATCGGCACCGGTGTTTGTCGAGAACATGGGGCAGTGGCCCGACTTGTCGGTGCGGTTCGCACTGAGCGCCGGCGGCGTGAACGTCGGGCTCACAAGCGGGACGCTCAAGTTCCAGCTCATGCGGCGCGAGACGCCCACATCGGCGACGGCAAGGAACGATGCGCGGCGGGGCATGCCGTTCGACCGTGGCATGGATCGGCCCGGATTCAAAGGGACGGTGTTCACGATGCGGCTGGCCGGGGCACGAGCGGTGATGCCGGCCGGCGATGAAAAAACCAGCGCGACGATCAATTTCCGCCGGGGGGATCCCAACTCCTGGCGCGAAGCCGTGCCGACGTGGAACGCCGTGAGCTACAAAAACGTTTATGACGGGATCGACCTGCGCGTCGAGAGCCGCGCGGGCGGAATCAAATACCAGTTCGAGGTCGCGCCCGGCGCCGACCCGCGCAAAATCGAGTTCCAATACGACGGGATCGCGGGCCTGGCGGGGCGGCCCGGCGGCGCGCTCGAAGTGACGCCGGCCAAGGGTTGGTCCCCGCTCATTGACGACGCGCCGGTTGCCTGGCAGGAAAGCGGCGGCCAACGCAGACCCGTTGCCATCCGCTTTGCCATGCGCGGCGAAAAATCGTGCGGCTTCGAAATCACCGGGCCATACGATTCAAATCAGGGTTTGACCATCGACCCCAAACTGGTCTGGTCCGCATACCTGGGCGGCAGCGGCGACGATGAAGGTAATGATATCGCGCTGGACGAATCGGGCAATGTCTATGTGACCGGCCGGACCGCTTCTTCCGGTTGGACGTCAGGCGGTTTTGATACGAGTTTCAATGGCAATTCGGACGCCTTCGTGGCGAAGCTGTCAAGCGCGGGCGGTCTGATATGGTCCACCTACCTGGGCGGAGGCAATAGCGATGAGGGCGATAGTATCGCGATAGATGGATCGGGCAATGTCTTTGTGACCGGCCCGACCGCTTCTTCCGGCTGGACGTCAGGCGGTTTCGATACGAGTTTCAATGGCGGTTCGGACGGCTTTGTGATGAAGATGTCGAGTTCGGGCCAACACCTGTGGTCCACGTACCTGGGCGGAAGCCAGAGCGATACCGGTAATGGTATCGCAGTGGATGGATCGGGCAATGTCTTCGTGACCGGCGAAACCGCTTCTTCCGGGTGGATATCGGGCGGTTTCGATACGAGTTACAATGGCAATAGCGACGCATATGTGATGAAGATGTCAAGTTCGGGCAAACACCTGTGGTCCACGTACCTGGGCGGAATAAAACGGGATACTGCAATAGGTATCGCGTTGGACGGATCGGGCAATGTCTTCGCGACTGGTTATACTGAATCTTCCGGCTGGACATCGGGCGGTTTCGATACGAGTTACAACGGCTACCTTGACGCCTTCGTGGCGAAACTGTCAAATTCGGGAGGCCACTTGTGGTCCACGTATCTGGGCGGAAGTCGTGCGGACTGGGCCAGTCGTGACGCAGTGGATGGATCGGGTAATGTTTACGTAACCGGTTTCACCCAGTCTTCCGGATGGACGTCGGGAGGTTTCGATACGAGTTACAATGGCGATGGCGACGCATATGTGGCGAAGCTGTCGAGTTCGGGCAAACACCTGTGGTCCACGTACCTGGGCGGAGGCGACGTCGATTATGGTTGGGATATCGCATTGGATATCTCAGGCAATGTCTATGTGACCGGTGACACCAAGTCTTCCGGCTGGATGTCGGGTGGTTTCGAATGGTTAAGCTTTCAACTTCGGGCAAACGCCTGTGGTCCACATACCTGGGCGACACCACTGAAGATTTCGGACGGGGGATCACCGTGGATATCCCAGGCAATATTTTCGTGACCGGTGTCATGGATTCTTCCAACTGGCCGTGGGGCGATTACAATGCCTTCGTGGTCAAGATCGATACAAAGAATGGCGTCGAATGGGATTGGCGTCTGTTGAAATAAAAAGGTTCTTTACGGATCGCCACAGCGGTGGACAAATCGCCATGCTCCCCGGTGAAATCCGCGCGCTGAAAGCGCAAGCAGACTCATAGGACTCACAGGCCCCATAACCCAAAATCGATCATGCTGAGAAATCAGGCCTTGGTCACGCCGCGGAAGAGGTTTTCGCTGCGCTCGTGGATCTGGTTGAGGACCATTTCGATGTTCGTCGCGTCGTTGGGGTAGGACAGGATTGAGCAGGTCATGCGGCGGCCGTTGTTGGGGAACGTGGACATGAAGCGGTTCATGAGGAGGGCGGCACCGCGCGGGCCGGTCTCGGGGAGCATCACGATCATCTGGCGCTTGCTGTAGAGGGCGACGACGTCGTTGCGGCGCGTCAGCCCGCTCATCAGCTCGCGGCCGATGCGGCTGATCTCGCGCGTGATCTGCTGGGTCGATTGCCGGTCCTTGAGCTCGACGTGGATCAAAATAAGGGACAGGTAGTGCCGGTAGCGTTCGGAGCGGACGATTTCTTCTTTGAGCCGCGTGTGAAAGTAGGCGTTGGAATAAAGCTGGGTATCCTGGTCATGGATGGCTTCGGGGAAGAGGCGCTGAAGCTGGGTAATAAGCTTCGTGTTCTGCGCCTCGAGTTCAGCGAGGCGCGCCTTGGTCGATGACAGTTCCTTGTTGAGTTCGCCTGTGTCCATGAGATCTCTTCGCATGCCAGTGTGGTCCTCGGCTTGCTCGCCGACAAGGCGTGCAACAGACTGCAACCGAGTTGAGGGCACGGAATGACCCTTCTTTACTACAATGCGAAACCAGTCCCCGCAACCTCCCACGCAATCCTGATGCCAGAATCCGCAAAAACTACCGGCAACGGTTCAAAATCAGATTTTGCATTAAAAACAGTAAAATGAGGGTTTTTGGCGTGGTTTGACACGTCGGTACACGGAGCATCCCTTGAGGCGTCTGCAATTTGTTTCACCCTTAAAGAGCAGATCATTGCAATTTTTTAAGAGTGTGAAACAGTTTTTTTTATGGCCAGCACGATGAAAGCCGATGCATATTATAGGCCTCTGGGATGTTTTCGGATGGCGAACCCGTCGTATGTTTGAAATACGATGCGGCCCAATTGGTAACTCGCAAGGTTCCGGCAGTGACTCCTCAACTGGCCCGACAGTCTCGATCCATGCTCGACCCGACCATCTTCGAACCGGCGGCGTCCGTCCTTGTCCTCGATGACCAGTCGATGATCCGTGACCTGTTTCACGAAGTTCTGGCAGCCAACCATTACAACGTCAGTCTTGCGGCAAACCTGGCCGAAGCCCGCGCGATCCTCTCCGCCCAGGTCTTCGACGCCATCGTCGTCGATATCTTCCTCAACGAGCCCGAGTCGGGCCTGGCCCTGATCGAGGACGCCCACGTCCACCAGCCCAACACGCCGACGATCGTCATCAGCGGCATGGCGAGCATGGACCACGTCATCGAGGCGCTCAAGTCGGGCGCCTACGACATGCTGACCAAGCCGCTCAACGTCATCGACATGCTGCGCGTCATCGCGCGCGCGGTCGAAAAGAAGCGCATGTCGGACGAGAACGACCGGCTGCTGATGGCGCTGCGCCGCGAACGCGACCTGCTCGAGGACCGCGTCAAGGAGGCCACGCACGACCTCGAGGAGACAATCGGCACGCTGCGCGCGCTCAACGAGCAGATGGCGACCATCTTCGAGCTCAGCCACACGCCCGAAGGGCTGATTTCAAGCGAGGACGCGATCCGGCGGATTTTCCAACTGCTGCGGCGGCTCATCGATTTCGAGGAATCCTTCTGCGTCGTCTATGACTTGAACGCGCGCGACCTGCACCTCAAGTTCAGCCAGGGGCGCACCGGCGCCGGCCTGTGCGAGCAGATCGCGCACCTGTTCCGCCGCGAGGGCGAGCTGATCCACGCCGTCGCCCGCGAGGAATCCGGGCTTAACATCGACCGATTCATGGCCGAGGTGCGCGGCCGCCTGCCCGAGGCCAATCTCGAAAAAGTCATGCTCATGCCGCTGCACGTGCGCCAGACCTTTGCCGGCCTGGTTGGCCTCGTGCGCAAGAGCGGCCCGCAACGGCTCTCGCAGGGCGAGGAACGCATGATCGGCCTCGCCATCTCGCAGCTTCTGGCCGCGATCGAACAACGCAACTTCGTCACGCGCACAGGGCAGCTCGCGGGGCTCGGCGAGCTCATCAGCGAGATCGCGCACGACCTGCGCCACCCGATGACGGCGCTGCGCGGCGCGGCCGGGCTGCTCGCCACCGGCTGGTCCGACGAAGGCCGCCGCACGCGCTGCCTCGGCCAGCTCACCAGCAACCTCGGCCGCATGGAAAGCCTCGTCAGCGAACTCGTCAACTTCTATGACCCCAAAGAAATGAACATGGTGCCGGTCGATCTCAACGAGTTGCTCGACAAGGCGATCGAGGTCAGCGGCTCGGTGCTCGACCAGCACGGCATCAACGTCGTCAAGAACTTCGAGCCCGGCGGCGTGCTGATCCTCGGCCTCACGCGCAACCTCATTGAAGCGTTCATCAACCTGATCACAAACGCATGCCACGCCATGCCCTCCGCCGGACGGCTCGAGCTGACCACGTGCAAGGACCTCGCCGGCGTGCACATCGATCGCCTGCGCCAGTCCGGCCGGCAGCCCGAAAACTTCGCCATGGCCGCCGTGTGCGACAACGGCTGCGGCATCCCCGAAGAGAACATGAAGAAGATTTTCAGCCGGTTCTTCACGACCAAGCCCGAGGGAAAGGGGCTGGGCCTTTCCGCCGTGCAGCGCATCGTGAAAAAGAACCTCGGCCACATTCACGTTGAAAGCCAGCCCGGGAAAGGATCGACGTTCTTTATTTATTTGCCGAAGGCGTGAGCCCATTGCATGAGTCCAATGCAGTAGCCCGAGCGTAAGCGAGGGACTGGCGCACAAGCGATTTTTGATCACGATCACGATTACGAGCACGATTTGATGATGGCAGCAGCAGAAAGGCGAACGCAGCATGAACTCCGTCGATAGCATCAACGGCAAGATCCGGATCCTGGCGGTCGATGACGACCCGAACGTGACGTGGATCCTGAGCGACGGCATCAACTCCAACGAGTTCATCGTCGAGGGGTGCAACGACGGGCGCACGGCGATCGGACGGCTTGACACGTTCCGCCCCGACGTCTGCCTGCTCGACATCAAGATGCCCGGCATGGACGGCATCCAGCTGCTCAACTACATCAAGAAAAAAGACCCGACGATCAGCGTCATCATCGTTTCCGGCCACGCCGACACGCCGATCGTCGTGCAGGCCGTGCAGGGCGGCGCCGATGATTTCATCGTGAAACCGTTCGACGTGGAAATGGTCGAGCTTTGCATCCACAAGGTGCTCGAGAAAAAAGACCTCAAACAAAGAGTGAAACGCCTCGAGTCCGAGCTTGCGAAACAGTCGCTGTGGGGCAACTTCATCGGCGAAACGCCGGCGTTCCAGCGCGTGCGCGAGCTCATCGAGCAGATCGGCCAGACCGACCTCAACGTGCTGATCCGCGGTGAAAGCGGCACCGGCAAGGACATTGCGGCGCGGCTCATCCATCAAAACTCGGATCGCCAGCGCGGGCCGTTCGTCAAGGTCAACTGCGCGGCGCTGCCGCCGGACCTGCTCGAAAGCGAACTGTTCGGCCACGAGCCCGGCGCGTTCACCGGAGCCTATCGCAGCAAGCCCGGCCGCTTTGAGCTCGCCGACAACGGCACGATCTTCCTCGACGAAATCGGCGAAATGCCGGCCGGCATTCAGTCCAAGCTCCTGCAGGTGCTCGAGCACAAGGAATTCTTCCGTGTCGGCGGCACGCAGACGGTCAAGGTCAACGTGCGCCTCATCTGCGCGACGAACATCGACATCGAGCAACGCATCCAGTCGAAGGATTTCCGGCTCGACCTGTTCTACCGCATCAACGACATCACGGTGCACCTCCCGCCGCTGCGAGAACGCCGCGAAGACATCACGCTGCTCAGCCACCACTTCCTGCAGCACTACTGCGAGAAATTCACGAAGGAAATCGAGCCGCTTTCGGCCGAAAGCGAGAAGTCGCTGATCGACTACCACTGGCCGGGCAACGTGCGCGAGCTGGAAAGCCTCATCAAGCGCGTCGTGATCTTCGGCGAGCAGGAAATCGCCAACCACATCGCGACCCACGCCAACGAAGCGCCTCACCTCGCCGGCGGAACCGTCGGCGCGATCAAGGGGCCGCTCAATCCGGCGTTCCTCCCCGACTCGTTCTTCCAGGACAAGACGCTCAAGGAAATCAGCGAGGGCGTGCTGGCCGAAATCGAGCGGCGCGCGATCCAGATGAGCCTCGACCAGCACGGCTGGAACCGCAAGAAATCCGCCCGCGACCTCGGCATTTCGTATCGCTGCCTATTGTACAAGATCCAGCAATACGGACTACAACGGGAGCCAAACGGCGAACCCGCGCGTGTATAAAATCAGGTCCGAAAATCACGAAAAAAGAGCACGAAAATGTGCTTGATGCTTTCGCGTGAGGTTTGAATTCCGGTTCGGAGTTCAAACTTCAGTTTGCTCCGGTGCCTGCCTTGGAACAGTTTAAACGTCTCTCGAAAAAGATTTCTTGCGAGCCCCGTCAGGGGCGATTGCTTTCAGCCCGCCATGACAATGGCGGGTTTAAAGTTGCGCCAGATTCCAAGTCCCGTAGGGACGACTGATAATGGATATTGTTTTCAAGAAGGACTCCGGATATTGCCCATTTCCGATAATCTACAATCTGGAGCCCCTTACGTGCGGACAACCTGATAAATCACAATCCTATCATGCTTGTGGTGGATGGTGACCGAGCGCTTGAACTGCTTAAGCCTGACGAGTTTCACATTCCGCCACTTGGTTCTCTCAACAAAATCCTTTTCGTCGGTATAGATGGCCAACGAGTGCGACAGGACCGCGTCGCCCATTTTCGCCGCGTTGTCGATCGAATCGATCCTGTACCCGGGCCCATACCACTCGGCATGCCGCCGCGCGCTGGCGAGAAAGAGCATCACCTTCCCGCGCTCCTTCTCCGGATACTTTTTATTGAGGTAACGTACGGCCTTGATCGGCGGCGCGAGGTCGTTGTGGTTTTGCGCAATCAAATCGGCCGAAGGGAGAAACAGCATCACCGGCAGGGCCAGCGCGATCCAGCGCTTTTGATTTTGCAGGCTCCACAACCCTGCGATTGCGGGAAGGAGCAACAGCGGCAGGATCGGCAATTGATATCTCACCGCGGCCGGAAGAAAACTGAACACCATCACGAAATAAACCACAGCCCAGATCAGGTGCAAGCGCCAGAACGAGGCGTGTTCCCAAATCAGGCCGCGCCGGATGTAAAGCCACATGCCGCCGAAATAAAGCGCGAGCCCGGCAAGCCCCCCGACACTTCTTGGCTTCCACCCGAACCCGTATTCGAACCATACCTTGAGCGTGTGGTCGAGAACGTAGCGATACAAAAACCCTGCGCTCCAGTCGCCGGCGCCGATATAGACGGCCGGCTTGTCGAGCCGCCATTGCCACTGATGAAGAAGCTGGCGTGGATAGGTCAACCAGCTGCCATGACCCTCTGGCAGAATCGACTGGCTCCACAGCACCGGAATGAGCCAGAGGAGATTTGCGATGAGGAATACGAGAAGCGCGCCGGCCCAATGACGCCATCCGGCGCGCACCCATGCGAGCCCGACAATTAAAATGAGCAGAAGGACGCCGATATTCTGCGGCCGAATTCCCGCGCCGATCGCGCCGGCGATTGCGGCAAGCGCAAGCCATTTGAAGCTTCGTTGGTCATGATAGATGCTGATGACGGCCAGCTCCACGGCAATCAACGCGCTGGCGGGTGCGTCGGTCAGCACCTTGGTTGCGGTCATCCACTGCATCGGCGCAAGCATCAGCGCCGCGGCCAGAACAAAAGCCAGTCCGCGACCAAACCGCCGTGCGCAGATGAAAAACCATGAAGCCGTGAATAAGCCACCGCCAAGGCAAGAAACCAGCGTTAAAGCCTTCGGCGCGTCCATGCCGACGAAGCCCAGCACCTTGCCCGCGAAAATATAGAGCGGATACCCCGGCGGGTGTGGCGTGTGCGCGAACAGATTGAATTGCTTCACGCCGAACGCGAACTGGACCGAATCATAATCATCCAGCCCCTTGCTCCGAAACGCCCAGTAGAGGAGCGAGACGACAAGAAAAACGGCAAACGTCTGGACGGTCAGGTCGCGAGAAACGGGCTTGGAGGGGGAATCGGTCATCGAGTTGGTTCACCGGCAACAGAAATTCAGGTCACGAAATACACGAAAGAAGACCACGAAAGCCACGAAAAAGGAAATATTATTTGTCGCAGAGAAGCAGAGATGGACAGAGGACGCAGAGAAGAATTTGCGTTTCCAGACAACTCATCTGCACCCTATTTCTTTTGAACCCCTAATTCTAATAATTTTGCGATAATTTCTTCCTTTTTCATCGCCTTGAACACGCTGTCACTGAGTATCTTCACGTATTCATACATATTCCTGCAGAAAACGAACGCTTTCTCGGCGTCTCTAATTTCAATTTCTTTCACAATTCGTTCCAAAGAATCCGGATTGTACCGAATAATCCAATTTGCCACTTCGCAAACGATGGATTTTCTTTTGGGCGAATCCCAGAAAATACGCGGCAAAATGTAGTTCATGGCTTTCTCCACAAAAGCATCAACAGATACACACAAAGTCGCCATGATCACTAATCGTTTACGGTAATGAAGGTCCCGATCGAAATTGGATAATTTAACATTCTTCTCCATCAAATCATAGATCCTAATGCCATCTGCATTGCCGTGTTGGAGCAAGATATTCAGAAGCTCATATTTATTACAATATTCCGGTTTTGTGCGGGTGACAGGATTCGCCGAAAGATATTCGGCCACGAAATGATCGACGGCTTCTATCCGATTGGTTTCATAAACTGTCAGTGTCGCGTTACGGAATGGACCTTCAGATTCATTCAGAATGACATTTCCCATGAACTCATGAAACGCTTCTTTCTTCGCGTTGCTTAAATTTGAGTAATAATTGCAATAGGCGTCGAACACAATGTCAAAACGTGGAGATTCGGACAGATATAAAATATCGTCCTCAATCTCCCGAATGATCTCGTTATCGCAACCACCGCTCACTTTTTCGTGTCTTTCGTGGTCTTTTTTCGTGAATTTCGTGAACAGAGTTTCTGTTTTAGAAATCACACTGGGTAACCCTTTCAGGGTTACGATGAAATACGGGCGCTTAACCCAGGGTTGCGCTCGCTTCGCTCGCTTACCCTGGGCTGTTTGGACTGGGTCAGCCTTTCAGGCTGAGCATGTTATTTGTCTCTGCGCTCTCGGCTTGTCTCTGCTCCTCTGCGACTCGTATGGTCGTGAGCTTGTCCCTCGCTTATGCTCGGGCTACTGCAATGTCGCTTCGAGCCGAAGCGACCTACTGACCTAGATTTCCGTTCCCGATTGGATCACGGCGTGCTTGGGGATGAGGATGACGCCGTCGCGGATGTAGTAGCGGCCGGCGGGGTCGTCGTAGGTTTCGAGGCCGTCTTTATTGACCAGCCGGCACCCCTCGCCCACCCGCGCGTTCTTGTCGATGATCGCGTTCTCGATCACCGTGCCGTCGCCGATGCCGATCTTGGGGTCGTTCGGGTTGACCGGCTCCCAGGCCGGCGTGGTGTAGCCGCCCTCGTAGAAATCGGCGCCCATCATGACGACCCGGCGCATTTTGACGCCGCTACGGATCACGCTGCGCACGCCGATCATGCACTCGTCGATGACGGCCTCGCGAATGTCGCAGCCCTCGGCGATCTGCGTGTTGTGGAAATCGACCCGGCTCATGCGCGTCGAGGGCAGGAACCGGATGTGCGTGTAGATCGGTGCCTCGGGATGATAGAAACTGAACGGCGGTTTCGGCCGCGCCAGCTCGAGGTTGGCCTTGAAGAACGCGCCGATCGTCCCGATGTCCTCCCAATAGTCGCTGAACACGTAGCCGTGCACGCGGCACTTATCAACCGCGGCCGGCAGGATGTGATGTCCGAAATCGGTGAGGTCCTCTTTCTGCAGGTAATCGAGCAGCACCTCACTGTTGAAAATGTAAATGCCCATCGAGCCGAGGTACGGCGACTCCTCGTTCATGCCCCAGTCTTCCATTTGCCGCGGCGAACACGACGGCGGCGGCAGCTCGCCCTTGGGCTTCTCGAGCATCTTGACGATCCGGTCGCCTTCGTCCATCTGAACGATGCCAAACGACGACGCGCGTTTCTTCTCGACGGGGTGCACGGCGACGGTGATGTCGGCCTCGCGCTCGCGGTGGAACTCGAGCATCTGGCTCAGGTCCATGCGGAACACCGTGTCGCCGGGCAGGATGACAACGTACGGCGTGCGCCACTGCAGGATTTCCTTCCAGTTGCGTCGCACGGCGTCGGCGGTGCCCTGATACCAGTCGAACGACTCGGCGCTCTGGTGCGCGACCTCGATCGCGACGAACCCACGGCTGAACGGGTCGAGCTGATACGTGGAGGTGACGTGCCGGTTGAGCGAGCTCGACATGAACTGCGTCAGCACGTAGATGCGGTCCAGCCCCGAGTTGAGACAGTTGCTGATCGGGATGTCGATCAGCCTGTACTTCCCGGCCAGCGGTACGGCCGGCTTGGCGCGGTATTCTGTCAGCGGCCACAGCCGCGTGCCGCGGCCGCCTCCCAGCACGACGGAAATCGCCATGCGGCTGATCGAAGGGGCAAACGGTCTCGTGATCATCTGTCGTCACCAGTCATTGGTATTGGAACATCTCGAGGCTCAAACGTGGCGCGCGAGTTTGCGGCGCAACTCGAACTTGCGTTCCTTGCGGTTTTTCGGGCCTTTGCGCCCGATGATCGCGGCCAGATCGACGAGGACCCTCGGCGTGATCAGGCCGCCCGGCGTGGCCAGGTAGCGCGGTTCCCACTGCGGATGGAACTTCTCCTTGTATTGCCGTAAACCCTTGAAATTATAAAAGTGTTCGCCGTGGCGGTAGAGCAGGCCGCCGATGCGGTTCCACATCGGCGCGAGTTGGTGCGTCTCGAGGCCCGCCAGCGGGGTCATGCCGAGGTTGAAGCGCTTGTAGCCGTCCTCGCGGCCCCATTGCATGAGCTTGACGAACAGGTAATCCATCACGCCGGCCGGCCCGTCGGGCAGGTGGCGCATCAGATCGACCGACAGCTCTTCCTTGCCGCCGCTCATCAGCACGTTCGCGAACGCGACGATGCGGCCGCCATGACGCACGACGGCAAGCGGCGTGCGGTTGAGATACGCCTCGTCGAAGAACCCGAGCGAGAAGCCTTTTTCGCCGCCGGCGCGGCTTTCGACCCATGCGTCGGAAATCGTTTTGAGCTCGGAGAGGATCGAGGTCGCCGATCCGGCCGGCAGGATCTCCATGCGTCCGTCCTCATGCTCGATGCGGTTGACGGCCTGGCGGAAGTCGCGCTGGTGCCGGCCCTCGATCGTGAACTGGGCGAGATCGACGAACGCCTCCTCGCCGATTTTCAGGAGGGCGAGGCCGAGGTCGATGTAAAGGTTCAGGCGCCGCGGCGAGATCTGGTAGAACACCGTCCACCCGCCGTGGTGCTCGCACAGTTCGCGGAATCGCCACAACAGGTCGGGGTAGTCCTCCTCCGCGCCCACGGGCTCGCGCAACGCGATCCAACTGCGGCCCTCCACGCCGAACATCAGAAACGACTTGCCGCTCGGACCGGGCAGGAACTGCTTGTCGCCGAGCATCACCATCCATGGATAGGTCTCGCCTGAGGACTCGACGATCGGCTTGATGCGTTCGAGATCCTCGGCGGCCGGCCGCACCGGCATATATTCGGCCTGGCGCAGGAGTTGCGCGATGCTCACGAGAAGCGCCACGCAGGCGGCGCCGATGCTCGCGCGCAGGAAACGCGGCGCGCTGGCGTTGAACGCGAACTTCCACCACAGGTCCTCGGCGTATGTCTCGTTCCGGTGCGCGAACATGCCGAGCCAGATCGAGGTCGCCAGCACCAGCACGATCGCGATGACCCAGCTCGTCGTGAACGGCTCGCTGAGCAGCGACGCCTTGCGATAGAAATGCCGCCGCGCCGGCAGCAGCGCCATCAGCATCAGCACCAGCACGATCGATTCCTCGTAGTTGAAGCCCTTGAACAGCGCCGTGAAAATGGAGAGCCCCAGCAGGATCGCCGTCAGCCAGTACGCGGCATCGAGCCGCCGCTGCAAGCCGCGCGCAAGAATGAGCAAACCCATGCCGATGATCGAGCCGAGGAAGTGCGAGGCCTCCACCAATGGCAATGGAAAGTATTCGCGCAGCCAGTCGAGGCGGTCGTGGCTGGGCGGCGTCGCGCCCGACATCAGCAGGATCACCCCGGCGAAGAACGTCGAAAAGACCAGCACCTGCGGCACGACCGGCGGCACCCATGAGCTCAGCACGCGCCCGATCTGGCGGATCTGCTTGCGCTGGATCGTCAGTTCGTGGATCGCCAGCGCGGCCGATGCGCCGATCAGCGGCAACAGGTAATAGATCGCGCGGTAGGCCAGCAGCGCCCCGATGAGCTGCTGGCGCGGCGCCGTGCCGTCGAGCGCCAGAAGCATCGTGCTCTCGAACACGCCCAGCCCGCCCGGAACCTGGCTCACCCCGCCGGCCGCGTGGCCGAGCATGAACACGGCCATGAACAGCGGGAAACTAATGTGCGACTGCTGGGGAAGGAGTTGGTAAAGCACCGCGCCGCACAGAAGCCAGTCGAGCGAGCCCAGTATGAACTGGCTGACCACGAGGGGCGGCGCGGGAAGTTGTAGCTCGAGCCCGCGCCACGACAGCGGCTTGCGGCGCACCGTGCACACGAGCGCATAAATCGCGATGCCCGTGATGAGCGCGATCCCGATCGGCCGCAACGGCGCCAGCGACATGCCGAGCTGGTGGGAAATCGGGCCGGGTATCCAGCAAAGCAAGACGCTCATGAGCAACGCGAGCCCGAGCCACAGGCTCAGCCCGCAGAACAACACGATCTTGGTGATGTCGATGGGCGAAAAGCCCCAGCTGATGTAAAAGCGGAACCGGATCGAGCCGCCGGCGAGATTGGCCAGGCCGACGCTGTTCGCGAACGCGTAGCCGACATACGACACCAGCGCCACGCGACGGTACGGCAGGGGGTTGCCCACGTAAAGGCACGCCATCTGGTCGTAAAGCGTCAGCAGCCAATACGCGGAAATCGTCAGCAACGTCGCGATCGTCAGCGAGCGCGTCGGGATGGCGCGCAGGCTGTGGACGATCTCGGCATATTTGAACTGGCTGAGTAAATGATGCAGGAACGCCATGGCGGCGACAAACAAAACCAGCCCGAGCAGGCCAGGCAGGATATGCAGGATTCGCTTGAACATGACGCCTCGCGTAAAATGGCTGAACCGGCACAAGGGCCAGTGAAATTTTTATAACCTTGGCGCGCGGAAAGAAATGTATTTTTTAAGCTGGCCATTCCGCGGCCGGGATTGCAACATGATAACATTCAACCGGGGACTTGGGCTCATGATCCAGACGCACGATCTTTCCTGGACGATTGGCCGCCATTCGAGGCTGCTGGGCTTGACGATCCAGGTCGCCGAGGGCGAGGTCGTCGGCCTGCTCGGGCCGATTCATTCGGGCAAATCGACCACGCTCAAGCTGCTCGCCACGCTGATCGCGCCCGACGGCGGATCGGCGACCGTCGCCGGCCACGACGTCGTCCGCGAACCCGATCAGGTTCGCCGCAAGGTCGGCTACCTTCCGTTCTTCATGGGCCTCTACGACGACATGCGTGTCAGCGAATACCTCGGGTTTTTCATGCGCTGCGCCGGCATCGAATCGAACACGGAAACCGGCGACTTGCTCGGGCTGGCCGGTCTCACCGAGCGCGCCGATGAGTTCGTCGATAGCCTTGACCGCGAGGCGCGCCAGCGCCTGGGCCTCATGCGGACGCTCGTTCACGACCCGCCCGTGCTGCTGTTGGACCACCCCTCGATCGGGCTCGACCTGCCGGCGTGCCTGCGCATTCGCGGGCTGATCGCCCGCATCCGCGCCATGGGCAAAACGATCATCGTCGGCTCGAACATGATGACCGACCTCGTCGGCCTGTGCGATCGCATCGGGGTGCTGCACGAAGGCCGCCTGATCGCGCTCGGGCCGGCGGCGGAAATCGCCGCGCGCCTCGGCGGCGGACGGCTCCTTGAAATCGAGCTTGGCGGCCCGGCGTCCGAGATCCTTGAACAGGCGAAACGCCATCCGTTGATCCTCGAGGCTGACGCCGAGGATCAATATCTTTTGCTGAGCCTCGA
Source organism: bacterium (assembly GCA_021372575.1). Classification (GTDB taxonomy): domain Bacteria; phylum Sumerlaeota; class Sumerlaeia; order MVZB01; family MVZB01; genus JAJFUE01. Next base: position 25,264 of record JAJFUE010000005.1, on the reverse strand, counting down.
CGGCCGTGTCGAGAATCCGCTCGAGGTGGTCAATGATCTTGCGGCCGGCGGCGCCCAAGTCGTGCGCCTGCGCGAGCACCAGGTCGATGCCCGCCCGCTCATCCGGCCACTCGAGGCGGAGTCATGAAGCCCGGCCGGCTCCCACTTCGGCCGATTTTTCTGCTGACGGATTTTGGGTTGGAGGACTGGTATGTTGGCGCGATGAAGGCCGAAATCCATCGCCGCGCGCCCGATGCCACGATCATCGACTTATCCCACGGAGTCCCGCCGCAGAACGTGGCGGCCGGCGCGTTCGTGCTGAACGCCGCGTTGAATTCGGTCCCCTCCGATGCGGTTTTGTGCTGCGTGGTTGATCCTGGCGTCGGCTCGCATCGGCGCGCGATATGGGGCCGAATCGGAACGCATTATTTCTCGGGACCGGACAACGGTCTCGCCACGCCGCTGTTGGAACGCGCCTCGGATTTTGAGCTGTTTGAGATCCCGGCGCCGTTATTAACCCCGGAAGAGCCGAGCCTTACATTTCAAGGGCGCGATCTGTTCGCGCCGGCCGCGGCTTTGCTGGCGGAGGGCTATCCATTCCACCTCGGCCCGCCGGTCGCCGATCCCGTTCGGCTGAGCCTCGATCCCGAAGAAACAGCCGACGGCATTCGCGCGCGCGTCATGCTCGTCGATCGATTCGGAAATCTCATAACAAATATTTGGCGCGAGAAATACGAGGCAAAATTCGATCAGCCCTTCGAAATCCAGGCCGGCCCGCTGCGCATCACGCAAATCTCGAAAACGTTCAGCAACGTTCCTGCCGGTTCTCCCCTTGCCTACTGGGGTTCGGCCGGGACGCTCGAGATCGGGATCAACATGGGCTCGGCCGCTGAAATCGCGGGCAAGATTTCGATCATCGACGTCGTCTTTAAGTAGAGCCCTTGACGAATATTTTCAGTTCGTGCTCGTGCTCGTAGTCGTAATCGATCCAATAACCAAAACGGCTGACGAGATCATAACCAATGCCCATTTATTGCATGAAGAGTTATTTTTTTACCCTATAGTCTGTTGCAAAAGTCTTACGGGAATCAACACGATCCAGACAGTTATCGGTTTCGTGAGTCGCTGATTGATTCGATCACGATGACGGGCACATGCACGAATAGAATAGCAAAAACCCCAGCCTTGCGGGCCGGGGTTTTTCTTATTCCAATGGAATTCTATTTACCTCGAATTATTAACATCCGTTACCAATTCGTCGATCGTGATCATGCCGTCGTTGTTGTAATCGACGGCGGTCTTCTCGGAGGTCATCAGGGATGACTTGCCGATGATATGCCGCCCGATGGCGGCCGGATCGACGGTCGCGGTCTTGAACGAGACGGCGCTGCCCACGTCGCCCGCGCCGACCGAGTTGAACGCCCGCACCGCCCAGTAGTAGCGCCGGCCGGCCTTCAGCACCTGTGGGACGACGTAATAGTTGTTCGTCGTCTCGCCGAGCAGCGCCAGCGAATCGGCCGACGTGCCGAAGAAGACCTGGTATTTCGTCGCGCCCTTGATCTTCTCCCAGTACAGCGCCGGCTGGTTGAACGGCACGCCCTTGGCGTTGTCGAGCGGGCTGAGCGCCTGCGGCTCCGCCGGGAACTGCGTCCCGCACGTGTCGTAGGAGATCAGCGACACGTCGTCGATCATCCAGCCGCGCTGGTTCTGCGTCGTGTCGCACCCGAGGCGGAACCGGATCAGCCGGTCGGAGCCCGAATACTTGCGCAGATCGACGATGACCTGCGTCATCGTGCCGAGCATGCCGCCGGTCCACGCCGACCGGTTCGAGATCGGGCTGTGGAAGTTGCCGGAAATAATCCCGGTGTAACGGCCTTCGATGATTTCCGGCCCCAGGTCGATCCAGTTCTTGCCGCCGTCGGTCGAGACTTCGATGACCGCGCCGTCGAAAGTCTTTTCGAGCTGGTACGTGTGCCAGAAACTGAGCTTCATCATCGAGGTGATGGTGAACGGCCCCAGCACCAGCGAATCGTCCTTGAGCTCGGGAACGTCGGCGCACGACCACGCGTTGACGCCGCTGCGCACGTAGCCGGTCGCGTTGGCGTTCCACGCGCTTGACTTGATGACATACGTCCAGTCATCCGTGCCCATGGCGGCCGAATGGCTCCAGCGCAGCGTCGGCGCCGGATCGAGCGTGTCGAGGGTGACCGTTTGCGAGCAGGTGCGGAACCCGAACAGTTCGCCCTGGTTCTTGAGCACCGTCGTGTTGCCCGCCTGGTCGGTGACCTCGACATAGAAGTAATACGCCTTGCACGCGGCGAGGTTCTCAAAGTTGATGTCGTGCTCCGTCGCGAGTTCGTTGTCCTCGATGAGCAGCGTCAGGTAGCTCGGCGACGTGCCGTAGTGGACCTTGATCCTGGCCGGCTCGCTGGTGGTCAGGTGATAGACGGACGAGCTGTCGGACACGCCCGACGAAGTGAACGACGTCACCGTCGGCGGCGTGCTGTCGAGGCGGATGTCATCGCTGACATAAACGTCGTGCCCGGCCCCGTCGTTGTAGTCGTAGTAAATCAGCCGGACGCGCTCGCCCTCGAGCACATCGACCGCACCGGCCACCAGCACGTGGCCGGGCTGGCTGCCGGTCGTGAACGGCAGGTAGCCGTCCCACACGTCCATTTCCGGCGTGACGGGGTTGAGCGTCAGGAGCGACGAGTCGATCGCGACCGGCGCCAGCCGGCCGGGAACCGAAACGAAGAAATCGGCCGGCGTCTGGCCCTCGTCCGTGCTGGAGAATTGCTGATCGCGAATGCTGAAGTGGACGGACGGTGTCGAGTTGGAGAAGCCATCCTGGTCGAAGCGGAGCAGGGCCAGGGGGGTCGTGATGTCGCTGTAGGAATAAATCGACACGTCGTCGATATACCAGCCGTTGCCGGCGCGGCTCGAATCGCAGCCGATTCTCCAGCGCACCTGCACCGTCTTGCCGCGATACGCGCTCAGATCGACGAGCACGCGGGTCAACGACCCGAGCTGGCCGCCGCTCCACGCGTGCCTCCCGGCAAGCGGATTGTCGAAGTAGGACGAGATGGTCGAGTTGTAGCCGCCTTCGAGGATATAGGGCCCGAGGTCGGTCCAGCTGGCGCCGCCGTCGTCCGTAATCTCGAGGACGCCGCCGTCGTAGCCGTTGCTCACGCCGACGTGCTCGAATTCGTAGGTGTGCCAGAATTCCATGCGCACGTCGCCGTTCGGAAGCGCCACGATCGGCGCGAACAGCCGGTCGTCCTTGACCGAATTCACGTCCGCCGAGAACCAGGAGTGGGTCGGCGACTTGACATACGCGGCCGACGTGGCCGGATGCCAATCGTCGGTCCCCACGGTGGCGATGTGGCTCCAGCGGTTCGCGATGCCGGTCTCGATCTGTTCGAAAAGGACCGTTTCGCGGCCGCGGGTCTGGAAGCCGAAATACGTGTCGTTGATGTTGCCGGCCGTGGCCGAGTTGCCGGCCGCGTCGGTCATCCTCACCTTGAAGAAATAATCCGTTTGCGCCGTCAGGCCGGTCAGCGTGAACGTGTGCGACGTGCTGCTGACCGCGTGCACCACCTGCAGGCTCGTTTCGGCTCCGGCCGTCCCATAGACGATCGCGATTTGCGCGGCCTCGCTGGCCGTGACGCTGATCGTCGCCGATTCGTCGGTGACTTCATCGATCGTGACGTCGGACAGGGCCGGCGCCGAGCAATCCAGGCGCGCGGTCGCCGTCGAGACGAGCGGCTGGCCGTTGGAGCCCTTGGTCGCGTCGTGATAGACGGCCGTGATCGTGTCGCCGTCGCGCACCGACAGCACGCCGTCGCCCGCCGTCGGATCCTCGCTGTTGCACGAGAGCGTGCCGCGCATGATGCCGGTCCGGGTCGGAACCTCGTTCAGCACGATCGTCTCCGTGTCGCCGGTGAGCTGGCTCGAGACATCGACCGTCGTCGTGCCGGCCCCCTTGAGGTCGGAATCGCTGACCGAGATCTGGATCGGGTCGCTGCACGCGTAAATGGCCTTGTCGAACGAGGCGCGCCCGACAGGCGTCTGGTCGGCGCCGTTGGTGACGATCAGCGCGAAGTCCTGCTCGATCGCCCCGCCGACGCCCGGCAGCGCGTCGCCGTTCAGGCTGGCCGACTTGACCATGATCGTATAGACCGACGGCGTCGGGTTCGGAATGAACACGCACTCGACGTTGTTGACGCGATCGGCCTCGCCGCCCTCGGTCGAGCGCCCGTTGGTGAACACGTTGCCCTTCCAGATCGTGGTCCCGTCGGTGACGCTCAGGTCCAGGTCATTGACGAGAGACTTGGACGCGCCGGGGTAACCCGGAACGTCGGTCCATGTGAGCACGATGCGCAGCGGCTTGGTCGAGTCCGGGACCTGCACGTTCTGATAGAACGTCTGGCTGTTCTCGGTGAAGATTTTTGTCTGGTCGCGGATCAGGATCTGCCGCGATCCATCCACGACTCCCTTGAGGGTCGTGAATCCCCAGCCGACCTCGTTGTTCGGGGCGAAGCCGAGCATCTCCCCGCCGCGATTGACCTGGCCGCCGACCGGATCGATGGCGCCGGCGATCAAGGCCGCCTTGACCAGCGCGGGGCTCGGGGCCGAGCCGAAGGTCTTGAGATACCACTCGTAGAACAACGCCGCCTCGCCGGCGACCGTCGGGCACGAATGGCTCGTCCCGCTGCTCCATGTGTAATAGTGCTGGTTGGCCGGATAGTATTTCGTGTTCGAAACGGGTTCGTAGCGCTCCAGCGAGGAAATGTCGCGCCCCGAAACGCCGGAGCCGTTGAAATTGCGCGAGTCCGAGGCCGCCCCCGGAACGTGCACGCCGACGGCGGCGATGGTCGGGCCAATGCGCCCGTCGGCCAGCGGGCCGCGGCTGGAGAAAATCGCCACGTCGCGCATGTCGTTGGACTCCTCAGGCCCCATCCCGCTCCCGTCCAGCAGGCCCTGGTCGGCATTTTCCATTGCGCCCACGCTGATCATGTTCTTGCCGGTTCCCGGCGAGCCCATCGACTGCGGATAGGGACCGTCGTTGGAGGCGGAGAAAACGAACGTCATCGGCTGCAGGCCGGTCTCATACATGCTGGCGTCGCGCGTCATGTAATCGTATAGCTGGGCCTGGGAGTCGTATTCGCCGTTGACCGACGCGCCCCACGAGTTGGACGAAATGCGCGCCCCGGCGATGTAGGCGGTGCTCACCATCGAGTTGAACGTGCGCCCGCCCACGTCGTACGCGTCGAAGTTGTTGAAGATCTTGGTCGCATACACGCGCGCGTTGGGCGCCACGCCCTGGCCGAGCTTGTAGCCGTCCTTGTCGAGCAGCCCCCCGGCCGCGATCGGCCGGCCCATGATGATCGACGCGTTGAGGTGGCCATGGCCGCCGCCGCTGTCGCCGGACTCATCGGTTGTCGCGTTGTCGATGCCGACGATCCGGCCGACGATGTCCGGGTGGGCCGTGCCGTCGATGTTGCTGTAGTTGCCCTGCGAAAGGCCGTCGTCCATCACGTGCACGACGACGCCCGCGCCGCTCAGTCCGACCGAATTCAGCCACGCCTGATACACGCTCGAGCCGGCATCGACGACGTCCGAGTAATCGGCCTTAAAATTGCCGGAAACGGCAAGCGCCTCGCGCTCGCCGTGCAGTTTCGGCTCGCGGTACGGCTCGATCCAGATGACGGAGTTGAGATAGCTGAGGCTCGCGACCGCGTCGTCGTCGGCCTCGACGGTCCAGTTTTCGACCAGGCTCATCTGGCCCGTCTGCTTTGCCGAAAACCCGCGCGAAGACAGCGCCTTCTGGACGGCCGCCTCGCCACCGGTCTTGACGGCCTGGATGACGTAGCGCCGGACGACCTGCTTGGTCGATGCCGCCGCGCTCAGCCTGGCCGCCGCGTTCGTCTCGATGCTTTTCGAGACTTCCGGGTGCAGCTTCCATGACGGGTCCATCACCGACGCCCAGCTCGGGGCCGTGGCCGATTTCACGCCCGCGAGGCCCGACACCGACACCGAGGCCGGCAGCGCCACCAGGTAGCCCTGATCGGGAACAGGCTGGATGATCTGCGCGCCCTGGCCCTCGAGCGCCTTGAGCTTGGCCGCATCAATCGGCGACGACCACTGCACGAGCACGACGCGCCGTTCGCCTGATGCGAGCGCCTGGATTTTCGGAATACTCGCGACCTTGGCGGCCGGAATCGACTTCGGATCAATCGCGCCGCTCTTGAGCAAAAGGCTCTGGGCCGGGGCGGAGACGCCGACGGCCAGGATCAGCGCCGCCACGGCCAGCCATCTTCCGACTTGCCGGGCACCCGCCATGGGTGCCGAAATAACGCGCCGGGCTATCCGGCCGTTCGCTTGGGAAAACATGCTCTTTGCCATCGCTCACGCCGATCCTTCTTCAGGAATGCATCGGGTCCAGGAACCAGGGCCTCGGGTCAGGGTTTTCAAAATCAAGAGCCACAACACTTCGTTCGACCATATGATCTTAAAAACCCGATTGTTACAAGCTAAAAGCACTCAAAAATTCGAGCCGAACCGATCCTCCTCAGTCTTTCGCCGCCAGCGCACCCTCGACGGCCGGCCACTGGTCGAGCAGCCGGCGCAACGGCTCGGTCGGCGTCTGGTGCGCGCGGCGATCAAGCGATTCTCGAACGCGCTGGATTTTGATCGCCGGCCGGTCGGGCCGCTCCGTCGTGCAGCCGACGATCGTATTGGCCAGCCCCAGCCACAGCGCCGCCTCCATAAGCGGCTCCTGGCGGATCCGGGCGTCGCTGATCGCCTGCCAGTTGGCGTGGCTGCCGATGATGGCGTCCAGTTCGCGGCGCCCGAGCGCCTGCCCGACCAGCGCCCCGCCGATCACCGACGCAATCCGCACGAGCGTCTGCTCGTGATCGTTCAGGCTTCGCGGCTGTTCGCAAAGGAAATGGACCTGTTGGCACATCCCCATTTCGTGAAGCAGCCCGGCCATGACGAGGTCGCGGCGCGAGTCGCCAAGGCCGGTGTCCAGTTTCTCCAGCAGCATGCCGACCCGCCGGGCGTGACGCATCTTGTCGATGAACACCGGCGCCGACTCGAGCGCCGCGGCCACGGCGGCCGTGTCCGAATCCGCGCCCTTGGCCAGCCCGAGCATCCCGCGGCGCCACGCCACCCAGCGCAGCGCCGCCTCGAGCGAATCCAGGTTCAGCGGCTTGCCGAGGAAATCCGCCGCCCCCTTGCCAATGATGTTCGCCGCGCTCTCCATGTCCGAATAGCCCGACGTGGCGATCACGACGATGTCGGGCCACTTCTTGCGCACGATCCCGAGCAACTCCTCGAGTTCCATCTCGGGCATGCGAATGTCGCTGAGAACGCAATCAATCGGATGGTTGCGCAGGATTTCCAGCGCCTGCTGGCCGTCTCCGGCGATGTGATGCTCGGTGAAGCCCAGGATCGTCAGGAATTCCTGAATCACGCTGCGCAACATCGGCTCATCATCGACAACGAGGAGGCGCAGACTGGCGGACGGCGCTGGCACAGGGGAAACCGAACCCAATGTCATACGCGTTGGACCTTTGCTGGCTCAGACCTGCGAACGATTTCGAACAAAAATCGGACACCAGAATCGATCAAAGTGGCCGCTATTATCGGCGCGCCAAACAAAGCATGCAAGGCGAAAAAAAGGCCCCGCGCCGAATCGGAATTGCAGAACGAAAAGTGAAGGACAAATTACAAATGAACGAATCAGGCAGTTTTTTGCGCATCACCGCCGCGCCCGCAAAAAAACCCATGGGGCGGCCGCCCCATGGGTTTTCTTGATCGATCGGACCGTGCTTAATACTTCGTGATTTTTGCCGTCTCGCGAAGCATATCCATCCAGTTCTCGGCCGACGGGAACACCGGGAAGCGATGCCCGCGCACCCAGTCGGCGCGAATGCTGTAAGTGAACGTCTCGCCGACCTTGTACTTCAGGACGGCATAGTGCTGCGGGCCCAGCCCCGCGTCTTCCTGGCGGATGAAGCGCTTGGCCGGGAACACGATGCCGAGGCCCACGTAGCCGATCTCCGGATCCTGCCAGCCGCGAAGCCCCATGACGCCCGCCTTCTTGTCGAGGAGCAGCGTCTGGTTGCTCATCGCCTTGCCGCCGGTGAAGCCGATCAGGCCGATGCCGACTTCAACCTTGTCGCCCTTCTTGCCGCCGGTGATCGTGACATCGATCGGCGAGTCGGGTCGGCCGGCGATGGCCTGCGGCCGGAACGTCACGGTGTACGGATTCTTCTCCGGCCCGACGTTCGTCACGACGCATTCCATCGTCAGCCCGTTGTTGTCTTCCTTGATCGGGCCCTTGTGCCACGCGAACAGCGGGCCGGTCGTCTGCGTCTCGGCTTTGAACACCGGATACGGCTTGCCGTTGATCCACAGCATCAGGCCGCCGATGCCGCACGTATTGCCGATGTGCAGCATATCCATGCCCCACGCCTGCTGCTTGTGGTAGCTGCCGCCGCCGCCGCGATTGGGCGAGGTCAGGATCGGGTAGCACAGCACGTCGCGGCTCTTGCCGAAGCAATCGAAGTGGCCGAAATACATCCGGTAGGCGGTTTCGGGCTCGGCTTCCCAGCCGACGTTCGGGGGCAGCCATGTGTCGTCCCACGCCACGCGCTTGCGCTCGGGTTCCTTGCGCAATTGGGCGACAAACTCGGCGTATTCCACCTTCGGCTCGCCGACCTTGAACTGCTTGCGGACAAGCTTCGTCATCGCGTCGGTGTCGCCCTGGGCGCGGGCCTCGTCGAGCTTATCGGCGAAGTCCTTGCCGGCCTGGGCCTTGAGCGCGCAGATGCGCCGGTCGGCCGCGAGCCGCAGGTAATACAGCATCGATTCGTCGCTCTTGATCAGCTCGTTCATGACGTACTCGTCGATGGTCGGCGTCTTGAACTTGTTCTCGATCATGTTCCACACGTCGTCGGCGCCGGCGCCGGCCTTGCCGCTCTCGAGCGCCGCCGCAAGGGCCATGTTCAGGTTATACAGGCGGACGGGCTCTTTCTTCTCGACGTGACCCGTCGCCTTGTTGATCGATTCGAACGTCCACTGGACCGGCTTGATGCCGTCTTCGCCGAGCTTCCACGTGTCCTCGACCTGGCCGTCGCCGTTCACGTCGAGCTTGATCTGATCGACGATCCCGTTGCCGTTCGTGTCTAAGAACTCGTAGAACATGTCGGTTTTCTTGTCTTCGTTGTAATCGACGTCGATCCACGTCCGCGTCGCGTTCTTGATGTGCATGCGCTGGTCGGCCGGGCTGAAGTAGAACTCGTTCGCGCCCTTCGGCTTCTCGACGTATTCGTTGCGCTTGTTGAACGGGCCGCAGCTCGGGCCGCCAACGGCCGGAAAGATCACCTTGCCGTCCTTGGTATAGGCGTTGTTCAGGATGCCTTCCCAGCGCTCGCCGGCCTGTGACGGCCAGCGCACATCGACGTTCACGTCGTTCTCGTCCCACGTCATGAGCTCGCCGCCCCACACGATCGGGCGCAGGAAATCGGACGCCTTTTGCGGCGCCAGCATGAGCCCCGTCTCAAAGCCTCGGATCTTCGGGTGCCAACTCATGTCCTCGCCGAAACGCAGCGTGTAGCCGCTGTTCTGGCCGGGGCCGATCCAGCCCGGGCCGTGCGCGGAGATGGACACGTCATAGTCGCGCGGTGATTTGAGCGTCGCGTCGTTGTCCGCATCAAAGCTCCAGCGCAGCGTCTGGATCATCCCGTTCTCGCCGGTGACGCGGATGACTTCCTCGGTCACCCCATCCTTGTCGCGGTCCAGGAACACGAACGGGTTCTCGTAATATGCCGTCCACTGTTTCTCGCCCGGGGCGATGCGGATCGCATAGAAACACTCGTCGCCGTTGAAGTGGCAGCTGACCTGGTTGAGGTTCTGGTCGTAGGTGTAGTTGGTGTCGGTCCACAGCAGGTTGTCGTCGCCGTCGTCGTGCGACCACCAGCAGCGGACGCCGTTGGCCGAGGCCGAGTAGATGCCCATCGAGTCCAGGTCCTGGTCACCGTCCTCGTCCTCGTAATCGACGATCGAATCGACCGTGCCGTCGGCTTTCCAGTCGGCGATGTAAAGGTCGCTGTCCTTGTCGGGTTCGTCGCCGACCTTCAGGTCGCCGTCTTCATCGACGGCCTTCACAAGGACCGGCTTGGCCTTGTCGGTGTGGCGCGGGTCGATGTCGATGAACCACACTTCATCGACTTTGCCGTCGTTGTTCGCGTCATACCAGAAGCGCTTGCCGGGCTTGGCGGCCTTGACCTCGGCCACCTTGGCCGGATCGAGCCTCGCCTTGTCGCCGAACACGTATTCCCACGACGCCTGCTTGGCCGGATTCGGCTGGGCGGGCGCGGCCATGACACTGCCGCTGGGCACCTCCTGGGAAGCTGCCGGCGCAGCCTGGCGAGGGGCCTGCGCCTGGGCGGCAATCACAAGAATAACCGACAGCGCGATTGACCATATCAATCGATTCTTCATCATACCTCTCCCCTTTCAACCTGATGTGTATTCAAGACGTCGCGCGGCCCACAAGCCGCGTTGATACCCGGTTCTACAATCCGATCGCTCCGACAGCGCATTCATTCATCATTCATCATTCCGCATTCATCATTGCCTTCAATGCGCCTTCCATCGCCGTCAGCGTCTGTTCGATTTCGCGCTCGCCGTGCTCGGTCGAGACGAACATCAACCCGGCCGGCGTCGAACGGATGCCGCGCCGCTGAAGCTCGCGGAACAGCCGGCGCGTTTTGGCCGCGTCGGTCTGCGCATACGTGCGCGAATCGACGACCGGCGCCGAGCCGGGCGGCAGGAACGAGACGTGCATGATCGGGCCGGCGCCGCGGACATCGACCGGCATCTCCATCTTCCGCGCGATCGCACGGAAGCCCTGCCGCAACTGCTCGGCCGTGGCAGCCGCGCGCTTGAGCAGCATGGCGTCGTCGGCGCTCAGCATCAGCAGCGCCGCCTTGACGGCCGCCATCATCATCGGCATCGCATTGTACGTGCCGGCGTGGACGGTCTTGAGCGTCCCCAACCGGTCCATGTGCTGCGCCTTGCCCGCGAACGCCCCGACCGGCATGCCGCCGGCGATCGCCTTGGCGAACGTCGCCAGGTCCGGCGTCACGCCATAGTAGCCCTGGCCGCTCGCAAGCGACAGCCGAAAACCCGTGATGACTTCGTCGAAAATCAGCAGCGCGCCGTATTTGTCGCAGATGTCGCGCAGCCCCTGCAGGAATCCTTCCTTTGGCTGCACCGCGCCGTTGTTCGCCATCAGCGGCTCGGTGATGATCGCCGCGATCTGGTCGCCCTGCTCGGCGAAAACCTTTTCCACCAGGCCGAGGTCGTTCCACGGCAACACAATCAGGTTCTGCGCGTCAAGCGGGTTCTGGCCCTCGCTGCTCGGCAGGATGTTCGGCCGCTCGCGCGAACCGACCCGGTCCAGCGGGCATCCGCCGCTCCACGCGATGTTGTCGAACCAGCCGTGATACGCCGACTCGAAGCGCAGGATCTTCAGCCGTCCCGTCGCCGAGCGCGCCAGGCGCAGCACGGCGTGAACCGACTCCGAGCCCGAAGACGTGAACCGCACGCGCTCGGCGCACGGCGTGAACTTGCATACCAGCTCGGCCGCCTCGACCTCGAGCTCGGTCTGGCCCGCGTAGATCAGGCCCTTGTGCAGCTGCTCGGCCACCGCGTCCAGAACCGGCTTCGGGCTGTGCCCAAGCAACGCCGGACCCCGGCCCAGCACGTAGTCGATATATTCGTTGCCATCGACGTCCCACACGCGCGCGCCTTCGCCGCGCTGGTAAAACATCGGGTGCGGATCCCACAGCGCCCGCACGTTGCTGTTGATTCCCCCCGGAATCACCTTGCGGGCCCGCTCAAGAAGCCGGGCCGAATTCTCGAACTGCATTGCGCCAATCTCCTGCCGTTCTCAAAGAACGACCGTTTTTCAAAGATGGTTTGGGGTTCTTTTCACTCTCGAAAACCGATATTCAGGATTCCGCCCGAGGCCAAAGAAGGGGGGACCGTTTTTGATCCCCCCTTCGCCCCTGTTGGTTACTTCAATTCGACCGGCTTGCCGGTGCGCTGGGACTCGTAGCACGCTAGCACGGCGGCCACGGCCTGGCGGCCGTCCCAACCCGTGATCGGCGGCTCGGTGCCGTTGAGGATCGCGTGGAAGAACGTGCTGAGGTGACGCGTGAACGACTGCAGGCGCACCTGGTCCAGGTAGCCCTTGCCCTTCCAGTCGATCGGCGGCTGCTCGGCGATCGTCTCCCACTGGCCGTCCTTGACCGCCATCTTCGTGCGGCTGTAAGCCTCGATGTCCAGCAGGCCGTTCTCGCAATAGACTTGGAAATTATACTGCTCGTTGAAGCCCGGTTTCGGGATCTCGAACGAGTTGAACATGTAGGCGGTCGAACCGTCGCTCATTTCCGCAAGCGCCTCCACCGTGCCGTCCGACGGCAGCACGCGGCCGTCGCGGTCCTTCGGCATGTAGTTGCGGCAGAACGCGAAAATGGACTTGAATTCCTTGCCCGTGAAGAAGCGGATCGAGTCGTAGGTGTGGATGCAGTGGCCCAGGATCAGCCCGCCCTGGTCCGCCTCGAGATTCCACGGCGGAACGCCCGCCTTGGCCTCGGCGCTCATGCACAGGCCGCGGATCTGGTGGATCTGGCCGAGCTTGCCCGAGTCGAGCAGGTCCTTGGCGGCGTAGTTGCAGATCCGGTGGCGCTGCGTCTGCGCGACGGTGCACTTGACGTTGTTCTTCTTGCACGCGGCGATGATGTCGTCGCATTCCTCGACCGTGATCGCCATCGGCTTCTCGACCATGACGTGCTTGCCGGCGTTGGCCGCCGCCATCGCGATCGTGTGGTGGAACTTCTGCGGCGTCGGCGTCAGGATCACATCGACCTGGTCGCTGTTGACGAGATCTTCCCAACGCTCGTACTGCTTCACTTTATACTCGTCGGCGATTTCCTCGGCACCTTTCACCGCGGATACCCCGACCAGCTCGGCCTCGGGGATATTCTTCACGACGCACGCCGCATAGGTCTTGCCCATGAAACCGGCGCCTACGATGCCGACTCTCAACTTTTCCGATTTGCTCATTGCCCGTTCCTTCTTTCGTAGTGTGGTCTGCCCGCACCGGGCGTTCTTCAGGCCGATGACGGATCATAACTGCTTTCAGCAAGCCGCCGTCTATTGTCAACGGACGCGGAATCTTTTCAAGCTATTTGCTACTCGGAGCGCATCGATCTCGAGCGCACCACGTATTTCAGGCAATAAATCCCCACCGCGACGATCATCATCAGGATTCCTGTGACGGTGCCGATCGTCTTGTCGATCGCGGGCGCCCCCGGCGTCGCGATCCGGACGAACAAGATAAACAATGCGCCCAGCGTGCCGAACACGATCCCGATGATCGGGAATGGCGTGAACTCGACGCTCTTGAGCTTCTTCTCGCGCTCCGCGATCACGGCCGACTCGGGCTCCTCGAGCCGCCTGAACAGGCCCTCGATCTTCTCGCGGCGCTCGGGACTGTCGGTCGAGATCGAATTCCCGATCAGCATGCCGGCGATCGTCACGACGATCGTGATGGTGAGGACCAACCATGTCTGGCCCAGGTTATAAATCCAGAATTCCTTCGCCGTCAGCACCGGCGCCGCCTTTTCGACCGCGGCGTAAGCCTTGGCGATCGCTTCGCTATCGACGCCGAACCAGTTGGCATTCGTGCTGATCAGGAAACATGTGAACCCCGAGGCAATGCCAAGGATCAGGCCGAACATGCCGCTCGTATTGTTAAACCGGCGGTTCCACAGGCCGACGAACATCGGAATCGCGATCGGCGGCAGGAAAGTCGCGAACAACCGCGTCATCAGGTCGAACAGCGTCAGCTTGATCTTGTGGTTGAACAGATACACGATGTAGAGCGTCATGCCGATGATGATCACGCCCACCACGACCGTGAAAAGTCGGCCGGCCAGCAGGTATTCGCGCTGGCTCGCTTTCGGGCGCAGCGGCCGGTAAATATCGCTCGTGATCACCGCGCTCATCGCGTTGAAGTCCCCCGCCAGCGTGGACATCGTCGCCGAAAACATCGCCGAGATCAGCATCCCGATCATGCCGGCCGGTAGCAATCCCTTGCAGATTTGCGCATAGACGATGTTCTTGCCCACGATGCCCGGCATGTAAAGCCGCGCCATGAGCGCCGGCAGGAACAGCAGCAACGGCGTCACCGCCATCAGCGTCAGCATCAGCATGCCGACCTTGCGGGCTTCATTGTCGGTTTTCACCGAGTAATACCGCTGCACGAGCGCCCAGTTCGACGACAGGCTCAACGATATGATCACCAGCCACGAGATCATGTACTTCGCGTCGATCGTCTGCTGGGGTGTCACGTTCAGCAAATGGAAAAAGTTGGGATCCTGCTGGCTTACCTGGGCGGTGAACGCCGCCATCCCGCCGTGGGCCACGACCGCCTTGAGCGACAGGATCAGCAGCACGATCACCGCCGTCAACATCACAAGAAACTGGACAAAGTCGGTCACCACGATCGCCCACAACCCGCCCATGAACGAATAAACGAGAATGATGATGCCGGAAAGGATCACCATCCAATACATCTCCGTTCCAGGCTTGAATATCCCCCAGTCCTTGCCGAACACCAAACCGAGACTCCCCGTCACCAGCACCGCGATCGAAAACAGGCGCGTCGAGTTGTCGATCACGCGCAGCGGCAGGCCGATCCATGCCAGGCACTGACGCATCACATCGCCGTAGCGTTCCTTGATGTATTCAAGCGGACTGGTCGTCGAGGCGCGCCGCCATCTCGCCGCGAAAATGAACGTGCTGATCAACGCCGCCGGAATGTGGCACCAGTAAATGAAAAACGCCGGCAGGCCGTTGTAGTAGGCCATGTCCGAGTAGGTCACGAAAGCGAACGCGCTGAAGCTGGCCATGTAGAACGACACGCCCGACAGCCACCACGGCAACGCCCGCCCGCCGCTGAAAAAGTCCTTCATGTCCTTCATCCGGCCGGCGAAATACGCCCCGATAAAGGGCAGAGCAAGAAAAAATGCCGCAATAATCAAAAAGTCCGCTGGATAAATGTGGCCTTGTGGCATGAGGATCCGTCCTTTGGTGTAATTTATTTTTTTTCAGCTTGGGGCGTTTTTCGGCGGTCCGCACCCGCTGCCGCCGATCGCCTCAGCCAATACACCACACCACGTTCCTATTTGAAACTGAAATTTCAAAAATCGCGCGAGCCCTGAATGAGCATGGGGCCCATAAGTCCCATGATTCCCATGATTCCCATCTACCTCACGAGATCGCCATCTTCCTTACCGGATTGCGCAGCGTCCCGATCCCCTCGATCTCGATTTCGATCGTGTCGCCGTCCTTCATGTAATGCGGCGGGACGCGCGTCTGGCCGACACCCTGCGGCGTTCCGGTCATGATCACCGTCCCCGGCAGCAGCGTCATCTGGTGCGACAGGTAACTGACCAGCGTGTGGCAATTGAAAATCATGTCGCTCGTGTTGGAATCCTGCATGACCTCGCCGTTCAGGCGGCTGCGCACGGCCAGCCTGTCCGGGTCGCCCTCGGTCTGGATGCACGGCCCAAGCGGGCAGAACGTGTCGAAACTCTTGGCGCGCGCCCACTGCCGGTCCAGCCGCGCCTGGCAATCCCGCGCGCTGACGTCATTGCCCGCCGTCCAGCCCAGCACATAATCCATGGCCTCGGCCTGGCCCACGCCGCGCGCCTTCCTGCCGATCACCAGCACCAGCTCGGCCTCGTAATCGACCTCGTCCGCGGCCTGCGGCGGCAGCACGATCCCGTCGCCGGGACCGATCAGCGATGTCGTCGCCTTCAGGAACACGACCGGCGCGGTCGGCAGCTTCATGTGGATTTCGTGCGCGTGCGCCACGTAGTTCAGGCCGATGGCGATGATGTTCGGCGGATCGATCGGCGCCAGGATCCGCTCGATCGCCTCCACCGGCAGCCGCTTCGTCCCCGGCTTCCACTCGCCGAGAATGTCGCCCTCGATCGGCCGCACCGAGCCGTCGGCTTCCCAAACGCCGTGGCAAACTTCGCCGTCATGAGTCCGAACCCGCACGATCTTCATGTTGAACTCCCACCTTCCCGTCTTTTCACTCGCATACGTATTTATCGAAAGCCAAAGCCCCGGCAGGGGCGATACAACTTAGCCCAGGGCGTAAGCCCTGGGACAGCGGTGTGTTTTTTTTCTCAAAGCCCCGAAGGGGCGACACAGATCTTTCTTTCCCTTGCCAGCCGCGTCCGATCCCACCACCATATATCAGAGCGCGTTGAAAATAGGAATGGGGAACAAAAATGAATCAGAATGATGCCATCGTCGTCATGACGACATTCGACAACGCCGACGCCGCCAATGCCCTGGCGCGCCAGATCGTGGAAAACAGGTTGGCCGCGTGCGTGCAGGTCCTCCCCCCGATGACGAGCACCTACCGCTGGCAATCCAAAATCGAGACCGCGCAGGAATACCTGGCGCTCATCAAAACCCGCCGCGACCACTGGCCCGCCCTCGAGCAATTCATCCGCGAACACCACCCCTACGAAACCCCCGAAATCCTCGCCATCCCCGCCGTCGAAATCAGCGACCGCTATCAAAAATGGCTGGTCGCCGAGACGGGGGATTGATCCGTCGGATCGGTCGGATCGGTCGGATTTTCCTTTCATCTTTCATCTTTCATCTTTCATCTTTCATCGCCCATCGGCACAATGGCCCGAGAGGATTGTTCACGATGTCCGAACCCATCACACCCCAGGCTTGGTGGCCGGAGGCGTCGCGCGACTGGAGCGCCGACGAGCGCCAACTGCTCGCGCAGCTCGATCCCGGGCGCCTGCCCGCGCACGTCGCCATCATCATGGACGGCAACGGCCGCTGGGCGCGCCAGCGCGGCTACCTGGACCGCATCCGCGGCCACGAGGCCGGCATCGATTCGGTCCGCGAGGCCACCCGCACCTGCGCGCAGCTGCGCCTCCAGGTCCTCACCCTTTACGCGTTCAGCAAGGAAAACTGGCGCCGCCCCAAGGCCGAGATCGCCGCGCTCATGGAGCTCCTCCGCCGGTTCCTCATCGCCGAGCGCGACGAGCTGATGGACAACAACATCCGCCTGCTCGCGATCGGCAGCCTCGACGATCTCCCCAACGGCGCCCGCGCCGCGCTCGACGAAACGATGCGTCTGACCGCGAACAACACCGGCATGAAGCTGGTCCTGTCGCTCAGCTACGGCGGCCGCGACGAACTCGTCCGCGCCGCGCGCAAGCTCGTCGCGCAGCATCCCGATCCGGCGCAGATCAACGAGGCGGCGATCGACGCCGTGCTCGACACGGCCGGCCTGCCCGACCCCGACCTCCTCGTGCGCACCAGAGGCGAAATGCGCGTGACCAATTTCCTGCTCTGGCAGATCGCCTACGCCGTGATTTTCGTGACGCCCGTGCTATGGCCCGACTTCCGCCGCCGGCAACTGCTCGAAGCGCTTGCCGACTACCAGCGCCGCGAACGCCGTTACGGCGGCGTCGGCCAATCCACCGCCCCGCGAGGTTGATCGCCCATGTTGTCGATGCGACTACTTTCCGGCGTTGTCTTCTTCATCCTGTTCTTCGTCGCGCTCTTCGCGCCGCACATGCAGTTTCTCATGATCCTCCTGCTCGCGTTCGGCGCGCTGATGGGCGTGCACGAGTTTATCTACCTCGGCCGCGAAAAACCCCCGAAGTGGCTCATCTGGCTCACGCTGGCTTCGGCGGTGGCCATGCTCGTCACCGCCTATTTCCTGCATTATGAATACATGTTCATCGTCATCGGCATGGCCGCCGTCCTGGGCCTCGGAATCATCACGTTCACGCAGGACGCCAACCCCGGTGACCTCGTTTCGCGCTCGCTGGCGTCACTCATTTACGTGGCGCTGCCGCTGTCGCTGCTGATGGCCATCTGGCAAACCTTCCGCGTCCGCGGCGCCGACAGCTCCGAGCACTACATCATCTTCCTTGTGCTCGTGACGTGGTCGTCCGACACCGGCGCCTACTTCATCGGCCGCATGTTCGGCCGGCACAAGATGTGCCCCGGCATCAGCCCCGGCAAGACATGGGAAGGCATGGCCGGCGGCGTCGCGATGACCATCGGCGTCGCGGTCCTGATGAAACTTTTCTGGAACAACATCGACCGCATCTTCAGCTGGCCTGCAGTGATCGCCCTGTCGCTGATTTTCAGCCTCGTGGCCCCGTGGGGGGACCTCGCCGAAAGCCGCCTGAAACGCGGCATCGGCGTCAAGGACTCCGGCCAAACCTTCACCGGCCACGGCGGCATGCTCGACATCATCGACAGCCTCCTGTTCACGACGATCGTCTTTTACGCCTACTTGAAACTGTTCCGTGATTTCAGTTTGTTCTAGGCCCCTGACGAATGTTTTCCGTCGTGCTCGTGCTCGTAATCGTAATCGTAATCGTAATCGATCCAATAACCAAAACGGCGGATGAGATCCACTCGCTCTTATGAAGAAATGGCCGAACCCATGCAGGTCCGGCCATTTTTCTTTTCATCTCGAATTCTCCGCGTTTATCGCCCGATCGTGGCCGTCCCGCCGACCGACTCAAGCCGCAGCGGCTTGGTGATCCTCAATGTCTGACTGCTCGTTCCGGGCTTCAAATAAATCAATCCGCCGGAGGTCACGGCATTGATCCCATGATCGAGCAGGCAATACGGATCGGTTTGCGTTCCGTATTCGGTCCCTCCGAATCCGAAATCGATCCACACCACCGACATCTGCGTGTAGGTCCCCGAGGCCGATGCGCTGCCCCCCGACGTGACCGTCACCGGTGCCGAGGCGGCCGTGTTCCAGCCCGGCGTCTGCTTGAATTCGACCGTATAGCCGCCCGCAGCGATGCCGCTCTCGGTTGAACCGCTCGCGCGCCACGTCGATTGGCCCACGCGCCGCCACATCGCGCCGGCCGATACCGCCGCCGGCGGATTGATCGTCACCGTCAGCGATCCGGTCGGGCTGCCCGGCGCGACGTTAAAGAGGTTCGACCGGCCCACATGGCCGGCCCCGTCGTCGATCTCCAGGTACATCGAATTGACCGACTCGTTGACCGTGACCGAACCGCTCCAGACGCCCGCCGTGAAATTGCCCGTCGTGCCCGGCGTCATCGAAATCGAGCGGCTGTTCACAAGCTTGATGTTCGGAACCGATTGCGCCGTCGCCGGATTGCCCGTCCATCCCGTCCATGTCAGCGGGTTGCCCAGCGTGTCGCTCCCCTTGAACAGGCTGCGATAATCGCTCGTGGTGGTGTTGTTGACGAGGGCGTCATCCGTGTACGAGGTGTTCCAGAACGAGAAATCGATGATGATGTTGTCGGTGCCGTTATAGACGAACGGCCTGTCGAATTTGAAATACGCCCACCCCGTCGAGTTGATCCAGCGATCCTGCTGGCACACCGTCGTCCAGCCGTCCTCCCAGACCGGCGTCCAGACGTAGGCCTGCTGCGTGTGCTTGATCCGGATCGTGAAGTTGTTCAGCTTCTGCGTCGGAATCGTCGTCACGTCGAGAAGCAGTCCCGTCCACGTCGCCGCCCCGCCCAGCTCGCTGTGCAGGTAAATGCTCTGCGTGCGCGCCGCCTTCCAATACGTGTCCAGCGGCAGCTTGTAGGCGTAGGTTCCCGTACCGACCGTCGTCGTCGTATCGACGCAACCGCGCACGGTCCCCGTCCCGGTGAATCCCGTCACCGCCCGGTTGAGCGCGTCCTGAGCCGTGATCGTCGCCGTGAACGGCTGATACGCCTGCGGCGACCCGATCGCGCTCCACGCGAATTTGTTGAGCGAGCCGTCGCACCACACAAACTGCGCCGTGGCGTCAGAATAATTCCCCGGCGTGAGCGTCAACGGCGTGTTCGTCGCCGCGACCTGCTCATACGTCCCGTTGTGGTCGAAGTCATGATAGAACGTCGCGCCGCTGACGCTGCCATAGTTCGTCGCGCTGCTCGACAGATACGTCTCGACAAACAAATTGACATTGGGCCAGGCGATCGACTCGATCGCGTCGTTCATATCGACTACGACCCGCTTCGTATCGTTGATCGACGTCGCCGTGCCGCCCGAGAACAGGAGCGGGTAGTCCGACATCCACAACGGCGTGGCAACCGGCCCCACGCCGGCGTTCAGGGCGAGGTAGCCGCGGTTGGTGTGATTCACCCCCGCGGTGGCATACAGCTTGCTCCGGTAGTTGTCGCGGTCGTTGCTGAAATACGCCGAGCCGAACACCTCGTATGAGCCGTTGTGCCCCAGCTTGAAGTAATCGTAAGCGACCCACATGAACCCGAGGCTCGTGCCGGCCGAGTTGTAGGTCCCCCAGTCGTTGCCCCACGAATTGGCGATGAGGAACGCGCCGTATTTCGTCGTCGTGCCGTCGAAATACGACTTGTTGTCATCGTAGCCGACGACCGTCATCGCATGGCCGCCCACATACGTCGCGCTGTTGGCGAACAGGACGCCGTTGTTCACGCCAACCGTGTTGGACGGGTACGAATAATACATGTTGTCGAAGATGTCCGTCCCCGTGATGGCGATGTTGCCGTTGGCCAGATGCTGCTTGATCGCGAGGATGTCCGCGTCCGTGCAGCCGTCATACCAGTCGCCGATCTCGTTCACATCCGACGTGCGCCGCTTGAGCGCATCGACCCACGCCGCCTCGGTCGGCCACGTCAGGTAGTCCGTCTGGTTGTAAGGCATCATCGTCCACGTGCAGGACCCGGACAGACCGATCAGATACAGGCCGTCGGTCATGATCAACCCGTTATCGTAGCCGCCGTTGGTGAGGTTATACACAAACGCCGGGCTGCAGATCACGTCGTTGTTGCCGGACGACGCCGTCTGACCTTCGTCGGACGCCTGGGTAAACGTGTTGTAATAGTAGGCCGACGCCCACGCCACGCACGAACCCTGGCCGCCCTGCGAGCGGATGGGCGGGAAGTAAATCGACAGCGAGTTATCGACGCTTGATGCCAGCGTCGCCTCGCCCTGCAGCGCCGCGCGGTCCGTGCTGAGCGTGTTGGGCGCGACGCTCGCCACGCGCTTGGCGCCGAGCTTGGCTTCGGACTCCGGCGTCGGCTTGCGCGCTCCGAGGCCGCGGCCGGCCGGCTGGGCCTCGATGGCCGCCGCGGCCATCGGCTGAGCCGAGGCCACGCCGGGAACCGACGCCAATTGGGCGCCCGCCGGATACCGCACCAGCAGCCTCCCCTCGGGCGCCAGCGTCAGGACCTTTCCCCCGCCGGCCTCGATCGCCCCCTTGAGCTTGACCAGATCCGTCCCGGCCTTCGGCTCGACCCAAGTCAGGTCCGAGCCGGCCCGGGCATCCATGCCCATGCTTAACGTCGCGAAAATCAAAGCTGCCAACAGAATGCGAAGTGATTTCCAAGACATCATGGTTCTTCACCTTGGGATGGAATGCTGCACGAAAATGATCGTCGCCTACCGCGCGGTTTGTTGAATAAATGAAATTCTTATCGAAGAGTATGGAATCAAGCCAAAGATGTCAACCCGATTCCATTAAGTCCCATCCGCGCCCATCCCCAAATGCAAAGCGGCTGAACCCACACGGAGTTCAGCCGCTTGCACTTACAAGGCGTTAGCTTACTTGCGGCCGGCCTTCTTGGCGACCTTCTTGGCCGTCTTCTTGGCCGGGGCGGCCTTCTTGGCGGCAGCCTTCTTGACCGGGGCGGCCTTCTTGGCAGCGGCCTTCTTGACCGGAGCGGCCTTCTTCGCCGGAGCCTTCTTGGCGGCCTTGGGGGCCGGGGCCGACTTCGCCGCGGCTTCCTTAATGGCGGCCTGCGCAGCAGCGAGGCGCGCCACCGGGACGCGGAACGGGCTGCAGCTGACGTAGTTCAGGCCAAGCTCGTGGCAGAACTCGACGCTGCTCGGGTCGCCGCCGTGCTCGCCGCAGATGCCCAGCTCGATCGTCGGGCGGCCCTTGCGGCCGAGTTCGACCGCCGTCCGCATGATCTTGCCGACGCCGGCGCGGTCGATCGACGCGAACGGGTTGCCGGGGACGATGTCCAGTTCCTGGTACTGCGGCAGGAAGTGGGCCGAGTCGTCGCGGCTCATGCCGAGCGTCGTCTGCGTCAGGTCGTTCGTGCCGAAGCTGAAGAACTCGGCCGTCTGGGCGATCTCGTCGGCCACCATCGCGGCGCGCGGGATCTCGATCATCGTGCCGAGCTGGTACTTGACTTCGACGCCCGTCGTGGCCTTGACTTCGGCCGCAACCTTCTTGGCGATGTCGGCCTGGAGCGTCAGCTCCTTGGGGTAGCCGACCAGCGGGATCATGATCTCGGGATGGACCTGGATCTTGTCGTGGCTCTTGACGTAAGCAGCCGCTTCAAGGATCGCGCGGACCTGCATCTCGGTGATCTCCGGATACACGTTGCCGAGGCGGCAGCCGCGGTGGCCGAGCATCGGGTTGAACTCGTGGAGCGCCTCGACGCGGCGCGTCACGACTTCCGGCGCGACGTTGAGGCTCTTGGCCGTTTCCTTGATTGCCTCATCCTCGTGCGGCAGGAACTCGTGGAGCGGCGGGTCGAGCAGGCGCACGATGACCGGCAGCTTCTTCATCGCGCGGAACACGCCGATGAAGTCCTCGCGCTGGTAGGGCAGCAATTCGGCGAGCGCCGCCTTGCGGTCCTGCAGGTTGGTGGCGAGGATCATTTTGCGGACGGAGATGATGCGGTCGCCGCCGAAGAACATGTGCTCGGTGCGGCACAGGCCGATGCCCTCGGCGCCGAACGCCACGGCGTTCAGGGCCTGGTCGGGCTGGTCGGCGTTGGCGCGCACGCCCAGCTTGCGGAACTTGTCGGCCCACTTCATGATTTGCGCGTAAATCTGGTAGGTCTGGGCCTTCTCCGGCGCGAGCGTCTTGTTGATCAGGACCTGGATGACCTCGGACGGGGCCGTCTTGATCTTGCCGACATAGACTTCGCCGAGCGAACCGTCGATCGAGATGTAGTCGCCTTCATTGATCGTCTTGCCGGCGACGGAGATCGTCTTCTTCGCGTAGTCGATCTGCAGGTCGCCGCAGCCGCACACGCAGACCTTGCCCATCTGGCGGGCGACAAGCGCCGCGTGCGAGCTGACGCCGCCGCGGGCCGTCAGGATGCCTTCGGCCGCGATCATGCCGCGCAGGTCTTCGGGGCTTGTCTCGATGCGGACGAGGACGACCTTGTCGCCGCCCTTGGCCATCTCGACGGCTTCTTCAGCGTTGAAGCTGACCTTGCCGCTGGCGGCGCCGGGACCGGCGGCGAGGCCCTTGGCAACCATGTTGCCGCCGGCGACCGCAACCTTGCGGTCGTTGGTGTCGAAGATCGGGGCGAGGAGCTGGCTGAGCGAGTCGGCCGGGATGCGCGCGATCGCCATCTCCGGCGTGATCAGCTTCTCCTTGACCATTTCGTAGGCGATGCGGCTGGCCGCGAAGCCCGTCCGCTTGCCGTTGCGCGTCTGAAGCATGAACAGCTTGCCGTCTTCGATCGTGAACTCGAAGTCCTGCATGTCGCGGAAGTGGCTCTCGAGCGTCTTGCGGACCTGCTCCAGTTCCTTGTGGGACTTGGGCATTGCCTCGGCCAGCTGGGCGACGGGCTTCGGCGTGCGCACGCCGGCGACGACGTCCTCGCCCTGCGCGTTGATCAGGTATTCGCCGTAGAAAACCTTCTCGCCGGTGGCCGGGTCGCGCGTGAACGCCACGCCGGTGGCCGACGTGTCGCCCATGTTGCCATAGACCATCGTCTGGACGTTGACGGCCGTGCCCCAGCTGTGCGGGATGCCATACTTGCGGCGATAGACGATCGCGCGGTCATTGTCCCAGGAGCCGAACACGGCGGCGACGGCGCCCCACATCTGGTCGATCGGGTTGGTGGGGAACTCGCGGCCGGCGCGCTCCTTGATCAGCTTCTTGAAGCGCTCGACCAGGACCTTGAGGTCCTCGGCCGTCAGCTCGATGTCCTGCTTGACGCCGCGCTCTTTCTTCAGCTTGTCGATCGCGGCCTCGAACGGCTCGTGATCCTCGCCGTTGGCGCGCTGGACGCCCATGACGACGTCGCCGTACATCTGGAGGAAGCGCCGGTAGCAGTCCCACGCAAAGCGCGGGTTGCCGGTCTTCTTGGCCAGGCTGACGACGGTATCATCGTTCAGTCCTAGGTTCAGGATGGTGTCCATCATGCCCGGCATGGACTCGCGGGCGCCGGAGCGCACCGAGACCAGCAACGGGTTGGTCGGGTCGCCGAGCTTCTTGCCCATGAGCTTCTCGACCTTGGCCAGCGCGTTCTTGACCTGGCCGGCGAGTTCGGGCGGATACTTGCCCTTGTTCTCGGTGAAGTAGGTGCAGACTTCCGTCGTGATCGTGAAGCCGGGGGGCACCGGCAGGCCCATGTGGCACATTTCGGCCAGGTTGGCGCCCTTGCCGCCGAGCAGCGCTTTTTGGTTGCCGCGGCCGTCAGCCGTCCCGCCGCCAAATGAGTACACCATCTTGTTCGCCATCGGAATCAAACCTCCAGTCAGCTATGAAATGATGAGTTTTTGAGTGCCTCGTGGGCCAACCAGCGCCTCCAGCGCCGGTCATACCCCGGTCCAGTGCGCCAAGTCTCCGCGTACACACACCGCGGTATTCTCGCCATTCACGAAGGAAAGTCAAACAAAAGGTAGGCCGGTTTTGCCAAAACCGGCATCACAATCGGTTCGGGAGTCCCGCCTTCAGTCGGAATCTTCGTGCTCGTGCTCGTGCTGCTGCAAAATTCCAAATTCGAGCTGGTTCCAAATGATTTCGAAACAAACCAGGCCCGAAGGGCCTGGGATTACTCGAAGCGACCTTATTTCTTAATTGGTCGAACATCCCCGAAATTTCCGGTGATAGCGCAGGGCTCGGCAACATTATTTGGACTGCGGCAACTTGCTGCCGCTTTGTCCGGGCAAGCTTGCTTGCCCGTGACTGGCTGGTGTGCGAACGGGGAGCAAGCTCCCCTGGGTCTAAGCGGCAGCAAGCTGCCGCACTCCACATGGGTGTACATGCGAAAGTGGCGCGAAAACGGGCGGGCCGTTTCGGCGGAGGGGGGGAAGTGTGGAACGCTTCAATGGGGGTGAGGTATTACCGGCGGCGGTGCCGGGGCGAGGTATTACCTCGATTATGGCGGGGAGGTCAGGAGATCGGCGCGGAGGGAATCAAGCAGATTGCCGGAGC
>JAJFUE010000071.1 GCA_021372575.1 bacterium | reverse complement strand
TCGTCGCCTGGCAGGCCGGGCCGACGGTTCTCGGCTCAAACCCGATTCTTACCGGCGTGCTCGGCTGGTCGATCTTCCGTTCGCCTGCCGCGTTCGTCGCGTTTTTCGTGTTCTTCATCGGCGGCCTTGCCGCTTCCAAGCGCGCCCCGTTCGACCTGCCCGAGGCCGAATCCGAGCTCGTCGCCGGTTATCACACCGAGTATTCCGGCATGCGCTTCGCCATGTTCTTCATGGCCGAATACGCCGCGATGTATGTGATCTGCGCCGCCGCCTCGATCGTGTTCCTCGGCGGCTGGCACGGCCCGATCCCGCGCCCGGCGATCCCCGAGGGCGCCTCGCTGATCGGCCTCTGGTCGTCGGCCGTCGCCTCGATTCCGGCCGACGCCGGCATCGTCGCCAAGTGCACGGGGGCGGCCACCGGCCTCCTTCACACCGTCACGGGCGGCGATGGCATGCGCATCATTGTCAACCAGGCGATCGGCATCGCGAACCTGCTCGGCAAGGCGTTCTTCCTTTACTTCACGATGATCTGGGTGCGCTGGACACTGCCGCGCGTCCGCATCGACCAGGTCATGTATCTGTGCCTGAAGGTCCTGCTGCCGTTCTCGCTGGCATGCGCCGTGTGGGCCGCGATCCAGGTGGTGCTGTGATGAAACAACGCAATCCATTCGCGCAGTATTGGGCCAACGTGTGGGCCGGCATCGCGACGACATTCATCGGCATGAAGCTCACCCTCGGCTATTTCTTCGACTACGTCCTCTTTCGCAAGACGTTCACGATGCGCTACCCCGAGGAGCGCCCGGTCGTCCCCGAAGGCTACCGCGGCCGCCACAAGCTCGACGAGAAGAGCTGCATCGTCTGCCAGCAGTGCGCCAAGGCCTGCCCCGTCGATGCGATCGTCATCGAGGCGGTCGGCCGCGGCAAGGACGCGATGCTCACGCGCTTCACCGTCGATTACGGCAAGTGCCTGTTCTGCTCCCTGTGCACCGAGGCCTGCAGCCAGTCCTCGATCACGATGACGAAGGAATACGACCTCGCCGAATACTCGCGCCAGGCCGAAGTCCGCTCGCTCATCAAGCTGAAGACCCCCGAGCAGATCAAGGCCCACGAGGCGATGCTCGCCCAGAAGGAAGCCGAGAAGAAGGCCAAGCTCGAGGCGGCCAAGAAGGCCGAGGCGGAGAAGAAGGCCGCCGAAGCCGCCGCCGCCGAGAAGAAGCCCGAACAACCGGGCGGTAACGGGAATCAGAACTGACCGAATTCCATTAAGAGTGCCATTGAATGTCGAATGAACTGATCAACGCCGCGGGACAGAATTGGGTGGGGGCGAACCTGGCCTTCTGGTTCATCACGGCCGTCGTCGTCGGCTCGGCGACCATGGCTGCCTTCGCGCGCAACATCGTCCAGGCCGCCTATGCCCTGTTCTTCACGCTGCTGGGCGTGGCCGGCTACTTCGCGCTCCTCGGCTCGTCGTTCCTCGCGATCACGCAGGTCGTCATCTACGTCGGCGGCATCCTCGTCCTGCTCATGTTCGGCGTGCTGCTGACGAACCGGCCGCTTCAGGAACGCACGCACGGCGAACTCGGCCGCTACCTCATCGCGGCGATCGCCGGCGCGGTCCTCCTCGGCGGCGTTCTCGTGCGCGTGGTCTTCTCCACCCCGTGGAAAATGGCCCCGGCCCCGGCGGTCCCGGTCCCCGAAACGGCCGCGATCGGCCGCATGCTGGTGGGCAATTATCTGTTGCCGCTCGAACTGGCGGGCATGCTTCTGCTGCTCTGCCTGCTCGGCGCGGCGTATCTGGTGCGCAGGCAGGAACGATGAACGAACTCGTAAATTCCTGGGGCTTGAACCCGGCCATCCCGGTCGGCCTGAACGCGTATCTGCTCGTCGCGGCGATCCTGTTCGTCCTCGGGCTGATCGCGTGCATGGCCCGCCGCAACGCCATCGGTATCCTGATCGGCGTCGAGCTGATCATCAACGCCGCCATCATCAACTTCATGGCGTTCTGGCGCTTCGGCGGCAGCCAGACGGACGGCTCCGGCGCCCTCGTCGGCCCGCTGTTCGGCGTGTTCCTGATCCTGCTGGCGGCGTGCGAGGCGGCCGTGGCGCTCGCGATCCTGCTGAGTCTCTACTTCAATTTCGGAACGATCGAGGTCGATTCGATCCATCAGATGGAGCGGTAAACGGGCGTGAACGATCAACTTGTCCTGAACCTTGCATGCGTGATTTTCCTGCTGCCGCTGGCGTGCTTCGCCCTGATGGCGGTCTTCCATGAGCGCATCCCGCGCCACGGCGACTGGCTTGCGACCACCGCGCTCGGCGTGACCCTCGCCTGCGCGATCGCGATCTTCGTCCACGCCGCGATGACCGGCCGCAACCTGCTCGTCAACGTCACGTTCGACTGGCTGCCGCTCGGGATGACCAACATGCTCAAGGGCGGCATCCTCGTCGATCGTCTCACCGCCGTCATGCTCGTCGTCGTTACGCTCGTCAGCTTCCTCGTCCACCTGTTCTCGGTCGGCTACATGGCAGGCGACGTCCGCTACGGCCGTTACTATTGCGGCCTGCTGCTGTTCACGACTTCCATGCTCGGCCTCGTCCTCGCCAATAACCTCATCTACCTTTATATTTTCTGGGAACTGGTCGGCCTGAGCTCGTACCTGCTCATCGGCCACTGGTTCGAGAAGAAATCGGCCAGCGACGCCGCCATCAAGGCCTTCATCACGACGCGCCTCGGCGACGTCGGCATGTTCATCGGCCTCATGATCTGCTACTGGAAGGTCGGCTCGCTGCAATACGCCGACCTGTTCGCGGCCGTTCAAAATGGTGTTCTCTCCGGTCAGGGCTTCGCCGGTTACGACTGGCAGACGCTCGCCGGACTTGGGATTTTCTTCGGGGCGATGGGTAAGAGCGCTCAGTTCCCGCTCCACGTGTGGCTGCCCGACGCGATGGAAGGTCCGACCCCGGTCAGCGCTCTTATTCACGCGGCAACGATGGTCGCCGCCGGCGTCTATCTCACCGGCCGCCTCCTGCCGTTCTTCAGCCCGCCGACGCTGATCTTCATCGCCTACATCGGCGGCATCACGGCGATCTTCGCCGCGACGATCGCTCTCGTGCAGGACGACATCAAGAAGGTCCTGGCCTACTCGACCGTCAGTCAGCTCGGTTACATGATCATGGCCCTGGGCGTCGGCGGTTACGTCAGCGGCCTGTTCCACCTGACCACCCACGCGATGTTCAAGGCATGCCTGTTCCTCGGCTCCGGCGCGGTCATCCACGCGATGCACCACGAGCAGTCGATGAGCCAGTACGGCGGCCTGCGCCACAAGATGCCGTGGACCGCCACCTTCTACATCATGGCGACGCTGGCCCTGTGCGGCGTCCCGCCGTTCGCCGGCTTCTGGAGCAAGGACCTCATCCTTGGTGACACGCTCGCGTTCACGATGCAGCACGGCCACTGGTTCCTTGTCGTCGCCGGTTTCGGCACCGCCTTCCTCACGGCCTTCTACATGACGCGCCAGGTGTTCCTGACGTTCTTCGGCGCGCCGCGCAACGAACACAAATTCGAGCACGCGCACGAGGTCGCCTGGCAGATGCTTCTGCCGCTTGTGATCCTCGGCACCCTCTCGCTCGTCGGCGGCCTCGGCGGCTGGTTTGAAAAATACAATCCGAAGCTCGACGGCATCACGCAGATCAAGGCCATCGCCGAGGCTGGCTACCAGAGCCCCCTCGTTGCAACCGCGGTTGCCGCGGCGCACCAGGTTGCCGCCGCCGCGCATGAAGGCGCTGAAGGCGCCGGCGAGCACAACCCCGTCGTGGCTCAGGCCCATCACACCGCAATGGTCCTCTCGATCGTCCTCGCCTTCGCCGGCATCGGCCTGGGCGTCCTGATGTATCGCGAGCGCAAGAACGGCAAGGCGCTCCTCAACCCGGACGCGCTGGCCAGGGCGTTCCGCCCCGTTTATGTGCTCCTTTGGAACAAATACTTCTTCGATGAAATCTACAACGCGGTGTTCGTCGAGACGACGCACATCGCCGCGCGCGTCTGCGCGGTCTTCGACCGCCTGGTCATCGACTCCGTCGTCAACTTCGCGGGCCTCATGGGCAAGGTCGGCGCGTTCGTCGTCGATATGCTCGACCGCCTCGTCGTCGATGGCCTGATGGTCAACGGCTCGGCGCGCGCCGCCGGCTTCATGGGCAACGAGCTCTCTTACGCGCAGACCGGCCGCGTTCGTCAATATTTACTCTTGATGGTGCTGGGCATCCTCGCCCTTTCGGGCGTGGTCCTGGTTCTCATTAAGTAATCCCGGAGGATCGATCGGTTCATGGACAAGATGCTTCTTACGCTCATCACGTTTCTGCCGCTCGCGGGCATGGTCGCCGTCCTGCTTGCGCCCGGCAAGGCGCACAACCTGATCCGCGGCATCGCCGTCGTGACCAGCGGCGTCGTCTTCGCCCTCACGTGTTGGCTCTGGTGGGTGTTCGACCCCACGGCGCTGGCCAGCCATGGCTACGACGCGCGCACGTGGATCGAGATCCCCTGGATCAACTCCTTCCACGTCTATTACCGCTTCGGCGTGGACGGCCTCTCGACGCTCCTGATCGTCATGACCGGCTTCCTGTCGTTCCTCGCGACGTTCGTCGGCTTCTCGGTCAAGAAGCAGGTCAAGGGCTTCTACGCCCTTTACATGCTCCTCATGACCGGCATGTTCGGCGTGTTCATGGCGCTCGACTTCTTCCTGTTCTATGTGTTCTGGGAACTGATGCTGCTGCCGATGTATTTCCTGATCGGCATCTGGGGCGGCCCGCGCAAGGAATACGCCGCGATCAAGTTCTTCATCTACACCCTGCTCGGCTCGGTCCTGATCCTGCTTGTCATGATCGCCTACTACTTCCAGGTCGCCGCCGACCCCAAAACCGCCGACTTCGCCTTTAACATCCCGTGGCTCGTCGCCAACCAGCCGTTCCACGGCGCCTCTCCCGCCTTCAAGCACCTCCTGTTCTGGGGCCTGTTCATCGGCTTCGCGATCAAGGTCCCGATCTTCCCGTTCCACACCTGGCTCCCCGACGCCCACGTCGAGGCCCCGACCGCCATCTCCGTCATCCTTGCCGGCGTCCTGCTGAAGATGGGCGGATACGGCATCCTGCGCTTCAACTACCCGCTCCTGCCTGAAGTCGGCTCGACCGACTGGGTCATGTGGTTCCTCGCCGTGCTCGGAGTCGTCAACATCATCTACGGCGCGTTCTGCGCGCTCGGCCAGACCGACTTCAAGCGCCTCGTCGCCTACAGCTCGGTCAGCCATATGGGCTATGTCCTGCTCGGCGTGGCCGTCCTCAAGGAAGAAGGCGTCAACGGCGCGATCTTCCAGATGTTCGCCCACGGCCTTTCCTCGGCGATGATGTTCATGCTCGTCGGCGTCCTTTACGACCGCGCGCATCACCGCGAGATCGCCCGCTTCGGCGGCATCGCCACCCAGATGCCGGTCTATTTCGGCCTCGCCGTCGTCGGCTTCTTCGCTTCGCTCGGCCTGCCGGCCATGGTTGGCTTCATCGGCGAAATCAGCGTCTTCCTCGGCGCGTTCAAATACAGCATGCCCCTGACCGCCTTCGCGACGCTCGGCATGCTGCTCACCGCCGGCTACATCCTGTGGACCATGCAGCGCGTCTATATGGGCAACCCCAAGCCGCAGTACGCCGAGTTCCCCGACGCCAACAAGTGGGAACTGATCTCGCTCGTGCCGCTGGCCGCCACGTGCATCCTGTTCGGCGTCCTGCCGGCGCTCGCGATGAACATTTACCTGCCCTCGACGCAGCTGTTCTTGAAGATGTTTGCCCAATAAAAACCGGATTGAATTCATGACTACCGCCCAGCTCTATCTCAACTGCCTCCCGATCCTGCCGGAGATCATTCTCTCGGCGGTGATCTGCCTCGTCGTGCTGCTCGACATGTTCGTCCCGCTCGGCCGCAGCCGCGTCGTGTGCGGCCTTGTGGCCTTCGCCGGCACGATCGTGGCTCTGCAAGTCGTGATCAACCCGCCCGTCGCCGTCGAGGCGGCCTTGGGCGGCACGTTCGGCGGTATGATTACCATGGACGGGCTGAGCCAGTTCTTCCGCATGCTGTTCCTCGGCGGCGCGGCCATCACGATCGTCTTCACGCTCGGCAGCGTTGAGACGATCCATTACCGCCAGGGCGAGTTCCTCTCGCTGATCCTCGGCGCCACGCTCGGCGCGTGCCTCCTCGTCGCCTCGAACAACTTCCTGATGTTCTTCCTTTCGCTCGAAACGCTTTCGCTTTGCTCATACGTGCTGGCCGCCTACATCAAGCACCAGCGGCTCTCGGCCGAGGCGGGCCTCAAATACCTGCTCTACGGCGCGGTCGCCTCGGGCGTGATGGTCTTCGGCATCAGCTACTTCTACGGCATGACCGGCACGGTCCAGATCAACGGCGTCATCAACAGCGTGATGATCGCCTCGAGCATGCCGGGGTTTAACGTCGTTCCGTTCCTGCTGGCCACGGTCCTCGTGCTCGCCGGCCTCGGTTTCAAGATGGCGATGGTTCCGTTCCAGTCGTGGGCGCCCGACGTCTATCAGGGCGCGCCGACTCCGGTCACCGCGTTCCTTTCCGTCGTGAGCAAGGGCGCCGGCTTCGCCGCGCTCCTGCGCGTGACGCTTCCGTTCTTCGCGACCAACGCCACGGTTGCCAATGCCACCGCCGGCCTCGCGGGCATGGCGCACCTGCCGGTCCTGTTCGCGATCCTCGCGGTCGCGACGATGACCTTCGGCAACCTCGTCGCCCTGCGCCAGACCGACGTCAAGCGCCTCCTGGCCTACTCCTCGATCGCGCACGCAGGTTTCCTGCTCATGGGCATGTCGGTCTTCCAGCCCGATTCCGCCCGCGCGATCATGTTCTACTTCTTCATGTATTTCGTGATGAACCTCGGCGCGTTCTGGGTCGTGATCGTCGTGATCAACCGCATCGGCGGCTCGGACCTCGCCCACTTCCGCGGCCTGGCCTACCGCAACTGGAAGCTCGCCGCCGCGATGTTCATCTTCCTGATTTCGCTGACCGGCATCCCGCCGACCGCCGGCTTCGTCGCCAAGCTGATCCTGTTCAAGGTCGTCATCAGCGCCGGCATCTCCGCGATGCAGGGCGCCGTGATGACCCCGGCTTCGTGGTTCTACTTCGGCCTCGCGATCGTCGGCGTCATCAACAGCGCCATCTCGCTCGTGTATTACATGAAGATCATGCGCGCGATGGCGTTCGAGCGCTCGGACGACTCGAGCCGGCTCGACCTGAACTGGGTCGAGGCCGGCTACGCCATGGCGTTCGCCGCCGCCACCGTCGGCTTGCTTTACTTTGAACCCATTGCCAACCTGGTGAACCAGCTGTGACCACGCCGACCAAGGACTCCAACCCGATGACCGAACGCGCCGAACTCCTCGATGCGCTCAACATCGCTTTTGCGCAAAAGTATCACTCGATGGCGCAATACGTGCTTGACGCTGAGCCGTACATCAAGGCCGGGCAGGAGCGCCTGTTGCCCGTGATCGGCGACCTCGCCGCGATGGACCACGAGGCCATGCGCCTGCTCGCCGAGGCCATCGAAAGCCGCGAAGGCATTGCCCAGCCCGGCGTCATGGACCCGCAGTTCTCCACGCTCAACTACCTCGACTTGGATTACCTCGCCAACGCCCTCTACGAAACGCTCGAGCGCCAGAAGAGCTACTACGAAGGCATGCGCCAGCGCTTCGGCAGCGATCCCGACGCCCAGTCCGTCTTCGCGATGCTCTGCTCGACGACGACCGAACAGCTTTCCCGCCTCCGCGCCGCCCGTGATTAGTTCGTAGGCCCGCCTTTAGGTGGACTTCGTGCTCGTGCTCGTAATCGTAATCGTAATCGATTCTCTTTTTCGCTAAACTCACCCTGCCATGAGCCGTACCTACCACATCACCACGTTTGGCTGCCAGATGAACTCGGCCGACAGCGAGATCATGGAGGGCATCTTGGCTGCCCGGGGTTGGCGGCGGGCCGAGGCCGAGGACGCGGCGGACGTGATCCTATACAACACATGCGTCGTGCGCGAGCACGCCGAGGACCGCGCGCTGGCGCGGCTCGGTCAGCTCAAGGCGCTCAAGGCCGCCCGCCCCGGCCTCGTCATCGGCGTCACCGGCTGCATGGCGCAGAAGGATGCCGAGGCGCTGCGCGAGAAGCTGCCGCACATCGACCTGATACTGGGGACACGCGCCATCGCGCGGCTCTCCCCCCTTCTCGATCGCGTCATCGCCACGGGTGTCCCGCAATCGTGCGTCGAGACGCTCGACGAGGCGTATCCGATTGAAATCATTCCGGTTCGCCAACGACCGTTAAAGGCCCTCGTGAACATCATCCTGGGCTGCAACAAGCAGTGCAGCTACTGCATCGTTCCCTTCACGCGCGGCCGCGAGCAGTCCCTTCCGTCCGACCAGATCGTCGCCGAGTGCAAACGCTGCGCCGCCGACGGCGCCCGCGAAATTACGCTCGTCGGGCAGAACGTCAACAGCTTCCGCGCGCCCGGCGAGGCGACGGCCAGCTTCGGCAACCTGCTGCGCAGGGTAGGCGAGGCCGCGCCGGATTCATGGATCCGTTACATCACGAGCCACCCGCGCGACTGCAATGCGGCGCACATCCGGGCCGTCGCCGAGACGCCGAACGTGTGCGAGAATTTCCACCTTCCCGTTCAAGCCGGAAGCGATCGCATCCTTGCCCGCATGAAGCGGCTCTACACGCGCGAGGCTTACATCGACCTCGTTGGCCGGATCCGCGACGCGATCCCGACGGCCTCGATCACGACCGACCTGATCGTCGGCTTCCCCGGCGAGACCGAGGATGAGTTCGAGGAGACGCTCGACCTGCTGCGGCGGGTGCGGTTCGACGCCGCCTACATGTATTTGTATTCGCCGCGGCCGGGGACGCCCGCCGCCGCCGAATACAAGGACCATGTGCCGCTCGCCGAGCGCAAGCGGCGGCTGGCCAAGCTCATCGAACTGCAGGAGGGCATTGGGCTCGAGAACGCGCGGGGGCTGATCGGGCAGACCATGGACGTGCTGATCGAGGACGTGGCGCCTCGGACCGGGGGAGATGTGCTGGCCCGGACGCGCACGGATCGCATGGTGATCCTGCCCGGCACGCCCGAGCAGGTCGGCCGGTTCGCGCGCGTCACGATCCAGGACGCCAACGCGCACACGCTGTTCGGCGTTCCAGTTCGTGAATCGTGAATCGTGGATCGTGGATCGTGAAACAGATGCGCACATCTCTTCTTGTTTTGCTTGGGCTGGTTTTCCTTTCCGCATGCGATCGCAACCGGCCGGGGGGGAATCTGCGCGAGATCGAGGACGCGGTGGCGCCGGTGAAGGGGCCCTGCGTGACGTTCGAGCCGACGGCCGCGCTGCACCTGAACGGCGTACCGCGGCACATGACGCTCAACGGCTCGGCGCTTTACGTTTTTCTAAACGAATACGGGCTCACGACGCTGGACCTGGCCGACGCGGCGCGGCCGAAGATCGCCAGCCACTTGGAGGGCAAGTCCGGCCTGGTGACGCCGGGGACGCACCGGTATTTCAGCGGGATCGTCGATGGCAAGCGGCTGTTGGTTGCGGATCGGTATCATGGGCTGGCGACGCTGAGCCTGGCCGATCCGTTGCATCCGCGGTATGTTTCGACGGTCAGGGTTCCCGGCAACCAGCCGGCGCATCTGGCGAAGGTGGGCGGCAACATTTTTATCGCCGCGGGTGGGACGGGGCTGGCGCTGGCGGCCGATGCGCCCGGCGGGATTGCCCCGGCGCGCGTGGTGGTCAACTCCGACTTCGCGAATCAGAGCGTGTTTTATCCACCGCATTTTTTGCTGTTGGCGGACAATCACGCCGGCGGGATGAAGGTGCTCGATATTCGGGATCCGGCCCGGCCGGTGCTGGCGCATGCGTTCCAGTTCTCGGGGTTTTGCGATTCGATCGAGGCGTTTGGCGGGTTCGTGACGATCGGGGGGCGGAAGCGCGGCGTGATTGCATTGGACATGTCCGATCCGGCGCGGCCGTTCATCCTGTCGTATTTCATGGAGGGCTTCAACACGATCGCGTGCCAGGCGCGGTGGGGCGAACACCGGCTGATTACGGGGACGTCGTTGGGCGCGATCGACGTGTTCGACCTGAAGGACCCGCGGCGGCCGTTGTGGCTCGGGCGGACGGCGCTCGGGGCGCCGATTGTGTGTCTCGCGGTAAAGGGCGACATGGTGTACGCGGGGGTCAACCAGGTCGCGTTTACGGATCGGGCGAGGACGACGGGCCAGTTGAGGGTCTTGAGCGTGGTGGAGAAATAATCAGAATCATGGGATCTCATGAGGGGTATCGTAAGGCAGAACGGATGATCGAACCGCTTCGCGGTTCAAAATCAATCCAACCGACGACAGTTGATGCGTCACTGGATTCGAATCTTTTTTCATCACTGAGTTTGGACACTGATTTTTGACCTTGCAATCGTTGCGCTCTGCTATTATATGTATTGTCTTTGTGAGCCGGTGGCGCGGGCGAGGAAGCCCTGCCCCGGCGGACAACTGAGAGCCGAAGTGGCGGAATTGGCAGACGCGCACGGTTCAGGTCCGTGTGGGAGTGATCCCGTGGAGGTTCAAGTCCTCTCTTCGGCACCAGGTTTCGGCGGCGGGCATTGAGCCCGCCGCTTTCGTTTTGTGCGCCGCGATCACATGGACATCCCTCCGCCTGAAAAATTTTACATTTAATTTACAAACAAAATTCGCCGGACCGCGTCTATTAGTTATGGGAGGGACAGAAAGGCAAGGGCCGGTGAAAACGTTTTTTTCATTCCCGACTTCGAATGGAATCGTCCGCGCAGGGCGCGCGCGCGCCTTTACCCTGATCGAGCTCCTTATCCTCATCCTCATCCTCACCGTTTGCGCCGCCATCCTCATGCCGAACATGTTCCTGTAGGATCGAAAAATCCCTGCTTACGCTTG
This sequence comes from bacterium, assembly GCA_021372575.1. Classification (GTDB taxonomy): domain Bacteria; phylum Sumerlaeota; class Sumerlaeia; order MVZB01; family MVZB01; genus JAJFUE01. The sequence continues at coordinate 4,730 of JAJFUE010000071.1, read as the reverse complement.
CTTTTTGCCGTCCGCATCCGAATCATGGGGGGCATGGGGAACCCGATCGCCGCCGCCACGACGCCGCAACTGGATCGCACAGCGAAACCCGCGGTGCCGGCGCGCCTCGCGTCCATCGACGTCTTCCGCGGGTTCGTGATGGTCCTCATGATGGCCGAGGTCCTGGAGCTGGCGAAGGTATCGGCCGCGCTGCCGGCCAGCGCGTTCTGGGCGTTCCTGGCAAAGCACCAGACGCACGTCGAGTGGGGCGGGTGTATCCTGCACGACCTGATCCAGCCGGGATTTTCATTCCTCGTCGGCGTGGCGCTGCCGTTTTCGCTGGCGCGCCGCAAGGCCGAGGGCCAGGCGCAGCTCCGCCTCACGCTGCACGCGTTCTACCGGGCGCTGCTGCTTGTGCTGCTCGGCGTGTTTCTGCGGTCGCTGAACGCGCCGCAAACCAACTGGACGTTCGTCGATACGCTGACGCAAATCGGCCTCGGGTATGGATTCTTATACATGCTGGCATGGCGCACGCCGCGCGAGCAGTGGGCGGCGTTCATCGCGATCCTGTTCGGCTACTGGCTTTTCTTCGTGGTTTTCCCGCTGCCAAAGATGGTGGATCCGCCGTTCAGCATGCACTGGGCGAAGAACAACAACTACGCCGCGGCGTTCGACCTGTGGTTCCTGAATCTGTTCCCGCGCGCGACGCCGTTCACGGGCAATCCCGGCGGCTACTGCACGCTCAACTTCATCCCGACGATCGCGACGATGATCTTGGGGCTGTTCGCGGGGGAAGTGCTGCGCGGCCCGCGCGCGCCATGGCAAAAGGTCGCCTGGTTCGCGATCGCGGGAGCGATCGGCCTGGCCGCCGGGATGTTCTTCGACAAAACCGGGATCTGCCCGTCGGTCAAGCGCATCTGGACGCCGAGCTGGGTCCTGTTCAGCGGTGGCTGGTGCTTCATCCTGATGGGCGCGTTCTATTTGGTGGTGGATGTGTGGAATCGCCGGGCGTGGGCGTTGCCGCTCGTGGTCGTCGGCATGAACTCGATCGCCGCCTACATGATCGCGCACCTGTGCCCGGAGTTCATCAAGCGCACGCTGCAAACGCACTTGGGTTTTGTCACGCGGCATTGGGCGGGGTCGCCGTATGAGCCGTTCCTGATCGGCGCGGTGGTTCTGGCGCTCGAGTGGGTGATCCTGCTCTGGATGTACCGGCGCAAAATCTTTTTGAAGATTTAATGGAGTGCCGCCATGCGGCAACTCTTCTGGCATATCGTCGATCGCTGGTCCCGGCTCACGGTCTTCGGGATGATCCTTGTGATGCTCATCTTGCTTCTTTTGGGAACGATCGCGTACAGGTATTACGACAAATACGAAACCCGCGCGCGAGTCAGGCGCATCCAGGAAGACATGCGCTCGATCCGAAACGCGTGGGATACATATCACAATTGATCGCGGGCGCAGGGCCGGGCGCATTGTCGGCTCTTTTGTTGACACATGGGGGCGGGCTATTATATCTTACAGGTGTAAGAAGTGAAGCGCGCCGACATTTTGGAGCAGGTGATTGGCCGGAATGGAGATTCTCACGATGCGCAAAATCCGCCGCGCGTTCACGCTCATCGAACTCCTTGTCGTTGTCGCGATCATTTCGATCCTGGCCTCGATTGCCGTCTATAACCTCCTGGAGGCGCAGACCCGCGCCAAGGTCACGCGCACCCAAAGCGACATGCGCGCCGTCACCGTCGCCATCGAGTCATACTACCTGGACTGCAGCGTGTATCCGCGCATGAACCCCAACCAACAATGCGACCGCGGTTACCTCATCCTGAGCATCCACGATAATTTCTTGTCTTATCGGGGTGGGTATGAACCCGACATGGGTCCCGGCGGCGGCGTTCCGATCAGCCTGACGACGCCGATTGCCTACATGACGTCGATCCCGATCGACCCGTTCATTGGCAAGATGCCCCTGAGCCACACCGGCACGTATCGCTGGACGTTCGACCGCGAGAACTGCTCGTTCTTTTTTTACGACTTCAGGGGCTGCATGAGGCAGCGGGGGCTTGGCTGGCGCGACGATCTGCCCGACGTGGTCGCGCCGGCGCCGATGCGGTTCAACGGCCCCGGCGGGCAGGTTGTTTATGCCGAGTGGGCGCTGCTTTCGGCCGGCCCCGACCAGTCGTTCGTCGTCCGCGAAAACCCGCACGATGAAAAAGACCCTTACGTTTCCTACCAGTTCTTCATGGACAAGCAGGACTGGCAGGGGATGCTCGACGGCGTGTTCTCGACGTACGATCCGACCAACGGCACCGTCAGCGAAGGCGACATCTGGCGCACGAGCGCGGGGCAGTTGTAACAGGCGCATGGGATTGATGCAGTTCTGATGGGGCTGAAAAGCCTTATCGGATCTGTTTGTATGATGGCGTTCGATCTCCATTCCTTTCCGCTTCCGTCCGCGGCATGTCAAAATATTATATATCCCAATCGCCACTCAGGAGGGTTTCCATATGCCAACCCAGCAACTCATCAATGGCGTTGAAGTGAACCGGCTCGGCGAGATGGTCGGCCGGATCAAGAAAGATCCGGATCTTGCCGATTTTCATTTCAAGGCGCGCAACAAATGGATCAATGGCGGCCGGAACCGGACGACCATCACGAATTTTACAGGCATGAAGCAAACGCACAATCACAAGCGGGACTTCGTGATCAACGCGGACGAACCCGAGGTCATGCTCGGCGAGGACACCGCCCCGAATCCGGTCGAGATCCTGCTTTCCGCGCTGGTTTCGTGCCTGACGTCGTCGATGGTGTATCACGCCGCCGTGCGCGGCATCCGCATCGACGAGATCGAATCGTTCGTCGAAGGCGACATCGACGTGCGCGGCTTCATGGAGATTTCGGACCAGGTCCGCAAGGGCTACCGGAACATTACGATAGACTTCAAGGTGAAGTCCGACGCCTCGCGCGAGAAGCTCGAGGAATGCGTGCGGTTCTCGCCGGTGTTCGACGTCGTCAGCAACGGAACGAAGGTGAACCTGCGGATCGAAAGCGAGGGCGCAAAGGCCCGGCGAGCGGCATAAACGCGTGCGTTCGTGGAATGTGGCCGTGAGTCGGCCCTGAGCCGGCCCACGGCTTTTTTCATGATCCGTCGCGAGCGTTTCGACGCCGGAACAAGGCTGTCATCATTTCGGGACGTCTCTTTCAGGCGAATACTAAGCTTCTGCTTTTCAAATGCCGACAAAGAATATGGAAGGAATCCGCCTTGGGCGGCGGAATGGTGATTGCGCGCCCGGGCGGATGGGGCCATGGCACGGGATTTTAATGGGCTGAATGAACGCGGGTTGGTGTAACGATGGCGATTTTTCCCCAGACACTCATCGACGACGTGCGCGAGGCGCTGGACGGCGCCGGAATCGTTCGCAAAATCGGCTACCGCCCGGAGATGATCCAGGAGTCCTCCGATGCGATCAAATGTTTCTGCCCGATCCACAAGGAAACGATCTTCCGCACGCTGCTGATCGACAAACGCACCGGAAAATATCGCTGTTCGAATTATAACTGCACCGGAAATGTGGGCGGCGATCTGATCGACCTTTACGCGCGCGCCAAGGGGCTCGGGTACGAGCAGGCGCTCCTGGAGCTGTCGAAACAGTTCGGCGTCGAGATCAATCCGGACCTGATCGACGATTACGTCGGCCACGCGCTGGAGGTGGCGTGCAATTACGTCGAGATGGGCGTGCTCGGCGAGGCCGAGGAGCAGTTCGACCAGGTCCTGCGGCTGAAGCCCGACAGCCTGGCCGCGCTGGACGGGCTTGTGCGCGTTTATGAAAAGACCGAACGGCGGGCGGAAATCGGGCCGGCGCGGCTGCGCCTGGCGCGGGCGCGCGCGGCGGCCGGCCAGTTGCCGCCGGCGATCGAGTTGCTCGCGAAGCAGACCGCGGAGAACCCGACGGATTTTGACGCGCGGCTGTTCCTCGTCGAGTGCCTGCGCAAGGCCGGGCAGACCGATACGGCGGCGAGCGAATCGATGGCGCTGGCGAACGAGCTTGCGGCGGCCGGCGAGATCGACCGCGCGCTCGAGTTGTATCGCGGGATGGGCGGCGGGAACGGCGCGGCGGCCGATGTGTCATCGCAGATGATCGAGCTGCTCGTGCGCGCCGGGCGCAAGGACGAGGCCGTCGCCGAGTGCCTTGCCGCGGCCGACGCCGTGCCGGCGGGCATCGATCCCGAGCGCGCCGTCAGGGCGCTCAACAAGGCTTACGAAATCGATTCGTCGCGCGACGAGCTGATCGTGCGGCAGGCCGAAATTATCGCGAGCCACAAGCTGAACGGCTCGCTGATGCGCGACATGCTCGGACGAATCGAACTGCTTTTGGCGTCGCGGGCGCACGGACCGGCGGCGCAGGCGCTCGACGCATTGGATGACGCGTTCCCCAACGATCCGAAACTCCTTTCGATACGCGCCGACCTCGAGCAGGCCCGCGGCAGCGACGAGCGCGCGGCCGACCTGCGCCTGGCGTGCATCGACGCCATGCAGGCGCGGCGCGATTACGCGGGCGCGCTGGCCGTCATGGAAAAGGCGCTCGAACAACGCCGCGACGACGTCGCGCTGCTGTCGCGCAAGGCGAACCTGCTGCGCGAGACCGGTGACAAGGCCGGCGCGATCGAGGTGTATCTCGCGATCATCGAACTGTTCCGCGCGGCCGACGAGCTCGAGCACGCGGCGGCCGTGTATCAGACCGTGATCGACC
>JAJFUE010000210.1 GCA_021372575.1 bacterium | reverse complement strand
TCGGTGTACTTCGCGGCGTTCAGGAGCAGGTTGACGATGTGGTAGCCGGTCGTCGCTTCGCCCCAGGCGTGCCACTCGAGCCAGAGGGTCGTGTAGAGCAATGGCCAGTAATGCTCCTCGCTGCTGATGCTCGTGACGGTTGTCCAGATGCGCCACAGGCCGCCGGCGTCGCGCAACAGGCGGTTCTCGGGAATCTGGTGGAGGTCGTCCCAGATGAACTGGCCGTTGATCGCGGGCAGGAAGACGATGATCGCAAGGAGAAACAGGGACGCCGGCGCGAGTAGCGAGATCAAACGGGCGCGGCGATTGATTGGGCTCATGGGCGAAACACCATACGCAGTGACCATAGCATAAGGAGAGGGGATTGCCAGCGCGGAATTGCCACTGTTTTGGGTTTGCCAGCCGGTGAGGAAAGGATAGAATCAGACAGCGTGCGTCTCGGCCGAATGGCATGGACGACTTCAGTTGGTGCTTGCATGCGCTTGAATGATTATTTCGACGTGATCGTGGTCGGCGCGGGCCATGCGGGTTGCGAGGCGGCCCATGCCTGCGCGCGGCTCGGGCTTTCGACGCTCCTCCTCACCATGGACCCACGCCATGTTGCGCTTATGTCGTGCAACCCGTCGATGGGCGGGCTGGCCAAAGGCCACCTCGTCCGCGAGATCGACGCCCTCGGCGGCATTCAGGCCGTCGCCACCGACGCCACCGGCATCCAGTTCCGCATGCTCAACACGCGCAAGGGCCCGGCCGTCCAGGCCCCGCGCGCCCAGTGCGACAAGCCCGCCTATAACGCCTGGATGCGCGCGCGGATGCAGGCCACGCCGAACCTCACGCTGGCCGCCGGCACGGCGGTGGACCTCATCATCGAGCAGGGCCGCATCGCGGGTGTCGTCGTTGACACCGGCCAAGGCACCGCCGAACCCGTCCGCGCGCGCGCCGTCATCCTTACGACCGGCACGTTCCTCGACGGCCTGATCCACATCGGGCTCACGCATTTTCCCGCCGGCCGGCTTGGCGAGAATTCCGCCGTCGGCCTCGGCGATGCGCTTCAGCGCGCCGGCTTCGAAACCGGCCGGCTCAAGACCGGCACCCCTCCGCGCCTCCGCGCGAACACGATCGACTGGAGCCGGTTCGAGGAGCAGCCGGGCGACGATCCGCCGCCGCCGTTTTCTTTCATGACGGCCTCGATCGATCGGCCGCAGGTCTCGTGCTTCATCGGCTACACCAATGCCCGCACGCACGAGATCATCCGTGGCGGACTCGACCGCTCGCCGCTTTACACCGGCGTCATCCAGGGCGTCGGCCCGCGCTATTGCCCGTCGATCGAGGACAAGGTCGTGCGCTTCCCCGAGAAGGAGCGCCACCAGATTTTCCTCGAGCCCGAAAGCCTCGGCAACGATTCGATTTACCCCAACGGCATGCCGACGAGCCTTCCCGAGGACGTGCAGGACGCGATGGTCCGTTCGGTCCCGGGCCTCGAGAACGTCGAGTTCCTCAAGCCCGGTTACGCCGTTGAATACACCTACTGCCCGCCGCTCCAGCTATGGCCGACGCTGGAATCGAAACCGGTGGCGGGGCTCTATCTGGCGGGCCAGATCAACGGGACATCGGGTTACGAAGAAGCGGCGGCGCAGGGGCTCATCGCCGGGATCAACGCCGTGATGGCTCTCAAGGGCGGTGAGCCGCTCGTCCTGCGCCGCGACGAGGCCTACATCGGCGTGCTCATCGACGACCTCATCACGATGGAGCATCGCGAGCCCTACCGCATGTTCACGAGCCGCGCCGAATACCGTTTATTATTGCGTCACGACACAGCCGACCTGCGCATGACCCCTTACGGCCGCCGCGTCGGCCTGATCGGCGATGAACGCTGGTCGGCGTTCGAGCGATATCGCGAGCGGGTCGATGCCGAAACCGCGCGGATCGAAGCGATGACGTTCGTTCCCGAGCGCGTTCCTCGCGACGAATTCACGGCCGCCGGCCTTCCGATCCCGGAGCGCCAGTCCAGCGGCGCGCAGTTCATGGCCCGGCCCGAGGTTACCGCCGCCGCCGCCACACTCGCCGGCCTGTTCGATCCCAACCCCGACGGCCTCGACCCGCGCCAGCTCACGCGCGCTCGCGAGCAAGTCGTCCTGCAGTTCAAGTACGCCGGTTACATCAGGAAGCAGATCGAGCAGGTCGAGCGCATGCGCCGCGCCGAGGAGCGCCCGCTCCCGCCCGCGCTCGATTACAAGAAAATCCACGGCCTGCGCGCCGAGGCCCGCGAGAAACTCGCGCGGTTCCGGCCGGCAACGTTCGGCCATGCCGGCCGCATCGCCGGCATCAACTCAACCGACCTGGCACTGGTCATGATCCACCTCCGCGGCCACGCCGCAGAAGCACTCGCCCAACCATGAACGGCAACGATCCCAACTCCTCCGTCGGCACGATCCGGATCACATTGGCCGGCCGCACCATCGCCATCAGCCGCTTTACGTTCCTGATGATCATGGGCGCGGTGGTCGGGGCGGTTGCGGCCCTCGTCACGGTCGGCTTCCGCCTGAGCGCCATCTACGGCGAGCGCCTCCTTTTCCCGTATCACGGCGAGGCCGGGCAAATCAACGTCTGGTCGCTGGCGGCGCTCAGGCGCCTCGTCATGCCCGCCCTCGGGGGTCTCGTTACGGGATTTCTCATCTTCAAGCTCGGCAAGTTCAAGGGCACCCACGGCATCCCGGCCATCATGCAGGCGGTCGCCTCGGGCCAGCATCAGTTCAGCATCAAGATGGCGATCCCATCGGCGTTGGCGACGATCACCCTCGCCACGGGCGGTTCGGCCGGCCCCGAGGGCCCCATCGCCGAAATCGGTTCCATCACGGGCAGCGTGCTCAGCCGAACGTCGCGAATTCCGCACCGGTTGATGAAAACGATGATCGCCGCGGGCGTGGCGGCCGGCATCTCGGCCGTGTTCAACGCCCCCATCGCCGGGATTTTCTTCGCCCTCGAAGTCATTCTGCGCAATTACGAGGTCGCCTCGTTCACGCCCATCGCCATCGCCTCGGTCGTCGCCTCGGTCATTGCGCATGCGTTCCTCGGCGACTACATGGCGATCCAGATTCAGCCCTTCAGCATCCCGTCGCGCGAGCTGCCGATCTTCGTCGCCTTCGGCCTGCTCTGCGGGATTCTCTCGATCATCTATGTTCGCAGCCTGAGCGGATGCCTCCGCGGCATGAAAAGAGTCGCGATTCCGCTGTGGCTCAAGCCCGCGCTCGGCGGCCTGCTCGTCGGCTTCATCGGCGTCTTCTTCCCCCGCGTCATGGGCGAAGGTTACGACTGGATGTCGCGCGTGATCGCCCACCCCGAGGGGATCGGAATCCTGCTGCTGCTACTGGTGTTTAAAATGCTCGCCACCGGCCTCACGCTGGGTTCGGGCAATCCCGGCGGCTCATTCGCCCCGGCCGTGTTCATCGGCATCATGGGCGGCGCGGTGTTCGGCCTGTTCTTCGCGCGCATCGGCTGGGCGGCATCGGCCATGCCTTACGCGGTCATGGGGATGGCCGGCCTGATCAGCGGGGCACTCGGCGCGCCATTCACCGCGATCATGCTCGCCCTGCGGCACACGGCCTACCGCACCGACATCCTGCTGCCGCTCCTGACCACCGTCGCCCTGAGCGCGTTCGTGATGCAGCGCTTCCGCAGCGGCTCGGTTTACACGCACGATATGTTGCGCTCGGGCATCGACCTGGACCGCACGCGCCGGCTCGATCCGCTCAGCCTGATGAAAATCGATTCGATGCCGGTGTTGGACCGGTTCGAGGAACTGCCCGCGGCCATGTCGGTCAGCGCCGCCCTCGAGCATTGCAAGCAGTGCCCTGCCCGCTGGTTCGTCGTCCGGCGCGAGGGGGTCTTCCTGGGCATTCTCTCGCTGCATGAGATGCGGCTGGCCATCTCCGAGGACGATCTCGGCCGGCTGCTGGTGCTGTCCGATATCGTCGATGCGTTCATTCCGCGCCTCAATCCGGAGATGACGATCCGGTCCGTCCTGGCCATCTTCAGCAACGTGGAATCGGAGGTGTTGCCGGTGTTCGAGACCGCCGCCGCCAAGGCCCCATTCATCGGCGTCGTCTCGCGCCAGGACGTCCTGGACGCCTACTACGAACTCACGAAACCCGATCAGGCTTAGGGAGATTGGAGATTTCCGATGACCAGACCCGACTGGCAATGGAACGAAATGCAGCAGGTCGGCACCGATTACGCCGATCTCGCCCAGGTCGAAGCCTATGACCACCGCATGGGTTCATTCCGTGACGTGGCCGCCGAAAATCGCGAGGACCTCGCGAAATTCAACCTGCCCTCCGGTTCGTGGATTCTTGAGATCGGCTGCGGCACGGGCCGGTTTGCGCGCGCGGCGGCGGCGGCCGGCATGAACGTCACCGCGATCGACGTCTCGCCGATCATGCTCGAATTCATTAAGAAAAAAGCGGCCGATGAGGGCCTGCCGCCGATCGCGACGCAGCACAGCGGCTTCCTGACGATGGACCTGCCGGCCGCGCACTTCGACGCGGCGCTCTCGGGCGCCGCGCTGCATCATTTGCCGGACGCGTGGAAACTGGTGGCGTTGAGGAATGTCGCGCGCGTCTTGAAGCAGGGCGGCCAGTTCATCCTGCGCGACGTCGTGTTCGCCGTCCCCGACGGCGAATCCCCCGAGCCCGCCTTCGAGCACTTCGCCGGCGCGTTCCCCAACATGCGCGTCGAGGCCGCCCGTCACGTCGCCCAGGAATTCAGCACCTACGACTGGATCATGGAAGGCCTGTTGCAACGCGCGGGGTTTGAGATTTTAAGCAGGGAAAACCCGAGCGAAGGGTTCCTGATTTACCACTGCCGGAAACTCTAATCGCTCCCATTATTCCCATTAGCCCCATAAGTCCCATGGGTCCCATTGTTTAATCCAGCTCCCGCGCCCAGATCTCTTCGGGCTTCTGCCGCTTCGTGATCAACCGGTCTGCCCCGTCCTTGCCGATCATCACCTCGGCGCAGATCGGGCGCGTGTTGTAGTTCTTCGCGCTCATCGACAACCCATACGCCCCCGCGCCCAGCACCGCGACGATATCGCCGCGCTCGGCACGGGGCAGGCTGACCGTGTCAATCCCCTCGGGGTCGTATTCCTTCGGCGTGAAGATGTCGCCGCTCTCGCACGTCGTGCCGACGACGACGTAGTCCGCCTCGGTCTCCTCGCCCCTGCCCAGCAACCGGATCGGGTGGTGCGCGCCGTAAATCATCGGCCGCAACAGCTCGGTCATCGAACCGTTGATCTTCAGGAACTCGTAGCCCTTGGGGCCGGTGTCGCAGATGTCCTCGACGCGCGCCAGCAGGATGCACGAATTGGCGGCCAGGTAGGTGCCGGGCTCGATTTCGAGCCTGAGCTTGCGCCCGGTTTCCCTGGCGAAATCCTTGAACGCCTTCTTGACCGGCTTGAACGCGCTCTGCAGGTCGATCGATTTTTCGGGCCGCACGCGGTCGATCTTGTAGCCGCCGCCCATGTTGACGGTCTTGACGTCCGGCATCTTCGCCGCGATCTTGAGGGTGAGGAGGGCGGCCTTCTGCCACACGCGCCAGTCGCTCCCGGAGCCGACGTGCGTGTGCAGGCGCTCGATCTTCAATCCATTTTCTTCGATGAGCTTCAGCGCTTCCTTCAGGTGGCTGTGCCAGACGCCGAAGGATGCGCCGCGGCCCGCCGTGTTGGTGCGGTTGTTGTGCCCCGACCCGAGCCCCGGGTTGACGCGGATCGAGATCGGCGTGTCCTTCGCGCAGTCGAGCCACGCGAAGATGCGCAACTGCTCGAGCGAGGTCGCGTTGTATTGAATCCCCTTCGCGATCAGCTCGCGCAGCCGTTCGGCCGGCTGCACTTCCTGGCTCGTCAGCTGGATCTTCTCCGGCGCGATCCCCGCCGCCAGCGCGCGCTCGACTTCGTAGATCGAGGAGGCGTCGATCGCGATCCCGAGCCGCTCGAAGATGCGCAGCACCGCGCGGTGCGAGTTGGCCTTCATGGCGTAGCGCACACTCAGGCCGAACGCGTTCGGCGCCGCAAGCGCTTCTTTTCCGCAACGCTCGTAGGCCGACTCGTCGTGCACGAACAGCGGCGTGCCGTATTTTTCGGCAATACCGATCAGTTGCTCATCGCTCGAAAACGGAACCGGGAACTGCATGGCTCGCGGGCTTTCCCTTCGGATTCAGGACCGCGCCTTGCGCGCAGTCACATCCGCCATCCTAACGGGTTCCCCGCCAATCCGCAATCACCGCTCAAAGCTTTAGATACCGGCACCAGAAAAACCGGAGGCTCTGGACGACGTCGCCGTAGTCGATCGGAACGAACTCGTCATCGGGCTGCCGCGGCAGGGCCGTGATCAGCGGAAAGATCTTCCTGAGCCCGAACGGCCGCTGCACGTCGAGCGGCAACAGGCTCCCGAAGGACTTGAGCGGAATAAAACCATCATCCGAAACAAGGAACATCAGCAGCGGCCCCTTGCCGATGAATTCGTCAAAGATGAGAAGCTGCGGGACGGGCGAGGTTTTGTTCTCGATGAAGCCCTTCAGCTTGCGCCCGGTCCGCTGGGCGGCAAGCTCGACCTCGTGAAGCGCCCTGTTCAGGAATGCATCCTTTGTGAAACGCATGGCGGTTCTCCTTCCCGTCGCACATTTGATCCGTCTATCGAACAACCAGCCGTGCGGGAGCCCGGGCTCATCTCTGAGATGATCGGGCTGGATGATGGGAGCCCTGAATTCCCGCACGGTTGGCCCCCCTCCCATCACGAGCCAACTAAAGAGCAATAAACGGGCACGTTTGAGGGCGGCGTGTTTGATTTGCAGATTGCTGAAAATAAAAGACTTCCCCTGGACTCTCGTTGGAACCATCCAGGGGACGGAAGGAGTTGACTGTAAATCTTACAGGGATGACCTAATTTACAACCTAATTTACTAGATCAACAAACCCGTCACTGATGAGTTGAATGTCCTGTCACGGCTTCGGCGCCCGGTTGATGTTGGCCCGGGCCCGCAGGCCGTCGTTTTCGAACGTGACGCCCATCGCGAGGCTGTTGATGCGCGTCAGCGCCTCCGGCATCCCGCTTCCCAACCGCGCCGCCGCCGGGTTGCCATACACGCTCGACTCCATCGTCTTCCACTCGTCGTTCCACGTGTATTGCCCGCCCGCCGGATCGACCAGCCGCACCCCCCACAGCCGCTCGTGAACGGCCGCCGGGTCCTCGCCGGGGAACATTTTCCGCCACTCGTTGAGGATCGGCAGGTTCGCCCAAGACCGCTCCTGCATGGTCTTCTGGTAGGATTCGCTCCCGGCGGCGTTGACGACGTCGAGCGCGCCCTTGCGCGCATTGAGCGCCAGGCTCTGGCCCTGCCAGTCGGTTGCGGCGGCCGCGGGCCTGGCCGCCTGCCGGTCGAGTGCGCGCTTGAGCAGCGCCTCGTTGAGCGTCACGGTCAGCGACTTCGGCGTCGCCGCATAATAAATGGACCACGGCATCGTGCCGGTTTCGGTTTCGTCGGCCGACGGCGTCGCGGAAATCCTCACGTAAGGCTTGCCCTTGTGGTCGAGCGTCGTCCACCTCGACATCCCGGGGGCGCTCTGGTCGGCGAACCCGTGCAGCGCCGTCAGGAACGCGGCGAGCTTGAGCCCGTCGGTGACCTCGAACGTCGCCGCGACCGGGATGCGGCCCATGTTTTTCTCGGCGAAGTCTTCGCCCTGCTTCGCCTGCGCCATGGCCTGCCAGAACGGGTCGGCGTCGGCGTAAATCGCAATCGATGAGCCAAGCCAACCGAGCGGATTGGTCAGCTGTGACCCGGTCTGCTGCGAGAGCATCCCGCCCAGCTCCCGGATCGCGCTGGACTGCCGGTTGATCGCCATCACGAAGTGCAGCACCGACTCGGGGTGCGGGTCGCCGGCGCCGGGCTTGATCCGTGCCCCGCGCGTCAGGTCGGTGAATTCGCGGTAGTCGGTCCCAAGGACGAGCGGCATGACGGTCAGGTCGGCGCCGAGGCGCCCCGGCGCCACGCTCAGCCGGATCGCAATCGGATCGAAGAACCGGCTCCACTGCATCTCGTACATGTCGCGGAAGCGGGCGTAGGTATCGGCCTCGCTCCTGGTCGCGCGGTCGATGTTCAGCTCCGCGATCGGCGTCTGGAATTCAAGCGTGCCGTATTTTGCGGAAATGGGTCCGGCATCGGTCCACGTCACGTCGTCAACTCCGATCAGGCCCCGGGTGAGCGTGTTTGTCGTCTTGTCATTGGCGGCGAGACGCTCGATCCGGCGCGCCTGCATCTCGTTCATCGCCGACGCCATGCGCACGCGCCGCGAGTTGCCGATCCGCCACTGGGGCCCGCACCAGCGCCGGATCGTGTTGTCGGTCAGGACGATGAGCGCCGATTCGTCGGCGCCGCGCCCGTAGCGCGACCGGAAAAACGCATACTCCTTCGCGTTGCCAAGCGGCGTGGTTTTGCCCTTGATCGTTTTGATGATGCGCTCGATCTGATAGGGCGAGTTGCTCACGACGACGACGTTGCCCGAGCTCGCCAGATACGTGCAGATCGAGCGGTCGGGCGTGCGGAAGCCGCTGTATTTCACGCCTTCGATTTCGCCTTGGACGGGCCTGGCGGCGGGATTGGCTTGGGCCGCCGCGGCCTGGCGCGCGCCGATGAGCGCCGCGACTGCCGCCGCGTCGGCTTCAAACAGAATTGCGACATCGCTGCCGGTGCGCAGGTACGGGTCCGATCCGGTGAAAGCGACGCTGCGCACCAGCGCCGGCCCGAGCATGCGGCTGAGGGCGTCGGTCGCGAGGCACAGCTGTTTCTGGTAGCGCTCGCGCGTCCGTGCGTCCTCGCTGCGCGGCTCGAGCAGGTCGAGGATCGGCGTCCCGTTGCGGTCGGCCTCGTCCATCACATCGACCATCGCCTGGAAGGTTGGGAAGAAGATCGCGTGCTGGTCGTCCGGGATTGCGGCGGCCAGCGGATCGAGCGTGGGCGCCGTGCCGCTCAGGAGCGTGTCCCACGCAAACGGCCGGACGCTGATCCCCTTGATCGCGCTTACCGGCATGATCGCCTCGTTGCCGCCGCGCACCATCAATTCGCGATCCAGCCGCAGGTTTTCGCTCACGGCGCGCCCGCCGCTCATCAAACTATAGGTATCTTCGATGCCGCGCTGGCGCATGCCGCGCCGCATCCCGATCAGTTCATCCATTTCATCGCTGTTCCGCGCGGTTGCGGAGGGATCGTGCAGCTTCACGCGCGCCTCATGCGCGACGGCCGCCTGGTGCCGGAACCACGCCGCCCCCGGCATGTCGTTGCCGGCGAGCCCGTTGTAATACTGTTCCCGCGCCCGCTGAAAATTGAGCTCCGCCCCCTGCGCCGAGCCGTTCGCCGCCGGCAGCTTGAACTTCACCACGCGCGCTTCCTGGTCGCCCATCTTGGGGAACACGATCCAGCCGCCCACGGCCTTGCCCGCCGGCACGCGCGCGACAAAGGTGTACTGCCACCGGGGTCGCGGCTGGTCGGGGGGAGGCAGTTCGTTGCTGCGCGGCGGCACCATCAGGAACGCTTCGCCCGCCTCAAGCGTCACACGCGGCGACTCGCCCATCATCCATCGATAGACTTCCAATTCCGGCATCTCGCCCGCGGTCAGCTTGAGCTCGCCGACCGGGATCGAAACGAACACGTCCTTCGCGCTGGCCGCCGTAATCAACAACACGCAAATCGCCATCGCCCTGATCGCAGCTTTCATGATCCTCACCTCCGCGTAGTTCAAATATTGTCTCACAAGTCCAGGATTTTGGGTTCCTGTTGTTGCTTCGTGCTCGTACGAAAATACGTGGGAAGTCATCGTGCTCGTAATCGTAATCGTAATCGTAATCGAATCCCACATCCCTCCGTTTGACGCTTGCACATTCGAGTTCTCGCCGGCTCCGGAGCGGCACGTGTTTAGCAACCCGTCGCAAATGCAACCCGAGCTCCGCAGGAGCGACACGTAGAAATCGCCTCACCCGAACCCGTTCGGGAAAACTTGTCATTCACGGACGCCTTCATTCCTACCACGCCCGATATTCGTTAGCAACAAAATAATATATATCACAACATATTCCCCGCGCGATCGATTTTGCATCCGGATCGAAAATCCTGTTAAGATGGACTTCGTTCGTGACACACATCATCCCCATCGAAGGAGCCCGCCATGAGCATCGCCCGAGGGTTCGCCGCGTTGAACGCCAAGGCCCAGCTTGCGCCGTTTTCGTTCGAGCGCCGCGAGATGGGCGACCGCGACGTCGGCATTGACATCAAGTACTGCGGCATCTGCCACTCCGACATCCACCAGGCGCGCGACGAATGGGGCGGCTCGATTTTCCCGATGGTCCCCGGCCACGAGATCGCGGGCATCGTCACGGCCGTCGGCAGGAAGGTGACCAAGTACAAGCCGGGCGACAAGGTCGGCGTCGGCTGCTATGTCGATTCGTGCCGCATGTGCCCGGAGTGCAGCCAGGGGATGGAGCAATACTGCTCGAACATGACGAGCTGGACCTACAACGGCCGCGAACAGGACCTCGTCACCCCGACCTACGGCGGCTATTCGGAGAACATCGTCGTCGATGAGCACTTCGTCCTGCGCCTGCCCGACAACCTGCCGCTTGACGGCGCGGCGCCGCTGCTGTGCGCCGGCATCACGCTCTACTCGCCGCTCAGGCGCTTCCACGCCGGCCCCGGCCGGCGCGTCGCGATCATCGGCCTCGGCGGCCTCGGCCACATCGGCATCAAGATCGCCCACGCGATGGGCGCCGAGGTCAGCGTCATCAGCCACTCGACGCGCAAGCAGGACGATGCGCGCCGGCTCGGCGCGGACGAGTTCATCGTCAGTTCGCGCGACACGTTTTCCAAGCTCTCGCGCCACTTCGACCTGATCATCAACACCGTCTCGGTCGATCTGGACTGGAACGACTTCCTGCGCATGCTGCGCGTCGGCGGCACGATGGTGATCCTCGGCGCGCCGACGAAGCCCGTCCCGATCGGCGCGTTCTCGCTCATTTCCGGCGGCAAATGCCTCGCCGGCAGCGGCATGGGCGGCATCCCCGAGACCCAGGAGATGCTCGACTTCTGCGGCAAGCACAACATCGTCTCGGACATCGAAAAGATCCCGATCCAGCAGGTCAACGAAGCCTACGAGAGAGTGCTGAAAAGCGACGTGCGGTACCGGTTCGTGATTGACCTGGCGTCGCTGTAAGAATTCGTTCACGCTTGTTTTGTCAGTAGGTCGCTTCGGCTCGAAGCGACATTGTTCCTTATGTATGGGATATGGTTTCTCGGATCTCTATTTTTTAATTTCACCCTCCATCCTTCACTTTTCAGGATTTTTCACCGTAACCTTTTGCCCCAACACGGGTCTTGCGGTGTAGAACAGATTCTACGACCATGAGGGCCCGATGATGGACAGTCCGATCACAAATCCCGATCGCGCGGCCATTGAAGCCGTCAAGCACGGCGACCGCGACCGGTTCGCCGAGCTCGTCGAGCGGCATCAGCGCATGGTGTACGGCATCGCGTGGAGCTATCTCGGCGACGCGGACCTGTGCGACGATGCCGCGCAGGAGACGTTCATCAAGGCCTTCCGCTATCTGGGCGCGCTGCGCGATGCCGAGCGGTTCCCCGCGTGGCTGTCGAAGATCGCGCGCAACGTGAGCGCCACGTTGTTGCGGCGGCGGCGCAGCGATCTGGCGGGCCGCAGGCGCTGGCAGGCCGAGCAGCCCGATGAGGCCGCTGCCGCGCCGCAGCCGGCCGCGGAGAGCGATGAAAACCTCAAGGAGATGCTCGGGCGCACGCTGTCGGAATTGCCGCCGCAGCTCAGGGAATGTCTGGTCCTGTTTTATCTGGAAGGCAAAAGCATTCGCGAGGCGGCGGAGATCCTTGGCCTGAGCGAAGTCGCGGTCAAGACGCGGCTGCACCGCGCGCGCTGCGCGCTGCGCGGCCGGCTCGAGGAGCAGATCGAGCGCAACCTCAGGGGGCTCGCGCCGCGCAAGGACTTCGCGGCCTCGGTGATGGTATTGCTGCCGGCGAAACCGCTTGGGATCGTCGGCGCGGGCGGCGGCGCGTCGCTGTTGAGCAAAGCGGGCGGCTGGCTGCTTGGTTTGTTCCCGATGATGATTTTTGCATTATGGATGACGGTCGGACAGGCGGGATTCTCTTATCTGATCATGAGCTGGTACATGCGCATGGAGGCGGCGAACATCGTTGATAAGCCCGAGAATGCCTTTCGAAAGACGCTGCTGCGACGGCAGGCTTTGACGATGTCGCTAGGCGTCCTTTGTGTTTTCATATTTATAGTTTTTGCGATGTCTCATTTTAGCTTGTTCACTTATTTTCAAATCCTGGCGATTTACTGTTTGTGGGGCTTCTATCAAAGCATTGTAAGGTTGCGCGTGAATCGCAGCGGATTCGCTTACGGGCAGGTCCTGGCCAATTCATTATTCCTGCTCGTCTCCGTTCTCATCGGCTTTTTCGGCGCGCCGGTGGGTTTGGTTTTTGTGGTCATTTTCCTCATGAACCTGATGCTTCCTCGGGCCAATCGGACGGCGCCGCGGCGGCATGATTACAACCTGTTCCTGCGCGCTGCCAACGGAATTCTGGGCGAGCCGGGATCCGAGCGCCCTTCGGGCCGCGTTGCGACCGAACCTGAGCTGCGCGGCTTTGCCCGCTTTCTCGGCGAACAGTGGCTCATTACCGACTACGCACTCTCCGGAGCCACTTTGCTTTTGCGCCTTCCAGCCGTGCGAATGACGGTCTTGAATTCACTCCTCGGGACTTTCGCCGGCCGCTCCACGGTGATGATCCAGTCCGACGGCACATGCAATGCAACGATGTCTCCGACGGATGCGAAATTATTAAGCACGCTTCTAAAACACCCAATCGACATCCGTGCGCTCGAAGACGGCGTCGGCCGAGTGATCAAAAACGCGTTTGCGTTCTTCCTGAATGGCCAACACACGGAAGCACGCAAACTGCTCTCGACGCTCGAAGATGAAGCGATCTTCGTCACCGATTTCAGCAAGACCAAGGCTTATCGGCTGCAGCACAGGATCGCGCTGATCGCGTCGCTGGCGCTGTTGATCGGTTTCAGTTTCCTGCCGGGTATCTGGAGCAACAGCGCGCTCGTCTGGGGTCTGGCGTGGGGCGACAAACCGGTCTCGCAGGCAATGGCGCAGCAGGCCGTCTCCGAGTGGATTCGCGGCGACCGATCGGGCGCGCGCGCCGATCTGCTCTATTTATGGGGCTGCCCGGCGCATCCTTCGCTCTCGCTGATCGGCAAGGAAAACGCCGCCGGTTACAAACGACTGGTCACCAAAGAGCTGCAGATGGATTTCGACGAGCGTAATGAAGGCGCTCTCAATGCCCGGATCATCAACGGCATCATTAATCCCGATTTGCTTTATATCGCGATGTCGACGCCGATTTTGCCGAGCGAGGAACTGGCGCAAATCGGATTCGATCCGGCGCGCGTACGGGAGGCGCTGGCGCTTCGCGAGCGCGACCCCAAAGCCAACATGACACCGGTGCGCGAGATGCTTTTTCAGATCCCGAAGAAATGGTTCGATCGCAAGATGGGCGTTATCTTTCCCACCGTGCCCGAGTTGCGAAGGTTCGACACCCTCGACATCGAAACCTTCGCCAAGCGCCTGTGGATCCTGAAGCAGTTCGATTGCCTCGATTTCATCGATCGCGAAACCATCGCAAAACAAATCGCCGCCCATCAGGTTTCGCCCGACTTCCGCATCCCGACGAATTGGTCGCCGATCGACTTGAAAGAAGCCGCCGGGCTGTTTGATTTCGGCATGTGCTCGCTGCGCGAAACGTGGGCGGGGCTTTTCGCGCTCGACACGCTGGGCCGTCTGGACCTCATCGACCGCGAGGCCTGCATTCGGGGAACCCTGCGGTTCTATCGCGGCAAGGGGGTGTTCCGGGCGGATGCGGATTCCGGGGTGTCGATTCACGGCAACGAGAACGACGCATTTTATGCAATGGAGAGTCTCTCACGACTGAACGGTCTGGATCGGATCCCGGATTTTGGGAAGTGGAAATTTCATCCGATGACGCAAGCGGCAATGGTCGATGGGCGCGTGCAGCCGCGGAAGGTGACGGGCGAGGCGCTGCAGTCGTGGGCGTATGAGGAGCGGTTGGAGCGGTTGCGCGCGAAATGAGGTGCAAAACGCAAACGGCGCGAAAGGACTTCGGATCCGAAATCCTTTCGCGCCTTGCTATTTGCGTTGCGAGTCCCTCGCTGCGCGCTCGGGCTACTGCATCGGGTCGCTTACTTCATGGTCTCGAGTTCGCGCAGCGTGCTGTCGAGAAGGCCGCGCGAGGCCATCTGGTGGCCGAACATCCCGTAGTGGACGATCATTTGCGTTTGGCTGCCCTTGGGCTCGAGCGCGATCTTGTATTGCACCTTCAGCTCCGCCGGCACGTCTTCCTTCGGCCACGCGGAAATGTCGATCCGCTCCGCGCCGCGGTCGAGCTTGTCGATCTTGAATCCGCGCTTGTCGATCGCGATCTGGACCGCGCTCAGGACCTTGTCGATCGGTTCGGCGATGTTCGCGATCAGGTTGCCGTCCTCGGTGAACTGCGCGGCCTGGACCTGCGCGTCGATGCGCTTCGACAGGTCCATGGAAGTCTTCTCGGATTTCTTCGCCGTGCTGCAGGCGATCAGCGCCAGCGGCAACATCACCGCGAGCGCCACGATCTGTCCGTATCGTCTCATTTCATTCCTCCCCGAATGATCTGGGTTGCGCAAAGCGACCCCGACACGCCAACGCTCCGCCACCAACTGCGTTTTTACAACTGAAATCCCCCGCCCGCCGGTTTAAACTGGTCCGATGGCCAGGCTTCGTGACTCACAATCCATCATACCAGACCGCCGCCGTTTATCCGAAGCGGAGCGCGGTCCCGGTTTTCATGGCTCAGGTTCGCCGCGCGTGGCACTCATTTACCCGAACACCTACCACGTCGGCATGTCGAGCCTCGGCTTCCAGCTCGTGATGCAGGCCATCGCCGCGTGCGGTGCGCGCGCCGAACGCTTCTTCATCGACACGTTCTCTCAGGGCTCGATCGAGTCCGGAGCCCCGGCCGGCGACTTCGACCTGCTTGCAATCTCAGCAACGTATGAACTCGACGATCCTTACGTTCTGGACACGATCGAGTGGTCGGGCCTGCCGCTGCGCGCGGCCGACCGCGGCCCGCGCTGGCCGCTGGTCGTGATGGGCGGCCTGCTCGCCTCCGTGAACCGCCTGCCGCTCTACCCGTTCATCGACGTGTTCGCGCACGGCGACGCCGAGCGGCTTGTGCCGCCATTGATATCCCTCGTTGCGCGCGAGCGCGCCGGCCGGATCGACCGCCGCGAACTGCTCGAACAACTCGCCGAGACGCCCGGCTTCGAAATCACCCCCGGCGCGCGCTCCGCCGCGGGCCTGTCCGAAATCGAGCCCGCCCAGCCGCGGCCCGCCTTTCAGGACCCCCTCGACGGCACGCCCTGCGCCAGCTCGATCGTCACACCGCACACCGAGTTCTCGGGAATGGGCCTCATCGACCTGGCGCGCGGATGCCCGCATCACTGCACGTTCTGCTGGCTCGGCCATCACTCGCCGTGCTATCGCGTACGACCCACCGAGGAAATCCTTGCCGGCGCCGAGCGCCTCGCCGCTTACACCGATCGCATCGGCCTCGTCGCGTCGGCCGTCGGCGCGCACCCGGGCATCGACGAAATCTGCGGCGAGCTCCTGCGGCGCGGTCTCAAAATCTCCTACTCCTCGTTGCGTGTCGAGGACGTGAGCCCCACGATGCTGCGCGCCCTCGCGCAGGGCGGCCAGAAGAGCGTCACGATCGCGCCCGAGGCGGGCTCCGCGCGCGTCCGCCGCCTGCTCGGCAAGCCGATCGATGACGACCGCATCCTCGCCGTCGTCGAAGAGATCTTCGGCCTCGGCGCCGAGAGCCTCAAAATGTATTTCATGACCGGCGTCCCGACCGAGACCGACGACGAGGCGCTCGAAATCGCCGCGTTCGTGGAAAAAGTCCGCGCCGTGCAGCTCAAATACGCCCGCCCGCGCGGCCGCATGGGCACGCTCGGCATCAACCTCGGCATCTTCGTGCCCAAGCCCGGTCTCCCGCTTTTGAAGCTCCCGCCTGTTCCGATCGCCGTCTCGAAAAAGCGCCACGGCAAGGTCGTGCGCGCGCTCGAGCGCATCCCCAACACACGCGTCAATGCCTCGAGCCCCGACCTCGCCCTCGCCCAGTCGATTCTTTCGATGGGCGGCGTCGAGGCCGCCGGCTACATCCTTTCCGCCCGCTCGCTCAACCTCGACTGGCGCGCCGCCAACCGCCTCTGGAAATAGAGGCGCCTCCGGTCCGGCGCACACTGTCATTTTTTCTTCCGAAATTTTCAGCCTCCATGTGAAAATATCCGGATCCAACTTGGTTTTGGAAATTACGCCGGAAAATTCAGATTGGCTTCGCTGCACTATGAGTTCACCCGGGAAATCATTTGGGACCGTTGTTGATTTGTCCCATATCTGTTTTGAAGCGGTTCCCAAAAGCATCGTGCGCCGGCGGGCGCACCTTCATCGCGCATGGAGCTGCCGGCCCGAACGCGATGACGACCGGCTCGTCCCCGACGGCTTCGTCGCCTGGGTGTTGCGCGAATGCGGGATGTGCGATCTTTCCGCTTACCGTGCCGGCGCGCTGCAACGCCGCGTTCCGGCCTGCCTGCGCGCGCTGCGCGTATCCTCCATCCGCGAGGCCCGCCAATTGCTGGGCCAACATCCGCACTTGTTGCAGGCCGCGTTGAACGCGCTTCTGATCGGCGTGACCGGGTTCTTTCGCGACCGGATAGTATTCGAAACGTTGAGGCGCGACGTGATCCCGGTTGTGGCGCGGCGGAGCGGCGGCGTTCGCGTTCTGGCCGCCGGTTGCAGCGGCGGCCAGGAACTCTATTCGCTCGCCATGCTGGTCGCCGAGCAGGGCGCGCTTGACCGGAGCTTTTTCCTCGGGCTCGATTGCCGCGCGGACGCGATCGCCGAGGCGGCCGCCGGCGTTTTCAAGCCCGACGCATTGGAAGGCGTCGATCCCGCGCTGCGCGATCAATACTTTGTCGCCGACGGCACATCGCGCCGCGCGATTCCGGCGTTGCGCTCCAGGATGCAGTGGCGCAAGGCCGACCTGTTATACGACAGGCCTCGCGGCACGTGGGACGTCGTCCTGTTTCGCAACGTCGCCATTTACATGCTCCCGCGAGCCGTGCATCAGTTGTGGGCGGGAATCGTCGATTCGCTGTCGGTGGGCGGTTTTCTTGTAACCGGCAAAAGCGAGCGCCCCGCCGCTCACCTGCCTTTGGTTCGTCTTGCGAATTGCATTTATCAAAAGCGCCAGGATTTTTAAGATGTCGCAACCATCCGATATTTCAATCCGCAAGCCATCGGCCGTTTTGTCGGTCGCGATCTTTGTCGTCTTCGTGTCGCTGATGGGATGGCTTCGGCTTGTCATTTATCCCGACAGGATGATCGCGCTGACGTACGGCCTGCCCCTGATCATTTGCCTGTGGCACCGGGACATGCGCCTGCTGTGGTCGATGGTGTTCGCGTTTGCGCTCATGTCGGCATACAAGGCGTTCTTTCTCCTGCCGAAACCGGGCGAAATCCCGGGCTTTGAAGTCATCCAATGGGGCATGCATCTTGTCAACCTGATCCTGATCGGCTGGGCGGTCCACGCGATCGCCAGGCTGATGCGAAAGGTTGAACGGCGCAAACTCAAACTGGAACGCGCCAACAAGGAAATCTACACCCAGAACAGGGAACTCGAAAGCCAGACCGAGGAACTGCGAGTTCAGGCCGAGGAGCTCGAGCAGCAAAACGAGGAGCTCCGCCAGCAATCCGAGGAACTCGAACAGCAGCGCGAGGAGCTTCAGGAGCAAAACGAGGATCTCAACGCGCTCAACCTCGAGATCGCGCATCGCGAGGCGATCCTGATGAAGATGCTCGACTCGGTCCACGCGCTGGAAGGCGAACAGGCCGTCCTGGACGAAATCTGCCGCGCGCTGCTCGCCGTCGCGCAAGGCCGCGCGGTCGCGTCGGGCGTTCTGGAAGTCGTCGAGGGTGAATGCGTGCTCTGCGCCAAATGCGGTTTCGGCAATGACGGCATAGCCCGGTTCCCGCACGGCGATTCCCTGGCCGCTGCCGTCATGCAGGAAGACAAGACCGGCTATATCGAAGACCTTCTCGACCGGCCCGACATCATCGTCCCCTGCCCGCAGGCGATGCGCATTCGCTCGGTCCTGGCTGCTCCGCTGCACCTTGGCGGCCGGCCCGCCGGCGCGATTGAGCTCTATTCCGACCAGCCCCGGCAGTGGACGCCCGAGGAATTCGCACTCGTCGAATGGGCCGCCGCCAAGTCGTCACTCGCCCTTGAAATCATGCGCCTGCAGAAGGCCGTCCTGACGGCCAAGGTGGACCTTGAGCGGAGCGTCGAGGCGCGCACGGCGGAACTGAACCAGACCGTCGAGACCCTGTGCCAGGAAATCCAGGCGCGAACTGAGATCGAGCAGGACCTGCGCCGCCGCACGGAACAGTTGCGCGCGCTGGCCGGCGAACTGGCGCTGACCGAGCAGCGCGAACGCCAGCGCCTGGCCCAGGTCCTGCACGACGGGCTTCAGCAACTGCTCGCCGGAGCGCGCCTGCGGCTCAACCTGCTCGAGCGCGCCAGGCCCGAAAACGTCGGGCAGATGGCCGCGGAAATCGGCGACCTGCTCGACGATGCCATCCAGACGTCGCGGTCGCTCACCGCCGAACTCTGCCCGCCGATCCTGCGCGAGGGGGGCCTGATCCCCGCCCTGCAGTGGCTTGCGCGCTGGATGGACGCCCGGCAGCGCCTTGCCGTCGAGCTCGATGTCCACGTGGCCGTCCAGCCCCCCGAAGACATGACCATCATCCTGTTCCAGACGGTGCGCGAGCTCCTGTTCAACGTCGTCAAGCACTCCGGCGTGAACAAAGCCCGGGTCCGCGTCGCGCGCCGCGCCGACAACCTTGAAATCGTGGTCGCCGACGAAGGCGTCGGCTTCGACCCGGCCACCGATACCGACGCCGGCGAGTCCGGGTCTTACGGCCTGTTCAGCGTCCGGGAGCGCCTTCAGCATCTGGGAGGCTCGCTGGAGGTTCACAGCGCGCCCGGCAAGGGGACCCGCATCGTCATCGCCGCCCCGCTGCCGGCCTCCGCTTTCCTGGGGGAACAACCCATGTTTTCGGAGATGGAGATCCCCTGCCCGTCCCTGCCGGTCCTTGTGCCGGGCGGCGACGGGTCCGGCCCCATCCGCATCATGGTCGTGGATGACCACCTCGTCATGCTGCAAGGGCTCTCGATGCTCATCGGCGAGCAGGCGGACATGAAGATCGTCGCCGAGGCCTCAAGCGGCGAACAGGCCATCGACATGGCCCGCAAGGCGCGCCCCTCGGTCATCCTGATGGACATCAGCATGCCCGGCATGAACGGGATCGAGGCGACCCGGCGCATCCACGCCGAATTCCCCGGCATCCAGATCATCGGCCTTTCGATGTTCGAGGAAAGCGATCGCGCCGAGGCGATGCGCACTGCCGGAGCGGCGCGCTACCTGCCGAAAACCGCGCCCGCCTCGGATCTTGTCGCCGCGATCCGCGCCTGCGCCGCCAGACGGACCGGGACGAACGGCTGCCTGTCCCCGTCACCGGAATGATCTCCCGCCTTCCGCGGTTCCATATGCGCGCGATCGATCGTTCTCCCTTGCCAGTCGCGCCAAACCAAGCTTAGATGGTAATCGTGTGCGCTCCGTAAGGACGAACCGTCGGTGAAGAACACGAAACCATCCATCCACTCCTACCTGCGCGCGGCGGAATTCCTGTATCGGCCGCAGCCATCGAAGCGCTCCGAGGCCTGCGCCCGGATTCTTCCGCCGGAGCGCCTGCCGGATTTAAGCAACCTTTCGCCGATCGAGATCCACGACGCCGTCAAGAACCCGAAAGCCAACGCGAAGGCTTATCACGCCCTTTGCCTGCGCCTGATCGACCTGGTCCTTCGCAAGGACGGCTGGAAGACGTTCATCGTCGATCCTGCGCAGCTCGAGCCCAACAATTCCGGCGCGTGGGATGAGGCCATCCCGAACGGCGTGGCGTTTTTGGGCGAAAAACGCGACCGCCGGCTCTTGTTCTGCTTCGAGGATCTGGGGGGACGCCGGCTCAAGCGCGTCGCGGACCGGGTCGCCCGGCTCGACGGGGAAAGCTATCGCACCGTTTGCGTCCAGATTTTCCCGGCCGACGACGCCATGCACGCCGCGCGCTGCGTCGAATGCGCCGACACATGGAAACGCGGACTCTTCCTTTCATTCCCCGAGCTGCGCCGCCGTGCGATGCAACTGCTTCCCACCGACTATTCGAGGCTCTTTTCCGCGCCGCCATCGACCGCCGTGGACATCCGGAAGATCGCCGGGATCGCGCCGGTCGTTGCAAACATCAAGGAAAACGTTCCCGTCGGCGCCGAGGGCGCGTTCTACAAGCTGCGCTTCGAGGCCCGCGACCTGCGCAGCATCATCCCCGGCCAGTTCATCATGATGGACACGACGCCGCTCACCTCGCAGCGCGCGCCGAAAAACAAGCTCGTCTCGATGGCCGAGTTCAAGAAACTCTTCGCCGGGGCGCCGCGTACGTTCCTCAAGCGCCCGTTCAGCATCCACCGGCCGCACTTCAAATACTTCAGCCCCGATTACGTCCGGCGCATTTCGCTGCCGCCGCTCCTCGCGACGATGCTCCACACCGTGCTCCCGCACGAGTTCGACATCGTCTATAAGGTTCTGCCGAGCGGCGCCGGCACCCGCGAAATGACGAACCTCAAGCCCGGCGACCAGGTGCGCATGATCGGCCCGCTCGGCAAGCGCTACGACCTGCGCCAGCTGCGCCGCGGCGGGGTCAAAGAGGTTCATTTGGTCGGCGGCGGCGTCGGCATGGCGCCGCTCATCTTCATGATCCCCGCGCTCAAGTTCCTCGGCCTCGGCGTCAAGGCATTCATCGGCGTCGAAAGCCTGGACCAGCTCCTTTACACGGACGAGTTCGCGGCGAGCCACGCTGACGACCCGCAAAACGCGCGCATCTACATCGACGACCTCATCGACTCCGGCGTCGCCCGCAAGGACATCTTCGTCTCGTTCATGCGCGACGCCAAAATCAAATGCAATCTCCCCCAAAAAAACATGGCCCGCGGCTTCGTCACCGACCTGTATCAAAGCTATCTTGATACGAGGAAGACGAAACCCGCGACGGCGGCGTTCTCGTGCGGGCCGACGATCATGATGCACAAGGTTTACGGGATCTGCAAAGAGCGCGGCATCTCTCTCAAGGTCCTGATGGAGAAGCCGATGGGCTGCGGCATCGGGGTGTGTTTGTCATGCGTGTGCACGACGAAAGACAAAGCCGGCGCGAGCAAATTCTCCCGCGTCTGCGCCGACGGGCCGATCTTTGAGGCGGATGACATCGTATGGAAAGACGAACTGGGCTTGAAGTAGAGCTGAAATCCATCCGGATGCGGACGCCGCTCATGACGGCGTCGGGCACCTCCGGGACCAAGGGCGAGATCGAGAACCTCCGCAGGAGCGAGCGCGTGCTCGACCACCTCGGCGCGTTCGTGACCAAGGGCGTGACGCTCGAGCCGCGCCTCGGCAACCCTCAGCAGCGCCTCGTCGAGACGCGGACGGGATGCATCAACTCGATCGGCCTGCAGAACAGCGGCGCCAAGGTTTTCATGGCCGAAGAGCTGCCGCGCATGGCCGCCTACGGTCTCCCGCTGATCGTGAACATCTCGGCCGGCTCCGTCGAGGAGTTCGGCCAGCTCGCCGCCTTCCTCTCCGAGCGCGACACCGGCCTGATTTCCGGCCTCGAGATCAACGTATCCTGCCCCAACATTCGCGAAGGCGGCATGGCCTTCGGCACCAACCCGAAATTGGTCGAAAAGATTGTCAAAACCGTCCGCAAGGCGACGGGCGGCCGGTACGTCATCATCACGAAGCTGACGCCGAATATCACTGACATCACGGTCCCGGCCCGGGCCGCGATCGCCGGCGGCACCGACGCCCTCTCGATGATCAACACCGTCCGCGGGATGGCGATCAACATCGAGACGCGCAAGCCGCTCCTCGGCAACGTCCAGGGCGGCCTGTCCGGCCCCGCGATCAAGCCCATCGGCCTCGCGATGGTCTACCAGTGCTTCAAGAGCATCCCCGAGTGCAACGACCGGCGCGTGCCGATCGTCGGCATCGGCGGGATCACGTATTGGCAGGACGCGCTCGAATACATCATGGCCGGCGCGACGGCCGTCGGCATCGGCACGGCGTGGTTTGTCGATACCGACGTCTTCGCCGAGATCGCCACCGGCATGCAGAGCTACCTGAAAAAACACAACTTCACGATCGAGCAATTAATCGGGATCGTTCATCGGGTGAACGGCTGAAGCTGAATAGGCGGTTCTGTACTGGCGGGGGCGGCTGTGCCACATGCTTCTTTGCCACGGTATGCAAAAAGTGCGATTCAATCAACCCTGCCGAAGATATTCTCCGGGATCGCTGGGTGGATCGGATTCACTGGGCGCGCGGATTGAAATTTTGGGCGATTTGCTGCCAGACGGGAAACCGTTTGAGCCTGTTCAGCGCGAGTTCGGCTTCGTACTTGAGATGCGTAAATAAAATATCGTCGATCATCAGGTCCATGTTGTCCTGATCCGTTCCCTTGAACTTCTCGAACAGTCTTGTCATCCCGCGGCTGAAATCATCCAGGATATCGAATTCATCCCAATTGATATAACCAGCCTCGATAAACGCTCCGGGCTGGTAACAACCGTCAAACCACTGGCAGATGAACTCGGTGAAGCTGTCCAGATACGGAGTCGTGTAGTTCGTGCGTTCGGATGTGATGCCGTCGGCGACTGCCTTGAGAAACCGATAAATAATTTCCTTGAGGTTGCGCTGGATCTCGGGATTAGGCGGATCTTTCAGCGGAGCCTGCCTGTTTCCCCATTCGATCCAAAATTTAACCGACCATCTGTATTCCTTGTCGACCGCGTTCTCATCGGGAAGCGTGAAGTTGTTTTTCTTCATGTGCTCATAGAATTCTTCGGGCAGGCGAACGTGGTATTTCTCAACGTAAATATATAGCGCCTCGGGCCACATCCAGATTCCATCGGTCAGATCGCAACAACCCATTTCATTCGGCGGCGGCCCATCTTCAAAGCGGCAGTGGGAGTGCCCCAATAATTCCAGGAAAACGATGCCGTTCTTTAGATATTGAACGATTTTATCTCGTTCATCGGCGTGCCAGTCGTGATCGATCAAGTCTTTGGGATGGATGTAATATCTGTTTTCGGATTCAGAGGAGAACCAATAGCCAATGATGGTTTTTGCGCTCATAAGTTGATTTCATCGCCAAATCAAGTTCATGCAGAGAGCGCCAAGGGGTCGGTTTTTTCCTCAATCGTCCTGATCAAATTCTGAATCGCATCGACTTCTTTTTCTTCAAAATAGGCTTCTCCGCACTGTTCGCAAACCCATGCGGGCACGGAATCCAATAAAATATGGTATCCCTTGCGGTCGATGTGAAAGGGGCTTGTCCCGCGTTTCATTTCGCCCTGGCAGTAAATGCATTTCATTTTCGGGACCTCTCCTTGAAACCAGGATTCCATTCATTCGGATCCGGTATATACGCCGTAATAATCGCGAGGTAATCCTCTTTTGGTGCACAAACAACGTGAATGGCGCGTTCCTGTTCACCTTGCACAAGTATCAAACAACTATGGCCTCTAACATCTTTCGGGTAATCCTCAATCACCTCGCCCTGGTCGATTGCCCGACGTACTTCCATTCTGCTTATCATCCGGTCGGGCCGCAACATTTGACGCAGTGCGTGCGGCAAAAAAAGGATTTTTTTCGCGGCTGCCAGCCGCACCTCAGCGAGTATGTTCCCCTTGGATTCCATAGAAACCGTGCCTTTGAGTCCTGCAATCAACATTGTTCAAATCCGGCGGAGATTGACAAGGGGAATCGGGGTAATCAGGTGCGCGGGAGAGATCGCATGGTCGAACCGATAAATCGGTTCTGGATCATTGCGCCCTGACCAGATCGAACCGCTATGTCTAAATCAAGCTGTTCAGCTCGTCGAAGCGCTCCAGAATCGTATCGGCCTGTTGCTCTTCCAGTTCTTCCTTCGTCAGCTGCCCCCACGCGACGCCGAACAGTTTCGTCCCGGCCGCCTTGGCCACCGCGCAATCGGGCCGGCCGTCGCCGACCATCGCGCATTCATGCGGCTGCAATCCAAAATGCTTCACGATCGCCAGGATCGCCTCGGCGTCGGGCTTGCTGGCTTCCCCGTCGATCTCGCCCCAGATCCCATCGATCCTTCTCGTCAGATCCAGCTTGTCGCAGATCGGCCGCGCCACCTCGTCGGGCTTGTTGGTCAGGATCGCCTGCTTGATCCCGCGCGCCTTCAGTTTGTCCAGCGTCTCGCCGACGCCCGGATACAGCCCGGCGCGCACGATCGGGTGCTCGGCGTAATACGTCCGGTACGCCACATACAACGCGTCCGCATCGACGTCCGCCCCCGGCGGCACCATCCGCTTGATCAAATTGCGCGCCCCTTCGCCGACTCCGCGCCGCACCTCTTCATACGTCCGCGGCGGCAGCCCGAACTGCGCCAGCACATTGTTCACGCCCGTCTGGATATCGACGAACGCATCCACCAGCGTCCCGTCCATGTCATAAACGAGCAGCTTGATCTCCGGAAACTTCTTAACCATCATCACACCTCGCCGCCACATTTTGCTTTGCCGCGCGCGTGAAGTCCAGTCAGTAGGTCGCTTCGGCTCGAAGCGACATGGATGCAGTAGCCCGAGCGTGAGCGAGGGACAACCGGCCGTCTTGAGTATCGATTACGATTACGAGCGCGAAATGGGGAAACTGCTTGATTTTTGGCGTTGTTGGCGGTCTCATATGGGTTTCTTAACCCTGGCGGGGAGCTTTGCGCCCGCCCCGCCCACGAAAGGCACACCCCATGAAAATCGTCCTCGCGTACTCCGGCGGCCTCGATACGTCCGTCATCCTCAAGTGGCTCCAGCTTCAATACAAGGCCGAAGTCATCGCCTTCTGCGCCGACGTCGGCCAGGAGGAAGAGCTCGACGAGGTTCCCGGCAAGGCCAAGGCCACCGGCGCCAGCAAGTGCTACATCGTCGATCTCGTCGAGGAATTCGCCTCCGACTTCATCTACCCGATGATCCAGGCCAACGCGATTTACGAGGGGCAGTATTTCCTGGGCACATCGATCGCCCGCCCGCTCATCGCCAAGGCGCACATCGAGATCGCGCGCAAGGAAGGTGCCGAAGCCGTCGCTCACGGCGCAACCGGCAAGGGCAACGACCAGTGCCGCTTCGAGCTGACCTACGCCGCGCTGGCTCCCGAGCTCAAGGTCATCGCCCCGTGGCGCGAGTGGAATTTCGAAGGCCGCGCCGACCTCATCGCCTTCGCCAAGGAACACGGCATCAACGTCAAGAGCGTCATCGCCAAACCCTACTCCAGCGACCGCAACCTGCTCCACATCAGCTTCGAGGCGGGCGTCCTCGAGGATCCGTGGTCCGAGCCCGACGAGTCGATGTTCGTCCTGTCCGTCTCGCCCGAAAAGGCCCCGGACAAGCCCGAATACATCGAGATCGAGTTCGAGAAGGGCAACGCCGTCGCGCTCAAGACCGAGGCTGACGCCTCGGCCAAACCGCTCACCCCGGGCCAGATGATGAAGGCCCTGAACAAGCTCGGCGGCAAGCACGGCGTCGGCCGCGTCGATATGGTCGAGAACCGCTTCGTCGGCATGAAGTCGCGCGGCGTCTATGAGACCCCCGGCGGCACGATCCTCGAGTTCGCGCACCGGCAGATCGAGTCGCTCACCATGGACCGCGAGACGATGCACCTGCGCGACGGCCTCATCCCGCGCTACGCCGAAATGATCTACAACGGATTCTGGTACGCCCCCGAGCGCGAGGCCCTGCAGGCCCTCATCAGCGAAAGCCAGAAGACCGTCAGCGGCACCGTGCGCCTCAAGCTCTACAAGGGCAACCTCATCACGGCCGGCCGCAAGTCGCCGCTGTCGCTCTACCAGGCCGACGTCGCCAGCATGGAAGCCGACCACGGCGCCTACAACCAGGCCGATGCCGGCGGGTTCATCCGCCTGAACGGCCTGCGCCTCCGCGCCCGCGCCGCCGTCCAGGGCGCCCCGGTCATCGCCCGCGAAAGCAGCATGCGCGAAGGTTAATCGCAAGGGTCCGATCACGGGCATTCGTTCGTGCTCGTGCTCGTGCTCGTAATCGTAATCGTAATCGATCCCCCATTCCCAAAGAGCAAAAGCCCCCACGGCGCTTTTGCTCTTTTCTTTTCATTTCGTTATGATTCCCACCGGTAACGAAGCGGAGGGGTAGGTCGGGTCTATGACCCGGCCCCTCACCGCCTTTGAGGTTTTGGCGATGCGCCCATTCGCGTTATTCCTTTTTGTCCTCCTCTCTCTTCCAGCCGTGGCCGCGGCGCCTCCGCAACCGAAATGCGTTCCCCTGCCCGACCTCATGAAAACCGCCGACGTCACCGTCTATGGCATCATCGAGGCGATCCGGATCGTGCCCGGCGAGACCCACGGCCTCAACAGCCAGGGGCATGTCATCCGTACATTGGAGATCAAGCTCCGCGTCCTGAACAGCGTCCCCAAACTCGACGAGACCACCGTCACGTTCGTCAACTGGGCCGACCCGGAAATCAAATACTTCAACGTCGGCCGCGAGCTGATCGCCTGCCTCAAGCGCAAGGGCGGCCGGTATTGGCGCAATGACATCTCCGGGATCTGGGGGATCTTTCCGATTGACGGCGCGGGCGACAAACGGGTCGTCCGGCTGGCGCCCCACTTCCATCCCGTCACCCCCGAGCGTGCCTGGGAGCACGTGCAGGCGATTTACAACCAGATGACCCGCCCGCCGGACCCCGCCAGAAATCGCGCCCGGCTGGACATCCTGAAAAGCGGCGCGCCGATCGAGGCCCACATGGCGCTGGAGGAACTGAGCGCGCCGCCGCGGCCCGCGTTCACGAACGCCGACCTGGTCGATGCGCTGGAGATTCAATATCGCCGCAATCGCAACGGCATGTCCTCCGGCCCCTACGAGCTCAACGACCTCACGCGCTCCCTGGTGAAGATCGTCGCGCTGTCGGGCGACGACCGCGCCGTCAGCCGCACGCTGGCGCTCTACATCGAGGACCGCACCGACCCGCGCGGCCCCGTGCTGGGATATCTCAACTGGGATTACAACATCCTGCGCTTCGTGCTCAAGCGCCCCGGCCCGTCGCGCGCCGCCTGCGTCCGCGCCGTTCTCGGCCGCGAAGCCCAGATCCGCGACGGCAACAAAAAGCTCGGCTCCACGCTCCTGCTCCCGCTCGACGACACCTCGCTAAGGCTCCTCGCCCAAACCCCCGGCGCCGACATCGATGGTCTCCTGAATGAATACCTCGCCAAGGATGCGCCCTTGCGCGAAGAGATTCTGCATTTCCGCGCCGACGCCCTGAAACACCCGCAAACCGGCGGGGATTCGGATTTCGATTAGCAAATGACCCAAAGGAAGCGTTTCGCATGACCCGCGCCCGCCTGAACGAGCAAAACAAGCAAAACAAAAAGGATAAATCCTAAGCATCAGGTTCATTATCCCGTCCTTTTGGTCCCTTTGGTCCTTTTGGTCCTTGATTTTAATTTTTTTTCGCCTTTCCCCTCAATTTGCCTGTTGCAAGACTTCGCGGAGTTTCTTATAACGCCCCCAAGCAGTTGCGCGCCAATGGGGTTCGCGCCCTTTTTGCCCCGGCTCCACGTCCTCGCGAGGCTCTGCTGAATGAGCCGTTCGCCGGAAAACCCGCAGCCGACCGGGCCTCCCGCAGGGGGGCAGGCGGCCGTTCACGCCATGGTCAGGGGCCGGGTTCAGGGAGTCGGATTCCGTTATTTTGTCGTCCGCCAGGCCAACAAATTGGAGCTCGGCGGCTGGACGCGCAACACCGAGGAGGGCGACGTCGAGGTCTATGCCGTCGGCGGGCGTGACGCCCTTCAGCAGCTGATCGACGCACTGGAACGCGGGCCGGCGTTCGCGCGCGTCGATGCCGTCAAAACGAATTGGAACGTGCCGGTCGAGCCGGCCGGCGAATTCTATATCAGGCCGTGATTCATGCTGCTCTATACCGATCTGGTCCAGCAGATTATCGATGACGTGCCGCGCCGCGTGCGCGAGTTGCGCCACATCGACCCCGAGCGCATCGGGGTCGTGGCCACCGCGCGGTGCACCGGCGGCAACTGGGGCAACCTCGCCATCTGCTACGGCATGATCCGCTCGCAGCCGCCGACGTTCTCGATCTGGTGCCGGCCGGGCTCGCGCTCCGTCTTCGCCGTCAGCCGCTGGTTCCAGTTCCGCAGCCCGCGCGTCAGGCTCGCCGGCCGCGACATCAATTACCTGATCCTGCTGCGCCTCCCCCGGCTGCTCGACCGCAACCCGCTGCCGACGCTGATCCACGAGCTCTATCACATCAGCGAGGATTTCGACGCCCAGATGCGGCCCGAGCGCCACGGCCGCCAGTTCGACCGCGAGGTGCGCCGCCTCACGCAGGCCTGGCTCGACCGCGCCCGCGGCGACCTGCCCCGCCTCGCCCAGATGCGCCTCGACGACCTCAAGCGCGAGTTCGGCGCCGTCCTGGCCGAAAGCGTCCCGAGCAAGTTCGCGTTCCCGCTGGCCGAGCCCGTCGATGCCCCGATGAGCTACGAAAAGGGGATCGAAAAGCTCTACCCGGGCTATCGCCTCAGCCAGAATTATCAGGTTCGCTCCGCCAACCTGACCCCCGAGGCCGCCCCGCGGATCATCACGGAGAAGGACCTTGTACTGCGCCTTTACGACCGCACCGGCATCCAGCGCGTGCCGTCGGCGTTCACCCGCTACAGCCGCCAGTTCCTGCTGGAAGCCGCCCCGGCCGCGCGGTAGATGTCAATCCACCTGTAAACCAATGTGGGTCCGGCCCCTCGTCAACCATTTTTCGCGCTCGGCTTGCCAGTCGAAGCCTTGGCGAAGGCTGGAATCCTAACCTGGCATAGCCAGGACCAAACGAATCCGAACCCATGCCCGCTTTAGCGGGCTGAACGGGTTGCCACCGGCTTCAGTTGGTGGTTTTCTGCCAATTCTTATTGATTTTGAGCCGGCTTTAGCCGGCTTCTCGTCTCCCGGCTTTAGCCCACAAATGCTAACGCCCTCTTCGGACCATGCCGTTCCTCCCCCCGTTTTCCCTTCACAACCCCCGCCCCGCCTCAATATGATCAATCCGCAAGCCCGCGGCATCGCCGCGGGCACCGGATTCCAGGTGTTGACCCTTCTGCCATGACTCATCCCGGCAACCATCGAGAGCGCATTCTTTTCACCCTCGTGATGGCCGCGGCCGCGGTGGGGCTGTATTTCGGCTGGCGGCTGTTCTGGTTCCTGACCGACGACGCCTACATCTCGTTCCGCTACATCAGCAACAGCATTTTAGGGTATGGCTACGTCTGGAACGCGCCGCCGTTTCTGCCCGTCGAGGGCTACACGAGCTTCCTGTGGGTCGTCATTCTGGACGGCGTGTGGCGCCTGTTTGGCGTCGAGCCCCCCGACAGCGCCAACTGGATCTCGCTCGGTTTCTCGTTCGCGACCCTCCTGGTCTGCGCGCGCATGGTCATGAACATGAGCTGGGGCGGGCGGCTCGGGCGGGCGCGCGTGGCGTTCGTCGCGTTCCTGATGATTTTCCTTCTGCTCAACCGCACGTTCCTCACGTGGAGCAGTTCCGGCCTCGAGACCGCCATGTTCGACTTCTTCCTCATCGCGTGGGTTTATGCGTGGGTGTTCTTCAAGTCGCCCCAGTGGCGGGCCGGCATGGGCAGCCTGCTCACGGCGTTCATGACGCTCAGCCGCCCCGACGGCCTGTTGTTCACGGCGGCCACGATCGTGATGATCGCGTGGCTGGCATTCCTGCAAACCGACCGCCACACGCGGCGCAAGGTCGTCCTGTGGGGCGTGTTGCCGCTCGTCATCCCCGCCGCCCACGAAGGCTGGCGCCTGTGGTTCTACGGCGAGTGGCTGCCCAACACCTATTACGCCAAATACACCGGCCCGTGGCCGCAGATGGGGCTGCGCTACTTCCTGACGTTCGCGATGGAATACGCCCTCTGGTTCCCGCTCCTGATCGGCGTCGGTGCGCTCGCTGCTTGGCGGCGCAAGCGCGGCCCGATCGACTGGTGGGCGTTCGCGAAACGCCACGGCCTGCTCGTCATGGCCATCGGCACGCTGTTCGGCCAGTTCTTCTATTACACGATCATGATCGGCGGCGACCACTTCGAGTGGCGCGTCTATTGCCAGTTCCTCCCGCTCGTCTTCATCGGGTTCGTCTGGATGCTGGACCGGATGGGAGCGAAGCTTGCCACGGCCGTCGCGGCGTGCATCCTGTTCATCGCGCTTTCGCTGCCGGTGCCGTGGACGCATTACTTTTTGACGAAGGACATCCAGACACGCAAGCAGACGCTCACGATGGCCATGCCGATCACCCCGGCGTGGCCGGCCTGGATACACTGGTATTCGAAGCTCTTCGACCACGAGCAGAAGGTCCTGATCTTCCACTCGATCTGCATCCGGCACCAGGAGCACAAGGAGTTCTGGCTTGACCAGCTGCGGCTGTACCCGACGCGCGACGAGGGCCTCAAGACGCCGCGCGACGGCTTCCCGGTGCGCCAGGAGGTGACGGTGGGGGTTGCGGCATGGGGCCTGCCGAACGTCAATATCATCGACGTGCTCGGGCTCAACGATTACGTGGTCGCGCGCACGCCGCTGCGGCCGGGAAAGATCCGCGCCATGGCGCACAGCCGGACCCCGCCCGACGCCTACTGGTGGACCTACCAGCCCAACGTCGATATCGCGTATGACACCGGCCGCCCGCGCATCGTCGTGCGACCGCGCAAAGAGCCGATGACGGCCGAGAAGATCCGCGCCCTCGAGTTCGGCTGGCGCGCCCGCCTCGACCAGATCCAGGTCTCGCCCCTGGCGAAGTAAGTTTTGTTTTGTTGTCCAGAACCGATTTGCCGTTTGCGTTCTGCTGGAGCGGCGAATACAATTAGTATTCAAAGGAGGGCGCGTGCGAATCCTTACTCGCAAACGGCTGAATGAATATTGCCGCAAATACCCGGCCACGCGCTCGTCGCTTGAAGGGTGGCACGCGATTGTGAAGGCCGCCTCATGGAAATCGCTGGCGGACGTGAGAAAGATTTACCCGTCGGCTGATGCAGTTGTGGTCAAGAGCGGCCGGACAGTGACGGTCTTTAATATTGCCGGGAATAAATCTCGGCTGCTCGTGGCCCTGCACTACAATCGGGGCCGCGCCTATGTCCTGGACATGCTATCCCATGCGGAGTATGACCGGGGAAATTGGAAGGAAGTATTATAATGCCGCATATTCAGTCGCATACTTATTCAGGCATGAAGAGGCGGATTTTGCCGGCGTTGCGTCCGATCCGCAGCGATGGAGAACTGGATGCGGCGGTGGATTTGGCCGAGAAGCTCGAAATGGAAGCCGACAGCGGGCGGATGAGCCGCGATCGCGCGGATTATCTCGAAGTGCTTGCGATGCTGATCGAGCGTTATGAGGATGAACATCATCCGATCCGCGAATTGCCCACCGTCCACGCCCGCCTCAAGGCATTGACCGAGGCCGCGGGAATGAACGCGTCGGATCTCGGAAGGCTGCTGGGGAATCGCGCACTGGGGAACAAATTGCTTCGCGGTGAGCGCGAACCCTCAAAGACGCACATTCGACGACTGGCGGAACATTTCTCGATTGATCCGGGTTTTTTCATTTAGCGACTTTTCAAATTGATCGCAAGGCGGCGCCGATGAAGGTCACGCTGGATCTCAAGGAACTTGTCGAGTCCGGAAAGATCACGCCCGAGGAAGCCGAGCGGCTCAAGGCGCTTTCGAAGCAGGGCACTTCGAAGCTGGCCTACCGGATCGTGATCGTGCTGGGCGTGCTCGGCGTGGCGCTCGGCGGGATTCTGCTCCTCGTTCCGTTTTTCGAAAACCTGCTCAAGATCCCCGAATTCCGCGCGCTCATCGAAAAAGTCGCCGCGATCATCGATCCCGTTCTGAGGTTTGTGCTCGGAACGGTCTATGGCAAGGCGATCGTGTCGGCGCTCTTGCTTGCGGCGGCCTTCCGCGCGAAATCGGGATTCCTTGCCGGGCTGAGCGCGGTCGTGTTGTTCATGGCCCTCGGCTCGAGCACGTGGTATGCGCACGCCTCGTATTGGATGGAGGTGAGCCGGCCGCTTCTGACGATCGCCGTGTTTGCGGCCGTCGGCGCGTTGGCGAACAAATGGTCGGCGCGCCTTACCGCCGATCGCGAGCGGCTGCTCATCATCTACGCCCGCGCCAGCCTGCTGTTTGTCAACCTCGCCTTCTGGGTCGGCTCGCTGTGGGGCGACGACTGGCTCAAGACATTGAGCGGCGGGCAATTCGGCGGCGAGATCTTCTTTTCGATCGTTTGGGCAATTGCGCTGGCGTGGATGATCGCGTTCGGCGTCAGGTACAACCGGCGCGCCATGGTCAACATGGCCGCGGTCTTTGCCGGCATCCACTTTTACACCCAATGGTTCGAGCACCTGCATGCCTCGGGCGGGTCCCTGTTCGTGGCGGGCCTGATCGCGCTCGCGTTCGCCAAGGGCCTCGCCATGTATAACCAGGCGCTCACGGCGAAGCTCCGCGCAAAGTAACATGGAAATGAGCGAACAAATAAACATCAGGCCGGAAAAACCCTGAGAGTTCCCCGGGATTTACGAGCTCGTCAAGGTCGCGGAGGAAAACGGCCGGCTCATCGGCCACATCATGCTGACCGGAATCAGGATTTACACCGACGGCAGCGAGATCGAGGCGCTCCAGCTCGCGCCGATCTCGGTCGCGATCGAGCATCGCAACCAGGGCGTCGGCTCCAGGCTGATCGAGGAGAGTTTCAGGCTCGCGCGCGGAATGGGCTACAAATCCGTTTTCCTCGTCGGCGACCCCGCCTATTACCACCGGTTCGGCTTCAAGTCCGCGATCGATTTCGGCATCAGGAACAAACTCGAGATCCCGCACGAGAACGTGATGGCGTGCGAACTGGTCCCCGGCGCATAGAAGGGAATCGGCGGGCGGATCGAGTGTTTTTGATCGAGCCGGGGCTGTCCGCCTCGTGGACCCCTGCGGGGACCGGCCTTCTCAAATGTCCTGGCCGATCACTCCCAGAAATTGCGCGATCGCGGGGGTCATGGCTTTGGCGGCGGCGGCGTTGCCACGCTCGTTCCAGTGCGTGTCGGTCGGGATGTAAAGCCCGGCCGGATCGGGCTCGGCCTTGATGGCGTCGGAGATGTCGGCCGATGTGATGCCGATGTGATCGAGCTGGGATTTGATTTTGCGGCTGATGAGCGTGAAATCGAAATCGGCGATGGGGCGGCCGGCGGCTTTGGCGACGCGGCGCGCCAGATCGGGGTCGATCTGCATCGCCGCGGGCAACTGGACAACAAGCAGGGGTGTGCGTTGCTGCGCGGCGAAGGCCTTCATGTCGCGGAAGACGTAGCTCAGGCAGTCGTAGCTCCACTGGACGTCGGCCTGCCTGGCGGGGTCGAACAGGCGAACGGTGTAAAGCCAGCCGGCGATGATGTCGGCCGAGGTCATGCCGTGCGCGACGGCGGTGTTGCGCGTGAAGCCGAAGTGCGCGAGGCGCGCCTTGACGCGCAGGAAATCGATGAACCAGCTTTTGTCGAGCCAGTTGCCGATGCGGATCGGGACCTTCTCGCCGAGGACCGCGCGGTGATAGCCGAGCAGGCTGTTGTCGGTGACGTCGTTGCCCTGATAGAAACAAAAGACGACCGCATCGGGCTGGTAGCGCACGCCGTAGTTTTTCCAGAGCTCGAAGCAATCGGCGGGGCCGTAACTGGCGACGCCGAGGTTGATGACCTCGGTGGGGTGGGACGGGTCGAGCCGGTTCAGCTCGCGCTCGACAAGCGTGGTGAAACGGTGGTCGTAATCGACAAGGCCCCACGTGTAGGAGTCGCCGAGGAACAGGACGCGGCGTCTGCCGGCGGGCTTCTGGAACGGGCGTTCGATGTCGTGGAAGCCCTGGCTGTTGTTGCCGCTGATGTAAGGCCGAAGCTTGAAGCGCACACCGGGGATGGTTTCCCACTCGCCGAAATGCACAAGGTTGGCGCGGGTCAGGATGCGGGTCGCGATCTCGAGAACGACCAGCGCAGCCCCAAGCGCCATCAGGGCGGCGACGATGCCGAAGATCCACTTCTTGCGCCGGCTGAGCTTGCGGCGCGGGCGAACGGGCGGTCTGGCCGGAACGGGCAAATTAAAATCCAAGGAATGGATTTCGCCGGGGGCAAGGGGAACCCTCGGGCACGAAATGATTCTAGCCGAGAAACAAATGTGATGAGAAATGGGAAATGAGAGTGAACGCCCTGATAGCGCTCCTCGCGAAAGTTGATATGCACAAATTAAAACATCGGAACCGAACCTACGGTAGCAGGTTGTTGCACGTTTTGCCGGGGTTTGAAAAATTGCATGCGCTCTCGGCGCGCCATTGGCGTGGCGCATGTCTCGAATGGGGAGTTTGACTCCAGGTTGAACAACAGGTGCGAGGCATAATCAGCCGCCCTTGGTGATTGGCCACGGGCGGCTGCGTTGATTACTGCGGCGGGGCGACGACGAGGTAGGCGACCATGCCGTTGACGTAGGTCGGGCGGTAATACGTGCCGTCGAGCACGTAGTAGGCAACGCCGCCCACGCGCGTCATGCTGCCGCCGGCCGGGACGCTGAAGATCGTTGCGCCGACGGGCGGGGTGACGGCCTGATACGTCCACGCGCCGTCGTTATAGATCGGCTTATAGTAATTGTTCCCCTGGTAGTAATAGGATGCGCCCGCAACCGTAACGGGCCGCACGCCGGTCGGAAGCGTGGGCACAACGGTTCCGACGCGCACGGGCGAAACCGCGGGATTCACATACATCCGCTGGTTGTTGAACGCGGCGCCCGGCGCGGCGACGCCCGGCGCGCCGATGTTCTGCCCGGTTATGGCAGCCTGGCCCGACGTGCTGATGCGCTGATTCCCCGGGCCGGTTGCCTGGCGGTAGTAACTGGCCTGCCCGCCCGAGACGGTGCCGTAGCCCGACGTGCTGATGCGCTCGTTGCCGGGGCCGGTTACCTGACGCGAATACTGAACGCCCTGGCCGCCGCCGCCCGTGGCCTGGCCCGACGTGCTGATGCGCTCGTTGCCCGGGCCGGTTGCCTGACGCGAATATTGAACCCCCTGGCCGCCGCCGCCCGTGGCCTGGCCCGACGTGCTGATGCGCTCGTTGCCCGGGCCGGTTACCTGACGCGAATATTGAACCCCTTCGCCCCCGCCGCCCGTGGCCTGGCCCGACGTGCTGATGCGCTCGTTGCCGGGGCCGGTTACCTGTCGCGAATACTGAACCCCTTCGCCGCCGCCGCCCGTGGCCTGGCCGGACGTGCTGATCTGCTGGTTGCCGGGGCCGGTGATCGTGCGGCTGTATTGCAACTGGCCGTTATCGACGCTGGCCTGACCGGAGGTCTGGTAGGTCTGGCCGCCGGGGCCGGTCACTTCGCGGCTATAATCGGCCTGATGGTCGCGTTCCTGGGTGCGGGCGCCGGTCGCCTGGCGATTTGTGGTGGATTGCGGAGTGGTGAACGATCCGCCCGCGGTCGCGCCGGCTTGATTCTTCGACTGGCGGACGGAGCCATACGGCTCGTTGCTGAACGATTGCCGCGAGGTTGAGCCGGACGGGCGCTGCGCCGATTGCGTGCCGCGGCTGGATTGACGGACCGACCCATACGATCCGGAGCTGGTCCGGCCGCTGGTGCTATAGCCGGAGCTGGTGCGGCCGGTCGAGGCGCTGCGGTTTCCGCCGCCTCCTCCGGAGTAGCGCGCGGCCTGCGCCGGGCCGAGGCAAAGCGCGCACGCGCCGGCCAGGGCGATGATAGTTTTCCAGTTCATGTTTCATATCCTTTCGTCACGGAAGGGAGTGTTGGATTCGAACCCGCCGGCGCGCGGTCATCGCGGCGTCGCCGGGGGCTGGAATTCAATCTGCACGGCGTCCTTGGGCAGGTCGCACGTGAACACCGCGTCCGTGATCTTGCTCGAATCCTTGATGCTCAACAGTTGCAGCGTGTATTGGGGCTCGCCGGGCAGCAGCTTGTAGGTAATGACCAGTTTGCGCGGCCCCAGCTTCTCGCCGGCGCTGATCCAGAGCTGGTAATCGATGTTGTCGCGCGAGAACGCGAGGTGATGGCACTTCTCCTCGCCGACGAAGCCCATGCCGACGTAATTCACCTGGTTGCACCCATCGACG
Source organism: bacterium (assembly GCA_021372575.1). GTDB lineage: Bacteria > Sumerlaeota > Sumerlaeia > MVZB01 > MVZB01 > JAJFUE01. The sequence continues at coordinate 4,964 of JAJFUE010000210.1, read as the reverse complement.
AGCGCGTGATAGACGTCCTCGGTGAGCAGGTCCGCGGCCGGCAAGCTCATGTTGTATTGGTCCTGCAGCATGTCGATGGCCTGGTCGATCGTGCCGGGGTCATGGAGCTGCGCATAGACCTTCTTGTCCTTGTCGAACACGGTCAGCGTCTTGCCGTCCTTCCACAGGATGCGGTTGGTGATGTCGCCGAAAGTTTCGACCTTGAGCTTATCCGGCTTGACCACGGTCATTTCGCGGACGTGCGCGAACTGGATCTTGCGGCCGTCGGGCTGGACGTCGTCGATCGTGTCGGCGAGGCGGAACACGCGCGACTTGACCTGCTTGAGCTGATCGCTCATCTGGCGCAGGATCTGGTCGGCCTCGGGATCGATCGACGGCGCGCGGGGCGTCTCCTGCGAACGGATCACGCCGGCCGTGAACACGAGCAGCAACAACCCGATTGCGAGCGCGACATACTTGCGGTTCATATGCATGGCTCCTTTCAGGAATCCAAACAGGCTTTCGATTGGGGTGATGGATAATTTTATCCCAACGGCGATTCTCGGATAAATTTTGTTTGGCCGCGGCTTCGCCGCCAAACGTGTCGAGATGAAAAAAGCGTGCCCGATCCGACGGAATTTGCCTCGGCGGCGCGCCGGATTGAAATTGAACCGGTTACGTCAAATCGGCGCGGGGTTGGATCGGTTGGAGGCGCGGGAAAGGGTCGCCATAGCGGCCTTTTTTGGGATTTCCGACCCTTTTGAGATTTCTATTAGTTGTGTTCGGGGCGCGGTTGGATGTATCAAGAATATATAGGTTCACCCTTTTCCCAGTTGTAGATTTACCCGCAGCCATTGGCCTGCGCGTAATCCCGGTCAAAAGTGCCCGATGATGGGAACACACCTCGTTCAGAGTCGTGCGGATGCGAGCCGGACTCGCGGGCCGCGGAAATCCGAAACGGATCCGGGGCAGTTTCAGATCGAGGGTCTGTTGGCCGACCTTGCGGCCTGCTTCGTGCAGGCGCCGCTCGGCGAGATGGACGAGGCCGTGCGCGACGCGCAGCGGCGCGTGTGCGAGTTCCTCGGCCTGGATCGATCGACCATCTGGCAATTCATGGACGCGGACATGCGCGTCATGCAAATCACGCACCTATTTCAGGCCGTTGCGGGCCCGGAGACGATCCGGCCGACGGATAGCATGGATTCGCTCGATGAATGGCGCACCCAGTCCCCCGACGGGACGTGGGGATTCAATCACGTCGAGGTCGATCAATTTTTCCCGTGGGCCGGCAGCCGGCTGCGGCAAAACCAGGCCAGCGTGATCGAGCGGCTCGAGGATCTGCCGGAAGAAGCCAGGCTCGATCGGGAGTTCCTGCGTCACTACGGAACGAAATCCGTGTTGATTCTTCCACTCGCGGAAGGCGATGCGGTGATCGGGATGATGACGTTCGCCATGCTGCGTGGGGAACGGGTATGGCCCGACCGGGCCGTTGAGAAGGTCCGCGCCGTGGCGGGCATTTTCGCCCATGCCATCGCGCGGACGCGCATCGACAATGCGGTGCACGAGAACGAAGCGCGGCTGATGCTCGCCGCGGAATCGGCCAATGCGGGCCTGTGGGACCTCGACATGGCCAACGGAGTGATCCGCGCGTCGGCCAAAACGCGCGAGCTGGTCGGACTCGGACCGGACGAAACGCTGAACCTGGACAGCCTCATGCGCGTGATCCATCCCGAGGACATCGGCCGTTTCAGCCAGATCGTCGAGAGGCCGCTGGCCTCGAATGAGCACGGCCGCGCCGATTTCCGCATCGTGCTGCCCGATGGCGGATGCCGGTGGATTCAGTTCGGCACGGTTCGTTCGCTGGCCAAATCGCCCGGCGAGCCGGCGCGCATCTTCGGCGTCGCGCTGGACATCACCGACCGCAAGCAGATGGAGGATGAGCTTCGCCAGCGCGTAATCGACAACGAGGAGCTCAAGCGGCGGATCGAGTCGGAAAATGTTTATCAGGCCGAGGAGTTCAAGGCGCTTAACGAACTGTCCTCGATGGTCGGCCAGAGCGGCTCGATGCAGGCGGTGTTCAAGCAGATCAAGCAGGTCGGGCCGACCCATTCGCCGGTGCTGATCACCGGCGAGACCGGGACGGGCAAGGAATTGGTCGCGCGCGCGATCCACGCCGCGAGCGCGCGCAAAAACAAGATCCTCGTCATCGTGAACTGCGCGACGCTGCCGGCAACGCTGATCGAAAGCGAGCTGTTCGGCCGCGAGAAGGGCGCCTACACGGGCGCGCTGACGCGACAGGTCGGCCGGTTCGAGCTGGCCAACGGCGGCACGCTGTTCCTCGACGAAATCGGGGAGCTGTCGGTCGAGCTGCAGGGCAAGCTGCTGCGGGTGCTGCAGGAGGGCGAATTCGAGCGGCTCGGCAACCCCAGGACGATCCGCGTCGATGTGCGCCTGATCGCGGCGACCAACCGCAACCTCGTCGATGCCGTGAATGCGGGGACGTTCCGCAAGGACCTGTATTACCGGCTGAGCGTGTTCCCGATCGAGCTGCCGCCGCTCAGCCAGCGGACGGACGATATTCCCCTGCTCGTCTGGGCCTTTATTGACGAATTCAACCGCAAGATGGGCAAGCGCGTCATGTCGATCCCGCAGAAGACGATGGAGTCGCTCAGGCACTACTCGTGGCCGGGGAACGTGCGCGAGCTGCGCAACGTAATCGAGCGCGCGATGATCGTGAGCCGCGGCGACAGGCTGGAATTGGAGATGCCCGGCGCGCGCCGCGTGCCGGAGACGGCGCCAATGACGCTCGAGCAGGTGATGCAGCAGTCAATCCTGGACGCCCTCAAGACGACCGACTGGCGCATCAAGGGCCCGCGCGGGGCGGCCGCCCTGCTGGGTTTGAGGCCTTCGACGCTTTACACGAAAATGAAGAAGCTCAACATCCCGCTGCGCCATGTCAGGGACGGCATGCCGTCTTAAGGACGCGAATACGGCCCTTTGTTTTCGGGCCGTTCCTTTTCAACCCGCCGTAAGTCAATTGTTTTAAACGCCCCTCCGCCCCGTCGCATGGCACATGGCGATGGCACGGTTCTCGATTACGATTACGATTACTAGCACGAGCACGAATAACGAAACGGGCACGCGTCATGTTTGTGTTTCTGTTAAAGATCGTCCCGGCGCCGAGGCTGCGGCAGCAGATCGTTGAGATGCTGCGGTCGGTGGAGGGCCCGACGTCCGCGATGCAGGGCAACCTTGGGTGCGAAATTTACGAGGGCATCGAGGACGAGCAGCGGATTCTTTACATCGAACGCTGGAAGAGCGAGGCCGACGCGCGGCCGCACATCCAATCATCGATATTCGAGCGCATACTCGCCGCGATGGATTTGGCCGCCGAGCCACCCGAGATCAAGTTCATCGAGGGCGCGCGGACGTGGGGCATGGAGCTTGTCAAAGAGATGAGGACCACGACGAGATCGTAAAGCCATCGCCAGGGATTTCATGTTCAAGCCGGCTCGAGCGGAGGCCGGCTCGCCCGCTTTGGCTCCCGTTTTCGATTCGCGTTGCCGAGCGCCCGGTTATTTCCACATCAGCCACACGGCCGCCGCGGCCAGCGTCAGCACCGTCACCGGCACGCCGCACCGCGCGTGCTCTTTCCACCCGACCACCACGCCCTGCCGCGCCGCCTGCTCGACCACAATGATGTTCGCGATGCTCCCCACAATAAACAAATTGCCGGCCAGCGTGCTCGACAGCGCCAGGATCGGCCCCGCGAGCGGATGCGTCGCCACCGGCAACAGCAGCATCACTGCCGGCACGTTCGACACCAGGTTCGACAGCACCGGCGTCACGCCGAACAACCACGCCGGGTGCGCCGGATCGATCCCCGCGCTTCTCAATTCGCCGATCACGCCGCCGAGCATCCCCGACGCCTTGAGCGCGTGATTGACGATGAACAAGCCCATGAACAGCACCAGCAGATGCCAATCAACCAGCCCCAGGATTCTCCGCGTCGCCATGCGCCGGCTCGCCAGCAGCAGCCCCGCCGCCGTCAGCGCCAGCACTTCCCGCGGCCAACGCCCAGCCAAGAAGCCGGTCACCAGCAGCGCCAGGATGACCAGCCCCTTGCCGGTCTGCCATGGGTTGAGCGCGGTCGGCTCCGGCTCCGGCACGACCGTCACCGGGCTGACAACCCCCTCGCGCCACTTGCCGCGATACAACACGGCGATCACGAACCACGTGAGGATCAGCCCGGCGACCGTCGGCGCGGCGGCCTCGCCGAGATACCCCGCAAACGACAGCCCGAGCGTCTGCCCGATCAGCATGTTTTGCGGATTGCCGATCAGCGTCGCCGCCGACCCCACGTTCGCCGCGCACGCCAGTCCCAATAAAAACGGCACCGAATTGAATCCTCTCCGCGCGCAGCCGTCGATCAGCACCGGCGCCATCGCCAGGCAGATGATGTCGTTCACGAGCAGCGCCGAAAGCCCTCCGGCCACCGCGATCAGCAGCCCCAGCAGCGCCGGCGCGATCATCGGCGTCTTGGCCAGCCTTCGCGTCACGGCGCTGTAAAACCCGCCCAGTCTGAGCTGCGCCGAGACGACCATCAGCCCGAACAGCAGCGTGATCGTCGGGATATCGACGGCGTCCCACGCCGCCTCGGGCGTGACCTTGCCGAACGCGACCAGCGCGATCGCTCCCAGCAGCGCCACCCCCGTCCGGTCCAGCGCCAAATACGGCAACCCGCCCAGGATCATCCCCAGATAGACGAGAACAAAAACGATGAAGATGGTTAAATCGAACATGGTGTCATTGTGCAAGTATTTTATTCGTTCGCGTTCGTGCTTGTGCTCGTAATCCTAACCTGGCGTAGCCAGAACCAAATGAATTCGAACCCGTGCCCGCTTTAGCGGGCTGAACGGGTTGCCACCGGCTTCAGCCGGTGGTCAACGATCCCTTGGTTTTCTTATCAGCGCGCTTCAGCGCGC
>JAJFUE010000209.1 GCA_021372575.1 bacterium | reverse complement strand
GCGGCCGCCTGGACCTTCGCGAGGTCGGAGTCCGTTTGCGGCTGCTCGTCGAGCACGCCGAACCGCCACAGAAAACGGCGCAACTGCGTATCGGGAATGACCACCGGCCGGCCGAGCCGCTCCATGAGCCGCCACGCCTTGATGCCGGCCAGCGACGGCAGCAGCTTGCGCCACGCGGCGGCCTCCTCGGCGCACGTGCGCGGCTTCGGCCTGGCGGCGACCGGCGCCAGCCCCGCCTTGCAGGCACGTTCCAGGCCGGACCGAATCCGCTCGGCGTTCTTCAGCAACTTCTGATCGTCAGTATTTAAAGAATGATCCGGCTCGCGGTCGGGATTGAGAAACGCGCGCGCCAGGGCGCGCACGCGGCGCATCGGCTGGCCGGCGCCGGCGGCCTTGCCATCGATGGCCTGAACCCACGCCTCGGCCACTTCCATCGCCGCATCCGACGGCTTCACGCCGTCGCGTGCCTTCGGCAGCGCCCCGTCCGAGGCTGCGAGGTACTCGGCCCGCAGCTTCTCGAAGCCGTCGATGATCTGAAGATCGGTCGCCAATGAAAATTGCCCCGGTGAAATTTGAAACCGGGGCAATTATGCGGGCTGACGGATGAAACTGAAATTAAAAAATTGGATTTGGCCGATTCCGCTCAGCGCGTGGCCGTTGGGGCCGCGGGCGCAATCGAAATCGCCGGCACGCGCGACGGCTGCGGTTGGGCGCCCAGATTCGGCACCACCTCCGGCAGCACCTCGAATTCCTTCTGCAGGCGGTAAATGGCTTCGTTCTGCGCGCAGCGCTGCCACTGCAGGGCCACGAGGCGCTGCTTGACCAGGTCGAGCGAGCCGGTCTGCACGAAAATCTCGCGCGCGACGGCGTACTGCTCGTCGGAAACCCAGCAGTGGTCGTTGCGGTAAAGCGAGCAGCCGAACAGCGTGATCCCGGCAGCCAGCGCCGCGGCGGCCAGAGCGCTACGAAGCGGAGTGATTCTCATGAGATGCCTCACCAGCGCCAGATACTGGCGGCGTAGGTCAGGCCGCCGCCAAACGCGACGACGGCGAACAGCGTTCCGGGCTTGAGGCGCCCGTCCTGACGCGCGTCATTCATCGCCAGCGGAACCGTCCCCGCCGAGGTGTTGCCGAACTTGTCGATGTTGATCACGAAGCGGTCCATCGGGAGCTTCAGCTTCTTGGCGGCCGACTCGATGATGCGGACGTTGGCCTGATGCGGGATGATCAGGTCCAGGTCGGCGGCCTTGAGGCCCTGACCGGCGTCGGCAAGGGCTTCCTCGACGGCCGTCCCGAGGATCCGCGTCGCGAACTTGAACACGTCGTGGCCGTTCATGGTGATCGTGCTGCGGTGGCCGTTCATCGCGGTGGCGCTGAACGGGTCGGCGACGCCCGACGACAAAAGCCGGATGGCGTCGGCGCCGCTGCCGTCCGCGCCAAGGCTCTGGCCGAGCAGGCCGTGGCCTTCCTCAACCTGGCCGAGCACCGCCGCGCCGCCGCCGTCGGCAAACAACACGCACGTGTTGCGGTCGGACCAGTCGATAAACTTGCTGATGGCATCGACGCCGATCACCAGCACGCGCCGATAGACGCCGGAACGGATGAAGCTGGCGGCCACCGAGCAACCGTAAATGAAACCCGAGCATGCCGCCGCGAGGTCGAACGCCGGAATCGGGCGCGTCGCGCCCAGATTGCGCTGAACCTGGCAGGCGGCCGAGGGGCAGAGCGTCTCCGACGTGAACGTGCAGCAGATGATCAGGTCGATATCGTCCACCGCAAGCTTGGCGTCTTCAAGGGCGCGCCGGGCCGATTCGGTTGCGATCGCAACCGCGCCTTCACCGGGGGCGCAAATCCGGCGCTCGCGTATGCCCGTGCGGGTGACGATCCAGTCGTTGCTGGTATCGACCATCTGCTCCAGGTCGTAATTGGTGAGAACACGTTCGGGAACGTAGGCGCCGAGACCAAGGAAACCAATCGCTGTCTTATCCACCGCGCACATACCTACCGGGTCTGGGAAATACCGGCGGCCACCGCTGGGCCGCCGCACCAGCAGATTGCCAATTCGCAACCACAAAAACAAGCAATAATCCACATGGGTCTCAAAGAGTCGATTTCCGGCCCATGGCCAACCGATTTTAAAATACCATATTCAGGCCTGATTTGGCTTGTTTTGGGGCGATTGGGCGGCCGGCGTAGAGTTTTTTCGTGATTTTCGTCCGCCACGCCCGTATGATGCAATCCATGAATCGGCCACGGGTTTTCGTCCCACAAGCCGGGTAAATCCATTCAAGCCAAGAGCGGTCCTTCACCATGTCGAAAAAGAACTATCTCTTCACCTCCGAATCGGTTTCGGAAGGCCATCCCGATAAAGTGTGCGACCAGATTTCGGACGCGATCCTGGACGCGCTGCTCGAAAAAGACCCCAGCTCGCGCGTCGCCTGCGAATGCCTGACCACGACCGACCTGATCGTCGTCTCGGGCGAAATCACCAGCCGCGGCGTGATCGATTACCAGGAAGTCGCGCGCAGAACGATCGAAGAGATCGGCTACACGAAGGAAGAGATGGGCTTCACGGCGCGCGGGGCCAAGTATTTCCAATCGATTCACCGCCAGTCGCCCGACATCGCGCTGGGCGTCGATGAATCGACCAGCGCCAGCAAGGACCAGGGCGCCGGCGACCAGGGCATGATGTTCGGCTACGCCTGCGACGAGACCCCCGAGCTGATGCCGCTGCCGATCCAGCTCGCCCAGCAGCTCGTCCTGCGCCAGAGCCAGGTGCGCAAGGCCGGCAAGCTGCCGTGGCTGCGCCCGGACGCCAAGAGCCAGGTCACGATCGAATACGACTCCAACGACAAGCCGGTCCGCATCCACACCGTCGTCCTCTCGACCCAGCACGACCCTCTGTTCGGCGGCGACAAGCCGACAGTGGCCGAGCTTAAGAAGGAGCACGACCAGATCGAAAAAGAAGTCATCGAACACATCATCAAGCCGGTCCTGCCGGCGGCGATGGTCGATAAGGACCTCATCATCCACGTCAACCCGACCGGCCGCTTCGTCATCGGCGGCCCGCATGGCGACACCGGCCTGACCGGCCGCAAGATCATCGTCGATACCTACGGCGGCATGGGCCGCCACGGCGGCGGCGCGTTCAGCGGCAAGGACCCCAGCAAGGTCGATCGCTCGGCGGCCTACGCCGCGCGCTGGATCGCCAAGAACATCGTGGCCGGCGGCGCCGCGACCCGCTGCGAAGTCCAGATCAGCTACGCCATCGGCGTCGCCCAGCCGACCTCGATCCACATCAACACGTTCGGCACCGGACGCGTCAGCGAGGAAAAGATCGAAAAGGCCGTGCGCGACACGTTCGACCTGCGCCCGCGCGCGATCATCGAGGCGCTCAACCTGCGCCGCCCGATCTACCGCAACTCGGCGGCCTACGGCCACTTCGGCCGCGAAAACTGCGGCTTCACGTGGGAAGAAACCCAGCACGCCGGCGTGTTCGCGGAGCTGGCGGGCTGCAAGTGCGGATGCAAGGCCGCCAAGGTCTGATGTCGGAATTCCTGTTCGGAGTTCAAGCTTCAGCTTGCTTCTTTAAAACAACGCCCCGGTGGTCTGACGGCCGTCGGGGCGATTGACATCGGGGGCGGAAAAATGCTCAGGGGCGTCATGCTGGCGTTGGGCTGCCTGTGGATCTACGTGGTCCTCTGGCGGCTCGACGGTTGCATCGACCGATTGCGCGAATCGAAAAATTTTTATGAACGCGCCGTGGTGATCGTGATCTTGCTGATCACTCTTTTAATCATCGGGATCGTGGGCGGGGAGCTCGGCATCCGTCCATACTGAAAATCAATTTTGGTGCGTTCCAATCCGCCCGCGCCCCGACGGGGCGTTAGAAATAAAACGCTTTCTGCCGCCACTTCGGGGCTCGCCTTTTTATGCCCTTTACCGGGGGCAATGGGGTTTTTTGCGCTCGCTCGATTTCGTCTATTTCCGATGGCGTGCAGCCAACGATTTCGTCAGCTATCGCCACACCTTCCTTGATGAGTCTTTGAATAAACGAATCAAGCCATGTTTCCATGTGCGTGTGCTCCTTATCATCTCTATCCATATTCACAGGGAGCAGGCAAGAGAATCCAGGTTGCGAGGCCGGCGTGAAGGACTCAGACCCCGAAGGCTTGCGGCCACCGGGGCGGATTTTATTTGCGATCTGTTCGATTACGATTACGATTACGAGCACGAGCACGAGCACGAACGGGGGTAGAGCATGCTTGGAATCCTTCTGCTCATCTTTGCGTGGGTGTGGGTGGCTGAGATCGTGCGGCGGCTTGGCAGCGACATCGCCGAATTCCGCAACGCCAAGGAATTCTCCGAGCGCCTCGTGCTGATCGTGATCTGGATCATCACGCTGTTTTTCGTCGCGGTCATCCTGAGCTGGGCGCGCTTGCTGTTGCATGCGATCATGGTGCTGATCAAAGCGGCCCCGGCGCTGGTTCGGTAGGGCAAAAGGACCAAAAGGACATCAAGGACCAAATAATCGCTTTTCTTACGCCAAGATGCCAAGACCGCCAAGCGAATCATTAGGATGCCAAAATGATCAGGCTGAATATCTTGGCGCTCTTGGCGTCTTGGCGTAAATATTCTTCTCCGCGTTCTCTGCCATTCTCTGCTCCTCCGCGACAGAAATTCTGATTCGGATTTTCTTTTTCGCCGTTTTGTGGTTTGCTGTTTCGCGTCGGTCCGCTGGGACCACTTTAGCACCTAGAAACGATCGCAATGACCCGCGAGCTTTCCCTGACTCCCATGATCCGCCAGTATCAGCAGATCAAGGCGAATCACCCGGACGATATCCTGTTTTTCCGCATCGGCGACTTCTACGAGACGTTCGGCGAGGACGCGCGCCAGACCGCCGCGCTGCTCGGCATCACGCTCACGCGCAAGCACGTCGGCAAGGGCCAGACGCTCCCGCTCGCGGGCATCCCGTATCACGCGCTCGACAGTTACCTGCGCAAAATGATCCAGGCCGGCCGCCGCGTCGCGATCTGCGACCAGGTCGAGGACCCGGCCCAGGCCAAGGGCGTCGTCCGCCGCGAAGTCACGCGCGTCGTCACCCCCGGCACGGTCATCGAGGCGGGCCTGCTCGACGATAAGGCCGCGAACTACCTCGCCGCGGTCGCGCGCAATCAGGGCAACTGGGGCTTGGCCTACGCCGATCTCTCGACCGGCGAACTGGCCGCCACCGAACTGGCCGGCGACGACTCGCGGCCGATGCTGCTGGCCGAGCTGGCGCGCATCGGCGCGGCGGAAATCCTAGCCACCGAAGAAGACTGGGAGCTGATCGACGCCCCCCTGCGCGAGCTCGGCGGCGCCCCCCTGCGCACGCGCATCGACAAGGGCATGGTGAAGATCGACGCGGCGCGGCGCGCGACGATGGACCAGCTTGGCGTCGCCTCGCTCGCCGGTTACGGAGCCGAGGACTCGCCCGCTGCCATCTGCGCGGCCGGCGCGCTGCTCACGTATTTGAAGGAAACCCAGCGCCGGCAGCTCGGGCACATCAGCCGCCTGCGCGTCTATTCCGTGCGCGACACGATGATGCTCGACCCGGTGACGCAGCGGGCATTGGAGTTGGTCAGGAACCTGGTTGACGGAGGGCGCGCGGCGACGCTTATCGAGGTTCTGGATCACACCAGGACGCCGATGGGCGGCCGCAGGCTGCGGCGCTGGCTGCTCGAGCCGCTTCAGGATTTGGAGACGATCAACGCGCGCCAGGAGTCGATCGCGGCGCTGCTTACAAGCGCGCCGTTGCGCGGCCAACTCAGCGACGGCCTGCGCGGCGTGCGCGACCTCGAACGCATCCTGGGCCGCGTCCATTGCGGCACCGCCAACGGCCGCGACCTTGTCGCGCTCGCCGCGTCGCTGCGCGAAATCCCCGCGATCAAGTCCGCGCTCATGGCGCTCGGCGGCGGCAGGCTCAAATCCATTGGCGATCAGGTCGAGACGCTCGCGACGCTCGCCGACCGGCTCGAAAGCGCCCTCGTGCCGGAGCCGCCGGTGAGCGTGCGCGAAGGCGGAATGATCCGCGACGGCTTCAATCACGAGCTCGACGAGCTGCGCGCCATTTCGCGCGACGGCAAGGGCTGGATCGCGCGCATGCGGCAGGAGGAAGTCGAGCGCACCGGCATCAGCTCGCTCAAGATTGGCTACAACAAAGTCTTCGGCTACTACATCGAGATCAGCCGCGCCAACATGGACAAGGTCCCGACCGATTACATCAGGCGGCAGACGCTTTCGACCGGCGAGCGTTACGTGACTCCGGCGCTCAAGGAAAAAGAGGAGCAGATTTTAGGCGCGCAGGACAAGATTCAGGATTTGGAATACCGGCTGTTCGAGGAACTGCGCGCGGCGGTGCTTGAAGAGACCGCCGCGATTCAGCGCCTCGCCGAGCACATCGCCGACACCGACGCGCTGGCTTCGCTCGCTGAGGCCGCGCTGCGCGGCGGCTGGGTGCGGCCCGAGGTCGATGGCTCGGACCTCATCGACATCGAAGGCGGCCGCCACCCCGTCATCGAGGCGCTGATGACCGACCGGCCGTTCGTCGCCAACGACGTCGCCCTCGACGGCAAGGACCAGCAGATCTGGATCATCACCGGCCCGAACATGGCGGGCAAATCGACGTTCATCCGACAGGTCGCGCTGCTGACGCTGCTGGCGCACGTCGGGTCGTTCATCCCGGCCCGCCGCGCGCGCATCGGCCTCGTCGATCGCATCTTCACGCGCGTCGGCGCGACCGATTACCTCGCGCGCGGCCTCTCGACGTTCCTCGTTGAGATGACCGAGACTGCGAACATCCTTAACAACGCGACCGAAAAAAGCCTCGTGATCCTCGACGAGATCGGCCGCGGGACATCCACGTATGACGGCATCTCGATCGCGTGGGCGGTGATCGAATATTTGAGCGCCACGCCGCGCAGGAAGGCGCGCACGCTGTTCGCCACGCACTATCACGAGCTCACGGATTTGGAGGGCAAATTGCGCGGCGTGAAAAATTATAACGTGGCGGTGCGCGAATCGAGCCGCGAGATCACGTTCCTCTACCAGATCATCGCCGGCGGCGCCGACCGCAGCTACGGCATCTACGCCGCGCAGCTCGCAGGCATGCCCGAGTCCACGCTCGAGCGCGCGCGCGAAATCCTGTTCGAGCTCGAATGCCAGCACCGCTCCCCCGACGGCGACGAGCCGAAGCCGACGCCCAGGATCGGCCAGCAACACGACGTCGATTTATTGCAACTGGATCTGTTCGCCCCCGCGCTGCCGCCGGAGTTCGAAGAGTTGGCCGCGCTCGACATCAACAAATTAACCCCCATGCAGGCCTTGGCGAAATTGGCGGAATTGATTCAGGCCGCGAAGCAGTGGAGAGGCATGTGAGATGAGAATTCATTTCTCAAATAACCGAGGCTCTCTTCTAAAAGCCTTTCTCACATTAATCTTATTCGCCGTTCTTGGTGTTGGTTTTTTGGTTATATGGTTTTTTTATTCAATAAATGAGGCAACCAAGGCGAAAACAAACCCCAAACTATACGCAGGGATTATGGCAGACAGACCCCAATACGGTAATTTGCCTAAACAGATCCCGACCGATGCCTCCCAAATCGCGTTTTATCACGTGCCTGGTTTCTTACAAGGAGCCGACGAAGTGATCCTTCGTGTGGCTTTGCCCGATGCGAAGGTAAAACAAATTTTAGAAGATCTTCTCAAAAGCAAGAGACAAGAGGTCCAATTAAAAGATTTCGATCGTTTAGGCATACCAATCCCTCGTGCTTTGCCCGCTTTTGGATCAAAGCTTAGAAAGTATGAAGATTTTTCCGAACCGACCACCGACTTTCGAATTTTCCTTTTTAACTGCGATTTGGATACTATTCACAAAAATTGGAATCATCATTTTCTGGCGTTTACAGCCATATCCATGCAGTGGGGAGAAGTGGTTTATTTTGCTGAGAATGGATGAAAGCTGAACCTCCCCATTTGGGGAGTAGCAAGGTGAGTTTATGCGGGTTTTATTCTTGGGTGACATTTTTGCGAGGCCGGGGCGGATGGCGATTGCCGAGTGGCTGCCGGAATATCGCAAGGAGATGGCGATCGATTTCGTCATCGCCAACGCGGAAAATTCGGCTGGCGGCAAGGGCATTACGCGCGAGGTCATTCAGGAACTCGCGGACTATGGCATCGACGTCTTCACCGGCGGCAACCATTCGTTCGCGCAGCGCGAGTCGCTGCCGGTCTTCGACGAGAACCCGCGCGTGCTGCGGCCGGCGAATCTTCCGCCCGGCATTCCGGGGCGCGGGATGGGCATTTACGAATGCGCCGGCAAGCGCGTCGCCGTGATCAACCTGCAGGGGCGCGCGTTCATGGTCCCGGTCGATTGCCCGTTCCGCAAGGCCGACGAGTTGCTCGACGAGGCGATGCGCCAGACTTCGATCATCTTCGTCGATCTGCACGCCGAAGCCACGAGCGAAAAGATGGCGATGGCGCATTACCTCGACGGGCGGGTGACGGCCGTGATCGGCACGCACACGCACGTGCCAACGTGCGACGCGCGCGTGACCGACCGCGGCACGGCGGCGATCAGCGACGTCGGCATGTGCGGCCCCTACGATTCCGTGATTGGCGTTGAAACTGACATCATCATGGAGCAACTCATCCGCGGCCTGCCGGTGCGCCACAAACCCGCGCGCGACGACGTGCACATCTGCGGCCTGCTCGTCGAGCTCGACGAAGTGACCGGCCGCGCGAGAACGGTGCAACAGATCGTTCACCCGGAGTTTTTGAAGAAGATTGAGTAACAAAGAAACGCCTAACCGCTGATCGGTACTGTCATGATGCGGTTACGAATCCTCCTCATCGCCCTGACAGCGTGGTTGTGCGGATCGAACGCGATTCGCGCGCAGTCTCTCTTGCTCACCACGCAGACGCTTACGCTCCATTGCCGCCCGGGTTTCTTTAACGAACATGACCGCGCATGGGAAACCGAGGTCAACCTCCACGGCCGCAAGATGATCCTTGCGTTTGAAGACACCGACGGCAAACTCGACAGCAGGGATTGGCTCAATTTGCGGCAACCCGGCTGGAAGGCGGATATAATCACCTCGTTTCTTGTGACCCGCCGCATTTTTTACGATGGTCATAACTACGAACTCTCGATCGGGACGATTCCGTCAAAATCCGATGTCCCGCTCACGGCGACGCTTTGCGAAATCACATCGCCGTTGGGGACCTGCGAATTCAACGGCGGCCACGTCGCGCGGCTTGAACTTCTATCTCCCAGAAAATACGATTCCGTTGAAATTCGCACCCAGACTGCGATCTTCGACCAGCCCGCAACCGGCGCGCTCAGCGTTCCGGTTGGGACGTATGGGGCCCACGCCTACATCAGCGGCAAGTTCACTGTGGGCACGGTAAGCGCCGGCACCGATGATTTTGTCATCAACGCACAAAAGCCTGCCAGATTGCAAATTGGCTCGCCGCTCAGGAACACCGCCAGAGCAACGCGTAACGGCGATCGATTGGAATTGGAGTATGATGTCGAAGACAGTGGGGGCAACTATTGCCATACCGTTTTCTCCACCTCATGGCCCGACGACTGGCGTCCCGGCTACGCGGTTTACAAGGGCCCGCTCAAAATTGCTTCGGGCCGGTTCGGCGAACCACTCGACCTGGACAGCAATCTATATTCCTTTCTGCCCCCGGCCGCCAGGGTGACAATTCCGCCGGTTCTGTTCGGCAACTTATCAATCAGGGTCACGCGGGATCTGGGCGAACTCGGACTGGCATCGAGCACGATCGACTACAATTGGGAATGGGACGGAAGCCCTTTGCAGATCATTCCGTGGGTCATCCTTTTAGCCTTGTTTGGCCTGCGATCCAATCGCCGGCGCGAGGCGTGGCTTGCACTCGTCCCCATCGTTTGCGCTCACGCCATCTTTTTCCTGGTTCGCTGGGCTGATCTTGCAGATGATTTTTTCCTTCACACCGCCCAGACATGGGCGTTCGCGGCCGTCTTCAGCTTATGCGCGCTCTGGCTCGGCGCGCCGCTGTTGATTGGGATGCGACCCGCAAAAGCGATCGCGGCGACGCTCTTGTGCGTGGCGTTCGCATGCTGCGTCATTTTTGTCGCGAGGCTTGGCTTCGGCGACAACCACTTGAAGCTCACATTCATGTATCTCCCGATATCGCTCTGCGTCAGCACTTCGGCAACGGCCGCGCTGATCGTCACCGGCATGGCTTCCCGCATAGAATACGCCAGCCATACATTCGTTCTGGGATCTGCATGTATTTACATGATTCTGTGTACGCTTGCGCTGTTCGTTCTATTCTCCGCGTTCACGATTTTCCTGTTCTATCCATTCCACGAAATTCCGATCACCGCCTATCACGTGATTATCCGGAAAGAGTTCCCTGACATCATTTTAAGAGCTGTTGCCAATTCTTCGTTTTTCCTGATCCTGTTTTTGCCATTTCAAATGATCATGCTGTCCAGCCGCTTTTACCTTGATCGGTTGCGTGCCGTGTTCCGCTTCTGAGACGCCGGTAACCGAAAACAAAAAACGCCAAGCCCATCGGGCCTGGCGTTTTCACCATTCACCATTCACCATTCACCATTCACCATTCACTATTCACTATTCACCATTCACTTCTTACTGCATCGCCATGCCGCCGTTGATGTTCAGGACCTGGCCGGTGATGTAGGTGGCCATTGGCGACGCGAGGAACAGCACCGCGTCGGCGACTTCCTCGGGCTGGCCGAGGCGGCCGAGCGGAACCTGCTTGAGCAGCGCTTCCTTGACCTCGGCGGAAAGCACGTCCGTCATCGCCGTCTGGATGAAGCCCGGCGCGACGGCGTTGACCGTGACACCCCGGCCGCCCAGCTCGCGCGCCAGCGACTTGCTGAAGCCGATGATGCCGGCCTTGCTCGCCGAGTAGTTGCACTGGCCCGCGTTGCCGACGACGCCGACGACCGACGCGATCGAGATGATACGGCCCGAACGCTGCTTGGCCATGTAGCGCGACGCGGCCTTCGAGCACGCGTACACCGACGTCAGGTTGATCTTGAGGACGAGGTCCCAGTCCTCCGGCGCCATGCGCGCCAGCAGTTTGTCGCGCGTGATGCCCGCGTTGTTGACGAGGATATCGATCTTGCCGAGCTTGGCGACCGTGTCGTCGATCAGCTTGTTGCACGATTCAACATTGGAGACGTCGCAGCCCATCGCCTCGACGCGCGCGCCGGTGGCGGCGGCGATTTCGTTGGCCGTGGCCTGCGCGCCCTCGGCGTTCAGGTCGGCGACGACGACCGTCGCGCCCTGCGCCGCCAGCGCCTGGCTGATGCAGCGGCCGATTCCGCGCGCGCCGCCCGTGACGACTGCAACCTGATCTTTCAGCATCGCGTCCATGTGTCGTATTCGCTCCTTTAAATATGTGTGCCGCGCAAAAACAACACCAAGGCGCGACCGGCCAACACATTGTCAAAACGCGAAGAAACCGACAAGAAAAAAGATTGACGATCGGGTGCAACCGGCTAAGATACCGCACAATCATCCTGTGTCATTACAACTATGTTATAGATTCGGTAACACATACGAGGTCCGATCGGTGAAACGCCGGTTCTTTGTATTTTGGCCGCACGCGCTGCTGCTTGGTCTGGTTTTTGTTTTCTTCTGGGATTCATTCCTCGCCGGCAAAGCGCTTGTGATGCGCGACACGGTCATCGACTTCTTTCCGTGGCGCCTGTTCGGGCGGCAGGCGTTTCGCGCCGGGACGCTGCCGCTTTGGAACCATTACTCGTCATGCGGAAGCCCGTTCATTGCCAATCCGCAGTCGGCCTTTTTCTATCCGCCGAACCTGCTCTTTTATGTTTTGCCGCCGGTGGCCGCGCTCAAACTGTGGCACGCGTTTCACTTCGCCGTCGCGGCGATATCCATGCATGCGCTGGCGCGCCACTGGAAACTCGGCCTGATGCCGGCCCTGATCGCAGCGGTCGCGTTCGCGTTCGGCGCCAACACGATCTGCGCGGTTGAATTCCAAAGCATGATCGGGACGCTCGCATGGAACCCGCTTGCCCTGCTGCTGACCAGCCGCCTCGTGGAAGAAGGCCGCAATCGGCGCGCGGGTCTCAAATCCCTGATTGCCCGGTTGGTCCCCCCGGCGCTTTTGCTCGCGCTGGTTCTGGCGACGCAATTTCTCGCCGGCCATGGACAATCGTTTCTTCTCAGCATCACGATCGACCTGATGTATCTGCTGCTGATCGGGCTGCGGCGCCTCGATCTCAGGGCCTTTTTCGCATCGGGCGCCGCGTGGGCCTCGGCGGCCGCCCTGGCGCTCGGCCTCAGCATGACGCAGTTCCTGCTGACGTGGCAGCTGGTGCCGCTCTCGGTCCGCGGAGACCAGATCGATCCGCAAATGAAAATGGCATCGCTCGATCCGCGGCTGTTTCTGGGCTGGCTGATGCCGTTTATCGCGGGCCATCCCGGTCATCTCGATCAGTGGTGGGGTCGCCGCCTGACCATGTTTGAATTCTGGGTCGGCACCGCCTATGTCGGCATCGCTCCGCTGATGCTCGCGTCGATCGGCCTCCTGCGCCTCGGAGTTGTCCGTGATTCGGGCGCCGCCCGGCGGCTGAGAAGACTGGCGCTGTTCCTGGTGTTGCTTGCCGCGGCCGGCCTCGTGATGGCGATGGGGGTGCACACCCCCATCTACGCATGGTGTTACTCGTACCTGCCGTTTATCGACAAATTCCGCTGGCCGGCCAAGTTCCTGCAAATCGTCGCGTTCGCGCTTCCGCTGCTTGCGGCGCTGGGTCTGCACCATCTCTGCCGCGGCACAACCCCGAGCGAACGCCGACTGCAACTCTCGGTGATGTTCGCGTGGGCGCTGCTGTGGGTGGCCATGGCGGCGGCGTGGATCGGCTGGCGGCATTCGGCGTCATTCTACGGCGCGCTCACGAAAGGCGCGTTCCTTCCCTATGCGACGCCGCGCAATCTCGACGCGCTGGCGGACGATCTCGGCCGGGCCGTCCTGTTCCTGGGTCTTGCGCTCGCGGCGGTGTGCCCATTGGCGTTCCCCGTCAGGCCGGGCCTGCGCCGCCTGGCCGCAGCCTCGATCGTGATCATCAGCTTCGCCAACCTGTTCGTGATCGGGCGCCAGATTCAGCCGATTCTCGCCGATGACGTTTATCGTCACCGCGCACTCGGCTTGATCAACACGATCGACGACGCCGATCCGGGGCGAATTCACCTGGCCAACCTCGACAATCAGTTATCGCTGTACGGCGTTCGGGACCCGCTGTTTTACACGATCGCGAAGGATTCCGGCGTCGGCGAATCGTCGCTCCCCAATCGCCTGTTCAAGATCAACGGCGGGGACGCGCTGACCCTGTTTTACCTCGATTCGGTCAGAAGATCGCTTTGGACGTTGCCCCGAACGGACCCCAATTGGCTGCGCGTGGCGGCATTGTTTAACACGCGATACATCGTGAAGACCGCCCCCATGCGGGCCATGCTGGCCGGAGCGGCGCCGACCAGCGTCGAAATCGAGGAAACCAGCGCGTCGCTGCCGCGGGCGATGGTCGTCAGTTCCTGGTCGGTCGAAACGGACAGCGCCAAGGCCATGAAACGTTTGCTGGCGCCCGATTTCGATCTTTATCGATCCATCATCGTCGATGCGGTCCCCGAAGGCTGGCCCGCAGAGCAACCTGTTTCACCCATAGCCTCGCGCGCCCCGATCGCGCGCCTCGCCGACGCCGGCGTTGAAAAAATCGAGTACGGATGGAACCGCGTTGACGTGACGGCGCGCTCGGGCGGCCGCGCGTTTTTGTTCCTCGACGACATCTACTTCCCCGGATGGATCGCGGCCGTCGATGGCGTCGAGACGCCGATTTTGCTCGCAAATCGGATCTTTCGCGCCGTGCCGCTGCCCGCGGCCGGCATGCACCGGATCGAGTTTCGATACCGGCCCGCTCTCGTCCCGCTCGGCATGAGCATCACCGCCGCGACCGTTCTCGCGATGGTTCTCCTGGCCCTGTTTGCGCGCCGCGTGCGGAACGATTCCGCGGCTTGACGCGGCCGGCCCCGGAGATATAATGTATCCACATTGTGGTAACGTATTTTTGGAGCGATGGGCATGCAAAAATATCTGGTCAAACACGGCAACAGCATGGCCCTCGTCATCGAAAAGCCGATCCTCGAGTTGCTGGGCGCGGACGCAAATACTTTGTTCGATATTACGACTGACGGCCAGACGCTCATGATAACGCCAATACAGGACAAAAAACGCCGGGCCGCGTTTTGCGCAGCGCGGAACAAAGTGATCCGCAACAGGCCCAAGATCTCAAGAAATTAGCCAAATAATGGAGAACGCAAAGGCATGAAGGATAGCAACACTGTCCGAGTCGCAGTTGTCCAGGCGGGCGCAGTCCCTTTCGATTCCGAGGCGTGCATCGAGAAGGCCATCCGTTTGATCGGTGATGCCGGATCAACCGGCGCCAAGGTCATTGTCTTTCCGGAGGCCTTCATCACGGGTTATCCGAAGGGTATGAATTACGGCCTGTCGGTCGGGACGCGCGACGAGGTTGGGCGCGAGGAGTTCCGGCTTTACCTGGAGCAGGCGATCGAGGTCCCCGGGCCGCAGACGCAACGCATCGGCGAGGCCGTCGCGGCCAGCGGCGCGTATGTCGTCATCGGCGTGATCGAGCGCGAAGGCTCGACGGTCTATTGCACCGTGTTGTTCTTCGGCCCCGACGGCGCGTTGCTCGGCAAACACCGCAAGCTCATGCCGACCGTCATGGAGCGCGTGATCTGGGGCTTCGGCGACGGCTCGACGCTCACCGCGATCGACACGCCCTACGGCAAAATGTGCTCGGTGATCTGCTGGGAAAACTACATGCCGATGCTGCGCATGGCGATGTATGCCAAGGGCGTCGCGCTCTATTGCGCCCCGACCGCCGACGACCGCGAGACGTGGCTGCCGACGATGCGCCACATCGCGCTCGAGGGCCGCTGTTTCGTCCTGTCGGCGTGCCAATACCTTCGCAAGCGCGACTTCCCGGACTCCGTCCGCGTGTCGATCGGCGACGGACCCGACTCGGTCCTCATGCGCGGCGGCAGCCTCATCGTCAGCCCGCTCGGCAAGGTGCTCGCCGGCCCCGATTTCGACGGAGAAAAAATCATCACGGCCGATCTCGATTTAAACGAAATCGGCCGCGGCAAATTCGACTTCGACGCCGCCGGCCACTTCGCCCGACCCGATGTTTTTCAGCTCATCGTCAACGAATCGCCGGCGAAAGCGGTGGCTATCAAGCAACCTCCGACCGACTCATCGCAAAAATATATCTTTGATGAAATCGCCTAACATCATCGCAACAAAGAGAGCGGCGAAAAACCAGACGAACTGGAGAGCGCCTGCACTGACTTGTTTGTCAGAGATGCTTTTGATCTCAATCCGATTCGCGACCGGGCTCCTTTGAAGAAACTCAATGAGCTCTGAAACGGCTGCAGGGCCGCTCAATTCCGCATCGCCGATATCGATCTTTTTTCCGCGATCTTGATGAATGGAGAGCGACAGGATTTCGTATCCGTTGGTCTTCTGGATGACGACTTTTTTCACCTCGTCCCATTGAAATTTCACCCGTAAAAATCCCGATTGCTCAATACCTTCGTCCGTCATACGCCACCGCTGCGCATGCAGGTGAATCGCCCAGGCCAACGATGCCAGAAACCACGCTCCCCAGAATAATCCAAATACCAATGCGGCCTTCTCCGGCCGGCCGAAATCCCCGCCCGGATTGATGATCGGAAATAACGTCCAGAAAATCGCGATTGCAAGAAATATAACGGAGAACGTAACAGCCCACTTTCGCAGGCTATGCCTGATCTCGACTATCTGCGACGCTTGATTCCCCACTACAAACACCTCGTTTTCATAGGTCTTGTTTCTAAGGTTATTGTAGCTTCCCGCCGCCGAGCAGCGTCTTGATGTTCGCCTCGAGGTCTTCGCGCGCCTTGAGCGTTGCGACGTTGCCGTCCTTGCCGACCAGCCACATGGCCGGAATCGAATCGACGCCATAACGCGAGCTGATTTGGTTCTCCCATTCCTTGCCGTCGAAATACTGCGGCCACGGCACATTCTTGTCCTTGATGAACTTCTTGAGCGCATTGCCGTCTGCGTCAAGGCTGATGCCGATGATCTCGAAACCCTTGTCGTGATACTGATTATAGACCTTCAGCACGTTCGGGAATTCCTGCACGCACGGGACGCACCACGTCGCCCAGAAATCGATCAGCACGACCTTGCCCTTGAGCGCGGCCAGATCAACCTTGCGGCCGTCGAGCGCCGTGAACTTGATATCGACCGGCTTCCCGATCATGCCCAGCGTCTTGAGCTTCTGCGCGGCGGCCTCCTTGACGTCGCCCTCGCCGAACCCAACGGCCTCCGTCAGCAGTTCGCGCTCAATCGCCGGCAGGTTCCCCTCGTCGGCATACTCGGCCAACTGCACGTAAAGCACGCCGATGTCGGTGTCCTTCGGGTAGCGCTTGCGATGCTCCTGCAAAACGCCCTGCTGGCGCTTGATCAGCTCCGCGAGCTTGTCCTTTTGCCTCAAAAGACTGCGCGAGCCCATTTGCAGCTGCGACATCTTCGATTGGACAATGATCAAATCGACGCTTGCGGGCAGGTCCTTGCGCGCCGACAAATCGCGCGTGATCTCCTCGGCCGACTTCCTGATGTTGGGATCGATCAGCACCGCGGCGGGGGCTCCGGCCAACGTGAACGAACTCCCCGCCAGAATGCGCAGGTTCTCTTCCATGTGGGCCGACTTGGGGTATTTTTTCTGAAACTCGTTGGTCGCCAGCATCAGATCGTTGACGTGCGCGATCATGCGTTTCTGGTAATCCTTGATCTGCTGCTCGGTAGGGCCGCCATCCGCCGGCTTTTCGCCCTCCTTGAGCGGGCTGATTCTCTTTTGGGCCAGTGTCTCGATTTTCTTCCACGCGGCCTCCTCATCCGAGGCCGTGTTTTTCGCGGGCGCCGCGTCGGCCGCGATCGCAGCCGTCGCACCGGCGACCCACAGCAACATGGCGGCCACTGCCGCCGCGAGCATTTGTTTCCGTTTCATCCGGTCCCTCCATCCAAGACATTACACACAACATCATTTTAACCGATTAAGCGCAATCACGAAAGAAACAGATGGGTTAAATCGGCGATCGGAGCCGCCGCGAATAATTCATATTGATTTTAGCCTTTTGAACCGCGAGGATTCTCGCGACGCGAAGGTGTTCTTTCCTGCCGGGTCAGGTTACATATTACAGCGAGGTACTCTCATGAAACTGGTGATGCCGGCCGCCAAATATTTGCCCGCTTACGTTGCCGCGCTCAGGCAGGGGTGGTCGATGAACAACCTGCGCCCCGAGGCCGCACGCGAGGAACTCGACGCGATCGAACAGGACGTCACCGCGTTTCTGGCCGAACGCGCCGATTTCGCGGTCGTCACGCGACCGGTGATCCTGCCGGACGGCTCGGCCGTCAAGCGCGTCCCGCAAATCACGCGCTGGATGTGGGACGGCGATTTCTGCGGCCTGATCAATTTCCGCTGGCAACCCGGCACGACCGCGTTGCCGCCGACATGCCTCGGCCACATCGGCTACTCGATCGTCCCCTGGCGCCGCCGCCACGGTCTCGCGACCCTCGCGCTCAAGTTATTGCTGGAAGAACTCCGCGACATGCGATTGGAGGGCCTGGACCACGTCGAGATCACGACCGACCCCGAAAACATCGCCTCGCAGCGCGTCATCGAAAAAAACGGCGGCATACTCATCGAACGCTTCTTCAGGCCCCCGCAATTCGGAAGTAAAGAAGGCTTGCGGTATCGGATCGACTTGAAATCCTGATCGTGGGCTTGCGCGGTCTCACACGGTCATCATGTACAAACCCGGCAGTACGTACAAGGAAACACTACGAGCCGCAAATTCGCTTGCCACGTCGGACCCAGGCGGGGGATGATTCTCCCAATCAGGCGTTCAAATCCAAAGTATTCAAAATTACCCTGTTCCAGACGATCAGGAAAGGAACGTCGCATGAGTGAAAATTTTCTGAGAAACGGTCGCCCCCGCGCTCTCGTCACGTTGGCGGCGGCACTGATCATGCTGGCCGGCCTCCGGGCCGGCGCGGCCGAAGTCACCGCCCTCGTCAAGGACATCAACCCGGCCGGCGACTCCTCGCCCGTCAACCTCATCGACGTCAACGGCTACCTCTTTTTTTCCGCGAACGATGGTGTCAACGGCAGGGAGCTCTGGATCAGCCGGGGCGAGGCGTCCAACACCCGGATGGTGAAAGACATCAACCCGTCCGGCAATTCCAATCCCACGGAAATGGCAAACATCGGCGGCGTGCTTTACTTCGCCGCGACCGACGATACCCACGGCGTCGAGCTGTGGAGAAGCAACGGGACGGCCGACGGCACGTTCATGGTCAAGGAAATCAATTCGTCCGGCGATTCGAGCCCGCGCTGGCTGACCGTCATGAACAACACCCTGTATTTCAGCGCCTTCAGCGCGGCCGAAGGCCAGGAACTGTGGAAAAGCGACGGCACGGCCGCCGGCACGACGCTCATCAAGGATATCGACGCCTCCGGCAACTCCAATCCCCAGGAACTGGTCGTCGTCAACGGCAAGCTGTTTTTCAAGGCACGAACGGGCTCGGCCGGCTCCGAGCTGTGGGTCAGCGACGGGACCGCGGCCGGAACCAGGCAGGTCAAGGACATCCGCCAAGGCATAAACGACTCGACTCCAACCGGCCTCGCCAACTGCAACGGGACACTCTATTTCAGCGCCACCGACGGCACCAACGGCATCGAGCTGTGGAAGAGCGACGGGACCGAGGCGGGAACGGTCATGGTCAAGAACATCAGGCCGGCCGGCGATTCATCGCCGGCGCACATCACGCCGCTTAAAAGCAATCTCATCCTCTTTTCCGCCGACGACGGCACGAGCGGGACCGAGCTCTGGAAGACAGACGGCACGGCCGCCGGCACAACGATCGTCAAGGACATCAACCGCGAGGGGTCGGGCTACCCCGACAAATTCCTCGTGATCGGCGGCACACTGTATTTCATCGCGAGGGAAACGGAGACCATCGGCACCGAGCCGTGGAAGTCGGACGGGACGACCGCCGGCACGGTCATGGTCAAGGACGTCAACCCGCGCCAATGGGGTTCCTGTTTTTACGATGACCCGGTGAACTTCAACGGCACCCTGTACTTCAGCGCGTTCACGTACGAGACCGGCCAGGAACTGTGGAAAAGCAACGGCACGGCGGCCGGGACCGTCTTGGCCGCGAACGTCAACCCCGGCTCGGGCGAGGCCTATCCGACAAACCTCACGGTCTCCAACGGCTGGCTCTACTTCACGGCGACGAACGGGACGAGTGGCATCGAGCTGTATCGCTACTACATCTGGACCGCCGCCGGCAGCGAATGGCTTAAAGTGAAATAACCCGGCGGAATAACGATGGATTTCGGAGGGGCGTCGGCGGCGCAGGGTTTCGGTCCGCGTTTTTGCGGGGCAGGCGTTCGGTTGAGGTCCGCCCCCTTCGGGGAGGTTTCACTCACCCGTTCCCCTTGGGACCCATGGCCTCGATGATCGGGTAGGCGAGAACTTCGATCTTGCAGCGGGTGACGCCGGCGCGGATCATCCCCAGGTGCTCGGCGGCGCGGCGGCTCAGGTCCAGGATTCGCCCCCTGACGAACGGGCCGCGGTCGTTGATCACCACGATCACCGAGTCGCCGGTGTCTTCCCGCGTGCAGCGCACGATCGTGCCGAACGGCAGCGACTTGTGCGCCGCCGTCAGGGCCTCGGGATTGAAATGCTCGCCGGTCGCCGTGTGCTGCGATTCGTTGTAATAGGAGCAGAAGCCGGTCTGGGGTTCGTGCTGGCGGGTCGGGCCGTCGTTATAGACCATCGGCCAGCTGACGCCGCGGATCCGCGCCTCGGCCAGCATCGGATCGTCGGCCGGCACGAGCCGGATCGCCGGCTCCGGTTCCGGTTCGGGCGCCGTGGCCGTCTGCGGCGGTTCGGGCTTGGCGGGTTCATCCCCGTCAAGGTTCGGAAGATGAATAACGCGAGTGATGTATGGGATCGGGTTCTTGGGTAAGCGTGACTCACTCGTGCAGCCGACCAAGACGGCGCACAATAAGATGACCGAGCTCATGGCACGAGAAAGCAAAGCCGCACGGTCGATGCGGTGTTCGAACGGTTTCGGCATCCACTCAGCCTGTTTTTGGGTTTAGAGCCTCAGGCCGCCTCCGCCCCGATATCGAACAGTTTCCCCCTCGGGACGGACGGCGCCTTCGGCCACAATCCAAACAATCCGCTCTACCCTTTGCCTTTTGGAAACGAAGCTGTCAACCCTTAATTACTTCTGTAAAGTGTATCCGCATGACAACATTTTGGCCAAGAAAAAAGAATTTCGCGAATTTTTCAGCCGTTCAGAATTTCATCTCTCATCGCTCATCGCTTGTGACTCTCATCTTTCATCATTCATCATTCATCA
>JAJFUE010000169.1 GCA_021372575.1 bacterium | reverse complement strand
GACGTTCACGGTGACGAACCTGGGCGGGATCGGCGGCACGCAATTCAACCCGGTCGTGAACTGGCCCGAGGTCGGGATTCTGGGCGTGTCGCGCGCGAGCAGGCAACAGGTGTGGATCGACGATGGCCCGCAGTGGAGGCTGATGTTGCCGTTGTGTCTGGGGTATGATCATCGCGTGATCGACGGCGCGGACGGCGCCAGATTCCTGCGCGACGTCGCCGCCGACCTCACAAACCCATTCGAACTCATGCTGGAAATTTAAGCTTTTCCCCGCCATGGCCGTGGCGGGCTGAAAGCGGTCGTTCCTTCGGGACTATTTCAACACCCGGCCAAGGGTATCGAATCCAAATCTTCTTGGCGTCCTCTGCGTCTTTGCGGTTCAATGCTCTGATTGTTTGTGTTCTTAGTGTCTTCGTGCCCTCGTGGCTCAATTTTGGATGAGGAGTTTGGGATAATGGCCGAGACTCTGAAAACCCAGGTTGTCGTGATCGGCGCCGGACCCGGCGGATATGCGGCTGCGTTTCATGCGGCGGATATGGGGCTCAAAACCGTGCTGGTGAACGCCGAGGCCGATCCGGGCGGCGTATGCCTGCTGCGCGGGTGCATCCCGTCCAAGGCACTGCTGCACATGGCCAAGGTGATCGGCGAGGCGCGTCACGCGGCGGCCTGCGGCGTCGAGTTCGGCGAGCCGAAGATCGACATCGATAAATTGCGCGCGTGGAAAGACGGCGTGATCAAAAAGCTGAGCGGCGGCGTCAAGCAACTTGCCGGCCTGCGCAAGGTGCAATACATCCATGCGCGCGCGCGGTTCCTCGACGCGCACACGCTCGAGCTCAAGCCCGGCGACGGCGCGCAGGGCGTTCCCGAGCGCATCGAGTTCGAGCACGCGATCCTCGCGACGGGTTCGCGGCCGACCGTGCCCGCGGCGTTTCAAATCGACAGTGACCGCGTCATGAGTTCCAATGGCGCGCTCGAGCTGCCCGATGTTCCCGGCCGTTTTCTCGTCGTCGGCGGCGGTTACATTGGACTTGAAATGGGAACGGTTTATGCCGCGCTCGGCAGCAAGGTGACCGTCGTCGAGCTGACCGACGGCCTGCTGCCCGGCGTCGATCGCGATCTCGTGAGGCCGCTCCAGGCGCAGCTTCAGAAAAAATTCGAGGCCATTTGCCTGAACACCAAGGTCACGGACCTCACCCCAGTTGAGACCGGAGTGAAGGTCGCGCTCGAGGGCGAAGGCGTCGCGCCGGAGATGACGTTCGACCGCGTGCTGGTCTCGATCGGCCGCCGGCCGAACAACGAGAACCTCGGGCTCGAAAACACGCGCGTGCAGCTCACCGAACGCGGATTCGTGAAGGCCGATGCGAGCCGCCGCACGGACGAGCCGAGCATTTACGCGATCGGCGACATCGCCGGCGAGCCGATGCTCGCGCACAAGGCGCACCGCGAGGCCAAGGTCGCCGCCGAGGCAATCGCCGGCAAGAGCGTCACGTTCGACAGCATCGCGATCCCGGCGGTGGTGTTCACCGATCCGGAGGTCGCATGGGCCGGCATGATGGAGAATGAAGCCAAGACCAAGGGCATCGACTATGCGGTCGCGAAGTTCCCGTGGGGCGCCTCGGGGCGCGCGCTGACGCTGGACGCGCCGATGGGCGTCACCAAGCTCGTCATCGACAAATCGACCGAGCGCGTGCTTGGCGTCGGGATCGTGGGCGTCGATGCAGGCGACCTGATCAGCGAGGCGGTGCTGGCCATCGAGATGGGCGCGGCCGCGCGCGACATCGCCGACTCGATCCATCCGCACCCGACGCTTTCGGAGACGATCATGGAAGCCGCCGACGTGTTCTACGGCGAGGCGACGCACGTCACGCGGGCAAAGAAATAATGCACGACGCGCAAGTTCCTCGCTCACGCTCGGGCTACTGCATTCCATGCCGCGTTCGGCGAACGCGGCATGGAACATGAGACACATGCACGCTGGAGCGAGTGACAAAAGTCTTGAGGCAATCGCCGTAATCGAAATGGGGCTCGGTTTCGAAGTTCGGTGTTGATTCGATTACGATTACGATTACGAGCACGAGCACGAGCACGAACCGATAACTTTCGTCAAGCGCTCTAAACACACACGATGATACGATCCTCGGCGCATGATCGGTTATCGTTGCGAATCTGACACACTTAATTCATCTTATTAACAAGTTATCATGGATTTCGCGACAAGCAACCCGCCATGCGGGGGAAAAGGGTCTCATGCCGACTGAAGCAAAAGTTTTGCCCAGACCGGAAATTCCCGAATCGAACGGCGGCCGCGACCGCGCCGACGCATCGTTCAAATCGTTCGCGGCCGCGACCCTGTTGATCGTTGCGATTGGGCTGGCGCTGCGGCTGTGGAACATCGACTTCGGCATGCCGCAGCTTTATCACCCCGACGAAAACAAAAAGTATTTGATCGTCGATTCGATCCTGGATGGAAAGGAGCAGAATTTCCGCAGCCACCCGCTCATCCACCCGGGATTCATGGTCACCATCACGGGCGAGGCTTGCCGGGCGGCGATCGCCATGGGCATGCCGCGAACGCGGCAGAACATCGTTCTGGTTGGCCGCATCCTGGCGGCGATTTTCTCGGCGGCGGCGATCGCGGCGGCAGCGCTGCTGGCCGCGGCGCTGTTCAATCGGCGCGCCGGCGTGCTGGCCGCGGCGATCGTCGCGTTTTCGCCGGTGCACGTGGCGCACGGGCGCTACCTGAAGGAAGACGCATTCGTCGATTTGTTCGTGATGGCAAGCCTCGCGGGAGCCGCATGGTGGCTCACCAGCGAAGGCGGCCCGAGGCGCAAGTGGGGCCTGGTCGTGTGCGCGGCCGCGGCGGGGCTCGCCGCGGGAACAAAATACCACGCCGCGGTCATCACGATTTTTCTGGCGGGCTACTTCTGGATGAGCGACCGCGCCACGCGCAAGGAACGCGTTTGGTTCACCGCGATCGTTTGCATCGCCTTTTCGCTGGGCGCCATCATGCTGCTGCTGAACGCGCGGCATATCTGGAACGAGGTCGGGTATGCGGTCGTGCGTGGCGCCCAATCAAGGCACACCAAGGCGCCCATGCCGATTTATCGGCGCCCCGACCTTGGATTTTTCTTTCTGTTTCATGGGATCAACTGGGGGCTGGGGTGGCCGCTGGCGGCGTTGGGCATCTGCGGCGTGATCCGAGGAATTCGCGCCCGCCGCACGCATCCCGTCATGTGGCTGGCCGCGATGGTCGCGCTTTTGTGGTATTTCTCGGCCGAACTGACCACGCTCAAGCGCGCGCCCGACTGTGAGCGCTACGTCCTGCCCTGCATTGCGATCCTGGCCGTGCTGGCATCGGGGTTCATCATGAGCTTGCGATGGAAATACTGGCCGGCGATCGGCTGGGTTTGCGTTGGCATGCTTGCGGCCGAATCCGTGGCGATGACGTATTCGATGAAGCCGGACACGCGCGAGCTGGCGGCGCGCTGGATCTTCGCGCAAACGAACGGAAAGCCATGCAAGCTGGCCTTCCCCGAGGGCTCGATGGCATATCAGCCCGACCACACACTGCTTCCCGGATACAGATACGCGGGGATGAAATACAAGGGCACCCACTTCAGTCTCAGGGAAGCGAAAGACGCGGAGATTCTATTGATCGTTCATTTTACGAGCGACCGCTACGACAAATACCGAAAACTGGACCCGGAGATGGCAAAGAGCCTCAAAAAGCTGCGCAAGAAGTTCCCATATGCGAAGATATTTGAGAAGCCAGGATACGCGCAGAATGGATTTCATAATCCGACGATCGAGGTGCGGTTCAAAAAACCGTTCACGGAGCCGGCGAGCATATGACCGACTGGGATGACTTTCACGGCGCCAACGCCGGATACATCCAGGAACTATACGAGCGCTACTGCGAAAATCCGGAGGCGCTCGACGAGGAGACGCGCGCGTTTTTCCGGCAGTGGCGCCCGCCCGAGGCCGCAGCCGCCGCGCCCGCCGCCGAGTCGTTCGACAAAATCATCGGGGCGATGAACCTCGCGCAGGCGGTTCGCGCGCTGGGGCACCTTGCGGCGCGCATCGATCCGCTCGGGGCGCAGCCACCGCATGACCCCGCGCTCGACCGGGAATCTTACGGCCTGAGCGAAGACGACCTCGCGCGAATGCCGGCGAGCCTCGCCGGCGGCCCCGTTGCCGAGGGCGCCGCGAACGCGGACGAGGCGATCGCGGCGCTGCGGGCGATTTATTGCGCGAAGGCGGGCTTCGACTTCGAGCACGTGACGAACGCGGGCGAGCGCCGGTGGCTGCGCGACGCGATCGAAACGCGCCACTTCCGCCCGCCGGCCGACCCGATCGACGAAAAGGCGCTGCTTGACAGGCTCACGCAGGTCGAAATCTTCGAGCGGTTTCTTCATCGCGCGTTCCCCGGCAAGTATCGCTTCTCCATCGAGGGCCTCGACGCGATGGTGCCGATGCTCGACGAGGCGGTGCACGCCGCGACCTCGCACGGGATCGGCCATCTGCTCATTGGCATGGCGCATCGCGGCCGGCTCAACGTGCTCGCGCATATTTTGCGCCGGCCGTATCGGAACATCCTGGCCGAATTCAAAGACCCGCTCGGCGGCATGGGCGCCGCGCCGACGGAACTGGGCTGGACGGGCGACGTCAAGTATCACGCGGGAACCGAGTTCGAATTGAAGGAGGGCGGCGCGGGCGGCCTGCTCATTCGCATGGCGCCCAACCCGAGCCACCTCGAGTTCATCAATCCGGTCGTGATGGGAATGGCGCGCGCGGTCAGCACGCGGGTCGATCGGCCGGGTCCGCCCGAGTACAACCACGCGGCCACGCTCACCGTGCTCATTCACGGCGACGCGGCATTCCCCGGCCAGGGCATCGTCGCCGAATCGCTGAACATGTCGCGCCTGATCGGTTACCGGATCGGCGGCAGCCTTCACATCATCGCCAACAATCAGCTCGGTTTCACGGCCGGACCGGCCGAGGCACGCTCGACGATGTATGCGAGCGACCTGGCGAAGGGCTTTGAAATCCCCATTATCCACGTCAATGCCGACGAGCCGGTCGATTGCATCGAGGCAATGCGCATCGCGCTCGCCTACCGGCGCCAATTTCAAAAGGATTTCCTGATCGATCTCGTCGGCTACCGGCGCTGGGGCCACAACGAGGCCGATGACCCGGGCTTCACGCAGCCGGTGCTGTATCAAGCCATCGATGCGCATCCGACCGTGCGGCAATTGATGGCCGAGCGCATGAAGGCCGAAAGCAAAATCGATGCGGAGATGGCGGCACGGCTCGAGCGCAAATACATGGATCACCTTCAGCGCGAGCTCGACACGCTGAATGCCGAGGCGGCGCTCGATGCGCCGCTCCCGAAAGAGCCGCCGCCGGGCGCCGCGCGCGCGGTGAACACCGCCGTCGCGACCGAGAGAATATTGAAACTCAACGCGGCGCTCGGGCGCCTGCCGCAAGGGTTCCACATTCATTCGCGCCTCGAGAAAGTGCTGGCGCGGCGCCGCGAGGAGATCAGCGCGGGAGGCGAACGCGCGATCGATTGGACGAGCGCCGAGGAGCTCGCGCTGGGCTCGATCCTCGAGGATGGCATCGCGGTGCGGTTCACGGGCCAGGACGTCCTGCGCGGCACGTTCACCCATCGGCACGCGGTCTATTTCGACCAGCATACCGGCGCGCCGTTCTGCCCGCTGCAGGGCCTGCCACAGGCGCGCGCGGCCTTTGAGATCCGCAACAGCCCGCTTTCGGAAGCAGGCGCGGTCGGCTTCGAATACGGCTACAACATGGAGCGGCCGGAGCGGCTCGTCATCTGGGAGGCGCAATACGGCGACTTCGCCGACGGCGCGCAGGTCATGATCGACGAGTTCCTCGTCTCGGCGCGCGCCAAGTGGGGACAGACGCCGTCGTTGGTGTTGTTGCTTCCGCATGGATTCGAAGGGGCGGGGCCGGACCATTCGAGCGGGCGCATCGAGCGGTTCCTCGACATGGCGGCCGGGATCAACATGCGCGTCGCGAACTGCACGACCGCCGCGCAGTATTTCCACCTGCTGCGGCGGCAGGCGCTGCTGCTGGCGACCGATCCGCTGCCGCTCGTCGTGATGACGCCCAAGAGCCTTTTGAGAAATCCGCTGGTTGCCTCGCCGCTGTCGGCGCTTGCGGAAGCGCGATGGCAACCAGTGATCGATGACGCGCATGCGGATCCGAATCAGGTTCGGCGGTTGATCCTGTGCAGCGGGAAGATTTATTTCGATCTGATCGGCGAACAAAAGGAGCCGACGCCGGGCCTGGCGGTCGCGAGAGTCGAGCAACTTTATCTGCCGCCCAAAGACGAACTGGCCGCGCTGATCGAGAAATACCGCAGCGCGTTAGAAATCGTCTGGCTGCAGGAGGAGCCGATGAACATGGGCGCGTGGCCGTTCATGATGCCGGTGCTCATGGAACTGATTCACGGGCGGAAGCCGCTGCGGTATCTGGGCAGGCCGAGATATTCGAGCCCCGCCGAGGGCTCCGCCGCGTGGCATGCGTATAACCAGAAGAAGCTGATCGAAAAGGCGCGATCGATTCAATAGGTATGATGCAGTAGCCCGAGCGTTAGCGAGGGACCGGTAATTCGATCGAGTGTTCGATTACGATTACGATTACGAGCACGAGCACGATTTCATAGTTATTGGAGGGTTCCTGCCATGCCGCAACCCATCGTTGTTCCGGACCTTGGCGAATCGATCACCGAGGCCACGATCATTCGCTGGTTGAAAAACCAGGGCGAACGGGTGCAGGCGGGCGAGGTGCTGCTCGAACTCGAGACGGAGAAGGTGAACCTCGAGGTCGGCGCGGACAAATCGGGCGTCCTTGCGCGGATCGACCGCGCCGCCGGACAGGACGTCAAGGTCGGCGAGACAATCGGCATGATTGAAGAGAGCGAGGCGAAGCCGGCTGAGGAAGCCAAACCGGAGGCTCCAAAAGAAGAGGCGAAACCCGAGCCAAAACCCGAACCAAAGCCCGAAGCAAAAGAAGAAAAGCCTGCGCCTTCTTCAGAACAGACCTTCAAAAAAGAGCCGCGCGATACGATCCGGGAATACGTCGTCCCGCAAGCTGTCCCTGCCCCTCAGCCCAAACCGGCAGAGGCACAGCGGCCGGAGACTCCGACCCCTTCCGCTGCCGAAGGCCGGCGCGAGGAGCGCGTGCGGATGTCGCGGCGCAGAAAAACGATCGCCGAGCGGCTCGTGCAGGCCCAGCACATGGCGGCGATGCTCACGACGTTCAACGAAATCGACATGAGCGCCGTCGCGCGGATCCGCGCGCGGCATAAACAAGCCTTTGAAGAAAAATACGGCGTCAAGCTGGGCCTGACGTCGTTCTTCGTCAAGGCCGCGGTCGCGGCGCTGCTCGAGTTCCCGGCCGTCAACGCCGAAATGGATCGCGACGATATTGTTTATAAATACTATTACGATATCGGCGTCGCGGTCGATACGCCGGAGGGGCTCGTCGTTCCCGTGATTCGCGACGCGGACAGGAAAAGCTTCGCCGAGATCGAGAAGGCCGTTCGCGATCTCGCCGAAAAAGCGCGAATGGGCAAGCTCGCGATCGACGACCTGCGCGGCGGGACGTTCACGATCACCAACGGCGGCGTGTATGGCTCATTATTAAGCACGCCGATCCTGAACCTGCCGCAAGTCGCAATCCTCGGGCTTCATCGAATCCAGGACCGGCCGGTGGTCATCAACAACGAGATTCAGATCCGGCCGATGATGTATGTCGCGCTCAGTTACGACCACCGCATGATCGACGGAAGAACCGCCGTGCAATTTTTAATAAGAATCAAAGAGCTCGTTGAGACGCCGGAGCGGTTGCTGGTGGAAATGTGATTTCGCGGCTCGACTTGATATTGTTTTTCAACCGCTGATCGGTTTGCGTTTCTTTTTCCATGCCGCTTTCGGCGAAAGCGGCCTACCGCGTTTTGCTGATCACCCACCCCGGTAGGCCGCATTCGCCGAACGCGGCATGAAATGCAGCATCCCGAGCGTGAGCGAGGGACTCGCGTTCAAATGCTATTTCCAAAATTCATCGATTCATCCGCGCCGAAGCAGAACAAGATTCAACACATACCGGACGAGCATGAAATTGAGCAGATAGACCGCGACCGGGTAGAACGCGACCAGGACCGAGCCGGTCTGGTTTGCGCGATACATCAGCGCGATCGTTCCCATCTGAGCAACCGACGCAAGCGCCGCCGGACCCACAACGCAGAGGATGTGCACGAACGGCTCGCATGATTTCATCATGGATCGCTTGAGCAGCGCGCCGGCCGCGAAGGCGTTGAAGGCGATCGCGAGAAAAGCCAGGTACGGCATGTAGCAGTGGAACATCACAACATCGGGGTCCGGCCAGTTTATCATCGTTCGTATCGTGAGAACGGTCCGCGAGACGAGGGCCAGGCAAAGCAGGCCCATCCACCACATCGCGCGCAGGTAAAGCGCGCGGTGATCGGCGGCATCCATCCGCGCGACAAGCCAGATCCCGAGGCAGATTCCGAATGCCGCAAGCAGCAGCATTTCGGCGAGCGCCGAGGCGCGGAAACCGTAATACGCCGAGAACGAGTTGGTCGCGTTCACCGCGCCGACGAATAAAACGATAAACGGGACCGCGCGGAAAAATGATTTCCACTCGGTCTTGGTTCCGGTCGGGCAGGCCGGGCGCAGCGGGCTTTTCCAGCGCCACGGAAGCAGCGGGTCGAGCGGGCGCATCCATTTCTGCGCCTGCGCGGGATCTTCGCCGTAGTAGCGCGCATAAAGCCACTCGAGCGCGACGGCGTTGACGGCGCGGCCCTTCAGATACGTCACCGCAAGCGCGAGCGGGACGGAGCATGCGAGCGCGATCGACGTCAGCACGTAGAGCGACGGCGGCGAGCTGCGGCTGAACACGAAACCGATGAGATACCACGGCGCGCTCGCGAACAGAACGATCAGGCTGAGCGCGGCGCTGTGGATCATGCTCAAGAACGGGCGGAACCGCAGCGCGCGGCCGCCGGCAAACCACCGCCACTCGGTCACGTATTGATACACGCCCATGATCCACGTCAGCAGGATCACGTTGAGCGTCACGAGGATCCGGACGAGCGTCGTGAGCTGAACCCACGTCACGCCGTTGTCGAGAATATCAACGACAATGGTCAATCCCCAGATCGCGGCCCACGCGACCAGCACGCGATAGCGCCGGCAAAACAACAGGAAGTGGTGCAGGAAATAATCTTCGCTGCCGAGGGTCGTCAGCAACAACTCGCCGAGCTTGCCGCGCGAGAGCGTCTTGAGGTGGTTCGACTGATCGTTGATCGTGAGGTGATAACGAAGGAGCAGAAACACGAGCGCGAGCGGGACGAGCATGTTCCCGCGCCAATAGAAATACCCGCTGCCGCCGTCCCAATAATGGTCCGGCGGCATGAACACGAACCAACCATCGTAATGGTGCTCGAACGGGTCCCAGACGATCGCGAACCACCCGAGCACAAGGATGACTTCGAGAATGCGGATGAAAAAGCGCCTGCCGGGGAGCAACGCCCGGCGGTCGGTGTAATCGACGAGCGGATTGTCGCGCCAGTTGGTCGAGTCGAGGAGAGCTTCAGGCAGCAGCATGTCGCGCAAACGAAACGTGCGCGGACGAACGGGCTCGGTCAGATCGAATTCGTCGGGTGAGGGCATTGGTTCGGGTTTTCGATTACGATTTCAGCCTTCGCCAAGGCTTCGGCTGACAAGACGATTACGAGCACGAGCACGAGTACGAGCACGAATGAGAGATTATCCACGCACACTCGACGCGGGGTCGTCGGATGGGCTGGACGAGCTCTGGCGATACGTGATGCCGCCCCACGACCAGCTCGAATTCGTGAGCAGGCGGAGGTAGCTCCACGCGCCGATAAAGCTCAGCACCGGCTCGTAAAGCCAGATCGAGCTGAGGCGGTGCGCGCCGTATTTTTCGATCGACCCGGCGATCCACACGAGCCCGAGCGCATAACGCAGGACCAGCAGCGAAATCCATATGCCCTGCATCCACAACGCCGACAGCACCAGCAACCAGTTCGACACAATCATCGCAATGAAGATGAAGTTGATCATTTTGGTCATGCTGCGGCTGCGGCGGGCGCGGCGGCCGACAAGATCCCGGAGTGTGGACGCGCAGAGGTTCTGCACGGCCGGTGAAAGCAGGTAGCGCACGCTCCAGTTGCCCTTGTTCAGCGCCTCGCCCAGGGCGAGGTCGGGCGCGCCGGCCAACCCGATCTTCTCGAATCCGCCGATGTCGAGATACGCCTGGCGGTTCACGGCAAGGTTCGCGGCGAACACGCCGCACGCGGACCGCCTGCGGTACGACCACGAATACAGGTTGTAAATGAGAAGCGAGTCGATCGTCTGGAACCGCGCCAGGAATCGCGGCCGGCCGGCGAAGATCACGGGGCCCGTCACGGCGCCGTCGCGGTAGCCCATGTGGCCGGCAAGCTCGCGGATCCACTCGAACGGGACGCGCCCCGCGGCATCGGCGAACAGCACGATCTCGCCGCGCGCCTCGCGAACGCCCATGTCGAGCGCGGCTTGGCGCGTGGTCATGTTCGCGACGGGGGCGTCCAGCCGCAGGACACGCAAATTGCTTAGCCCGAGCCGCTGCGCACGCTCGGCCGTGCCGTCGTCGGAGCGGTCATCGACGAGCAGGATCTCGACGCGCTCCATCGGGTAATCCTGGCTCATGATCGCCTCGAGGCATGACTCGATCCGCTCGGCCTCGTTGTGAGCGGTGATGAGGACGGTGATCTGCGGTTCCATCGTGGAAGGCGGCGTGGATGATTCGCGTCGCAACATGGCGGGGAAACGGCTCCTTACATCATTCTTCGGTTATTCTATATCCCACTTGATTGGGGTGCAATTGTTTAGACATCAAGCGCTGTTCAGTCCTGAGTCCTGAGTCCTGAGTCCTGAGTCCTGAGTGAATGCGGAGTGCGGAATCAGAAGCGAGCAAGGAACTGGAGAAGGTGTCCGATAATTTTTCCCTGTGACCCTGAAGGGGGCGCCCAGTCCTCAATCCTCGTCGCGGTTCATCCAACGGGGTAACCCTTTCAGGGTCAAACCCAAATGCCCCCCTTTGAGGAGGCGCAAAACACATACTCAGGCTGAGCATTAGTAGTCTGACCATGTGAATATGATGTGTTCCAGCATGTCGATGATCGAACCGGTAAGTATGTGTTTAGCGTGGGCAAGCTGGTTGTAACCGAATGGCGGTGTCAACCAGAGCGCCGAAGGCGCGAGAGAATACAGCCTGGGGCAGAGCGAAGCGACGCCCCAGGATAAGATCCCAAGAAAACGAGAGCGCTGAA
>JAJFUE010000168.1 GCA_021372575.1 bacterium | reverse complement strand
TGACCTCCCCGCCATAATCGAGGTAATACCTCGCCCCGGCACCGCCGCCGGTAATACCTCACCCCCATTGAAGCGTTCCACACTTCCCCCCCTCCGCCGAAAAACACCCGTTTTCGCGCCACTTTCGCATGTACACCCATGCCTCTAATGTTGCCTATCCCGGCGCTATCGCCGGGTGGGTTATGAATCGGCATGCGTTTTTCTCCGTTTCCTCCTGTTCAATTCTTCAGTTCAGAAATATTCTCTGCTTCTCTGCCCAACTCTGCATCTCTGCGACAAAAATCTTTTTCGTGTTTTTTCGAGCTCTTCTTTCGTGTTTTTCGTGTTTGCATTTTTGGGTTGCGGCTCCGCGGCGCCAGGTATTTCTTTTCGTGAATTTCGTGACCTGTTGTTTTTGGCCTATTGCAACGGGTATCCGGATTTTGATGTCCCATCCGGACGCCTTGTGGTAGAAATGGACCAGATGTTTTTGCCCCGTGGGGCAAGGAACGGATGGGCATGAGCAACTGGCTAAGTCGTATTGGCGATCCGCGCGACATTCGCGGCCTGAACGTCGATCAACTCAGGGAGATCGCCGAGGAAATTCGCGATACGCTGCTGCGCGTGACGTCGATCAACGGCGGGCATCTGGCCTCGTCGCTGGGCGCCGTCGAGTTGACGCTCGCGCTCCATTATGTTTTTGACACGCCCAACGACAGGATCATATTCGACGTCGGCCACCAGGCCTACGCGCACAAGCTGCTGACGGGTCGCGCGGCGCAGTTCGACAGCCTGCGGCTCGAAGGGGGCATTTCGGGGTTCCTGCAGCGCGCCGAAAGCCCCTACGACGCGTTCGGCGCGGGGCACGCCTCGACGTCGATTTCGGCCGCGGTCGGCATGGCGATGGCGCGCGACCGGCTGGGCAAGGACTTCCGCGTCGTGAGCGTCACGGGCGACGGCGCGATGACCGGCGGGCTGTGCTATGAGGCGCTCAACAACGCCGGCATGCTCGGCACCGATCTGCTTGTCATCCTGAACGACAACGAGATGTCGATCTCGGCCAACGTCGGCGCGCTCTCCCGCTATTTCAACCGGATCGTGACGACGAATTTCTACGCGCAACGCCACCAGCAGGCGATCAACCTCGTCAAGAAACTGCCGGCCGGCCAGCGACTGCTCGGCATGGCCAACCGCGTCGAGGAATCAGTCAAGGGCCTCATCGTCCCGGGCATCTTCTTCGAGGAGTTGGGCTTCCGTTATCTTGGGCCGTTCGACGGCCACAACCTCGCCGAGCTGATCCCGATCCTGCAGAAGGTCCGCACGTTCAAAGGCCCGATCCTGTTGCACGTGATCACGACGAAGGGCAAGGGGCGCGCATACTGCGAGGCCGACCCGGTCACGTGGCACAGCCCGCCGCTGAACTTCGACGCCGAAAGCGGCGAGGCGCCGGCGAAGAAACCGGGCCCGCCGAGCTACACGAAGATTTTCGCGCAGGCGATCATGGCCGAGGCGCGCCGCGACAGCCGCATCGTCGCCGTCACCGCGGCGATGCTCGAGGGGACCGGCATGGCGCGGTTCAAGGAGGAATTCCCCGAGCGGACGTATGACGTGGGGATCGCGGAAGAGCACGCGGTGATCGCGGCGGCCGGCATGGCGTGCGAGGGCCTGCGGCCGGTCGTGTGCATTTACTCGACGTTCCTGCAGCGCGCCTACGACCAGATCATCCACGACGTCGCGCTGCAACGGCTGCCGGTGATCTTCTCGCTCGACCGCGGCGGCATCGTCGGCACCGACGGCCCGACGCACCACGGCGTGTTCGACATTTCGTACATGCGCATGATCCCGAACATGATCGTGATGGCGCCGATGGACGGGGCCGAGCTGAGGGACATGACGCACACGGCGGCGATGCACGAGGACGGCCCGGTTTCGATCCGGTTCCCGCGCGGCTCATCGGCCGAGGGGCTCGACCTGGCGCGCGAGCCGCAGAAACTCGAGATCGGCCGCGGCCAGTTCGTGCGCGAGGGCGACGACATGTGCATCGTCGGCATCGGCACGATGGTCGCGCACGCGATCGAGGCCGCGGAACTCGTGCAGGCCGAGGGCATTTCGTGCGCCGTCGTGAACGCGCGGTTCGTCAAGCCGCTCGACCGCGAGCTGATCTGCGCCGCCGCGCGCCGTTACGGCTGCCTCGTGACGGTCGAGGACAACGTGCTGGCGGGCGGGTTCGGCTCGGCGGTACTCGAGCTGCTCGCGGCCGAGAACATCGGCGCGCGCGTCGTGACGCTCGCCTTCCCCGACCAGTTCATCGAGCACGGGACGCAGGCGTCGCTGTTCGAGAAGTACGGACTTTCGCCGCGCGGCATCGCCGATCGCGTGCGGGACATCTACAAAAACACCCTGGGTGACCGCCGGAAAACCGCGTCGCCCAAGGCGTGATGTTTTTGCGGCGGGCCGGTTGAGCGGGCCCGCCTGGCAGCGTCATGCGTTGGCCTGCGCCGTCCTGGTTTTAATCCTTACGCCTTAGCCTTCTTCGGAGCCGTTTTCGGGCGGTTCTCGCTTGTGGCGGCGCCGCGAGCGCGCTCTTTTGCAGGCTGGATCACCTTGGCGTCACCGCCGCGAGCGCCTTCCGGAGCGTTCGGGCGCTTGACTTCGGCGTCGGGCGCCGTGATGGCGCGGGACTCCGTATCCGATTCGGGAACCGGCACGATATGCGGCGGAATATCGCAGGCCTTGCCATCCTGGGTCACCCCAAACTCGGGCGAGGGGCTCTGGATGCTACGCTGCTGCTCGGGGACCGGCGGGACAACCCGCGCATAGTCGCGATCGGTCAGCCATGGGCTGCCGGGCAAATCTCCGCCCATCGGGTTCACGTCGCGATCGCCGGCCACGGGCTGGATGCGATCGCGATACACCGGCATGTACAACTCCAGCTGCGACTGAGGATTCAGCCGGATGCGTTGCGTGTCGCGGGCCGGGTTCGGCCGATCGCCCTGCGCGAGGGCGGCCATCGGAACCAGCAACGCCAGGGAAACTGCAAGAAGTGAATAGTTTGAGATTCGAGCCAGCCGAAATGGGTGCTTATTCATCGTCCACATGGTTGCCACTCCCGCGTCATTCTGAGTCCGCCCGAATTCACACCAGGCGCAAATTCATTTTAACATGCATGGGTGGAATACAAGGCAATGCGTGAACCATTAAAAATTCAGCGCTGGATATTAGAGCGTGTGGCAAAAGTCTTGCGGCAATCGCCGTAATCGAGACGGGGGGTCGGTTTCGAAGTTTGGCGCTGATTCGATTGCGATTACGTTGTAACGCCTGAAATTGAATGCAAAATGGGCATTAATTTTCAAGGTCATGAACACGGCGACACATCGTCGGCTTCAGCCGACGCCCCTTTGCACCCGGCTTCAGCCGGGGTGAAAGCGGCCGCCCCAAATCCCATGGCAGCCGGCTTCAAGCCGGCTTAATACTCTTTTTTAAGGATCGCGAACACCCCGGCTAAGTATGTGTTTAGCGTGGGCAAGCTGGTTGTAACCGAATGGCGGTGTCAACCAGAGCGCCGAAGGCGCGAGAGAATACAGCCTGGGGCAGAGCGAAGCGACGCCCCAGGATAAGATCCCAAGAAAACGAGAGCGCTGAA
>JAJFUE010000145.1 GCA_021372575.1 bacterium | reverse complement strand
GGTGTCGATGATGTTGATGAGGTGGCCGCCCCACTCGACCGTGCAGTGCTTGGCGGTGATCGTGATGCCGCGTTCGCGCTCGAGGTCCTGGCTGTCCATGACGCGCTCGGCGATCTGCTGGTTGTCGCGCCAGAGGTGCGCCGCGCGGAAGATCGAATCGATCAGCGTGGTCTTGCCGTGATCGATGTGGGCGATAATCGCCAGATTGCGGATCTTGGAAGGCGGTGTGATCATCGTGAAATCGGTCGAACCTGGGACTCCGGGATCAATCGCGCGCAGCTACGGCGCGCACCAAAACGCAATATGATAGCAAATGGGAGGGGGGCATTTCAATGCGGAATGCGGAATGCGGAATTTAAAACGGGGTCAGGGGGCGAGTTTCTGGAAGTAAAGCGTCGAGGATTCCAGCCACGACGTGCCGGTGGCCCAGGAGGCGGCCGGGCTTGCGGGGGGCATGTTGAAGACGATCCCGCAGGCCATCGGCTGCATGGGCGGCGTCTCGCGCCAGTAAAAATTGAAGCGGGCGAGAAGGCGGGCGGCGGGGCTCTTGAGGGCCTTGTCGAGCGTGTCCTTCAGGATGCAACGGTCGCTGAACTCGTTCCTGAGGTTGAGCCGGCCGAAATAGGCAAGCGTCCCGATTTCGGCGTAGCACATGATCGGCTCGCCCGGCGACGTCAGGCGCGCGAGCTGATCCGCGATGGACGCATACTGCGCGCACGTGGCCCAATTCGTCTGGACCGGCATTTCGGCGTTGCCGATGGCGAAAAAACGGAATCCCACCAGGATCACCGGAAGCATCAAAAGAGCGGCGATTCCGGCAACGGCGTTCCGGGATCGTTTGATGGCGGCGCGGGCGTTGCGGAAGGCCTCGGCAAGCGCCAGGCCGGCCAGCAGGATGATGCACATGATCGGCGACGCGTAATACCACTCATACGGCGGAACGCGCAGAAGACAATAGCCGGCGTAGTGAAGGACGCCGTAGAGCGCGACGACGCGGACCGCGCGCCGCACGCGATGACGGCGGACGAACAACGCCGCCACGGCCGCGGGCAGCAGGAACAACGACGCGGTCACCGCGAATGGAAATTTCTCGAAATACAGGAGGAGCCCGTCGCCGAACTCGAACGAGCCGAAGCCGGGTTGCGCGACCTTGATGAACAGCGTGTCCGGGAAAAACGAGCCCAGATGGATCCATGCGAACAGGTGCCAGGGAGGCAAAAGCAGCGCGTAAATCAACGCAAACCGGGCCTTGCGCCGCCACCCGGGAGTGAACAGCCAAAAAACCGCCGCGGCAAGGACGCCGTCGAAGCGGGTCAACGTCAGCAATGCAACAGCGACGGCCAGCGCCGTCCATCGCCGCCGGAGATAGCCGTCCAGCGCGGCAATAAAAAGGAGAATGAAGAGGTAGCTTTCGAGGCCGAGCGTCGAGATCAGCATGGGGTTGAACAGCAACGCCGGCACGCACAGGAAAACGAAATACATCGAGCTGAACAGCCGCCGGCCGATGCGGTCCAGCAACAGGATGGTCGCGATCCAGACCGCCGCGTTGAAAACGAGGGCCGCGCGGACCGGGTCACGGACGATCGCCGTCGTGAGCGCAACGCCGATGACGTTGAGGGGCGACGTGGCGGTGTTCATCGGCTCGCCGGCGACGAATCCCCACGAGAAATGCTCGGCCAGGTTGCGCGCATAGACCAGCACGATGAAGGCGTCGTCGATCAGGACATTCCTGAACATGAACGCATACGCCAGCGGCCCGACGGCAAGGGCTGCGTAAACCTCGAACCGGGTGTAGCCTGGCATGCGTTCCAAAAGATTTCACCGGCAAACAAAAACTGCGGAGGGGTTTCCTCCGCAGTCATCTTTCATCATTCATCACTCATCATTCATCATTTATTTGGCATCATTTATTTCGCGGCCGCCGGAAAGCTCTGGGCGAACAGGCTCATCGCGTGGACCACTTCGTCGATCTCGCGGCGCGAGAGGCCGGGGTTGATCGGCAGCGACAGGACTTCCTTGCACAGCCGCTCGGCGGTCGGGAACTGGCCCTCCTGGTAGCCCAGATACTGGAAGCACGGCTCCAGGTGCAGCGGGCGCGGGTAATGGACGCGCGTTTCGACAAGGCGCTCCTTGAGGAAGTTGCGCAACTGGTCGCGCTGGGCGTGGCGGATCACGAACATGTTATAGACATGGCCGAGATCATCGACGGGCGCCGGCATCGCGAACGTCTCGCCATTGAGCTGCTCGCGGTAGAAGTCGGCGTTGGCGATGCGATCGGCGTTGTCCTCGTCCAGCGAGGCAAGCTTGAGGTCCAGGACGGCGGCCTGGAAGTCCTCGAGCCGGCTGGAGACGCCCAGATCGACCGTGCGGCCGTCGGCGTCGCGGCCGAGGTCGCGATAGAGGCGCAACCGGGCGGCCAGCTCTTCATTGTTCGTGACGATCATGCCGCCGTCGCCGATCGCGCCGAGGTTGCGCGACGGGTAGAAACTGTAGATGCCGGCGATCCCGATGCTGCCGACCGGGGTTCCGCCGATCTCGGCGCCGCAGGCGTGCGTCGCGTCCTCGATCAGGTGCAGGCCGAATTCGCTGCTGATCTGCTCGAGGGCCGTCATGTTGCAGGCGCGGCCGAACGTGTGCACGGCCAGGATGGCCCGGGTGCGCTCGCTGACGAGCGCGCGGACCGATTCGGGGTCGATCAGGAAGTTCTCATCGACTTCGGCGAAGATCGGCGTGGC
Source organism: bacterium (assembly GCA_021372575.1). Classification (GTDB taxonomy): domain Bacteria; phylum Sumerlaeota; class Sumerlaeia; order MVZB01; family MVZB01; genus JAJFUE01. The sequence goes on along the minus strand of JAJFUE010000145.1, from coordinate 3,397 downwards.
GCCGATGCGCGGGATCGCGACCGCGGCGGCCGGGTAGCCGAACACCGGGCAGATCACTTCTTCGCCGGGCTGAAGGCCGAGCGCCAGCAGGGCCAGATAGACGCCGTCGGGGCCGTTGGCAACGCCGATGGCGTGGGCGGCGCGCATGCGCTTGGCGAAATTCTCCTCGAACCGCCGCACGCTCTCGCCGAGAACGAACTCGCCCGATTCAATGAGGGCATCGAGGGCCGATTTAACATCCGCCGCGTATGGCTGATTGATTCGCGTCAGGTCAATAAAGGGGACTGTCATGGGCGGTGTTGCACTCCAGCAAGAATATTCGCGTGCGGATTGGATTGATCCGCCACCAGATAGCACAAACGGGCCACCGCCAACGTCCTCGTTGGGGCGCTGAACAGGGCTAAACAAATAACATACCCGCCGCCAGCCGATTCCGGCAACTCAAAAGTGTCGGCTGTGGCAGGACCGAAACCGTCCCAAGCAGCCCAAACGACACGGTAACGAGACTAAATTCAATAATCTCAACCAATTAGTCCCATACGTAAACACCGCCGGGTTGACGCCCGCTCGCCTCGCCCGACGCGCTGATCCCTTGGGGCGTGTTCCTTATTTCTGGAAAGTGCCCGCGGGGAAGGTATATTTAGTTCATCGGACGAGATGGGACGGGTAGGTCGGGTCTGTGACCCGACTCCGAGAGCGCGACAGATGCAGTAGCCCGAGCGTGAGCGAGGGACTGGCGGACGCACGAAGATCGATCCACGATCCACGATCCACGAAGGGACACTCACATGAGCGACAACGAACCGTTCGAGACGCCACAGCCACAGCCGCAACCGCAGCCGGCTCCGCCGCCGTTCCTGTATGCGCCACCGGCGTACCAGCCGCCGCCGAAGCCCAAGCGCGGGCCGATCCGCACGTTCTTCAGGATCATCCTGCTGCTGATCGGGATCGTCGTGTTCCTGTTCATCGCGCTGATCGTGCTCGGGGTGGTCGCGGCGCTCATGGACAGCGGCAACTTCTCGATCGGCGAAAAGATCGGCGTCGTGCGGATCGACGGCGTCATCATGCAGGGCCAGAACAGCCAGTTCTGGATCAAGGAGATCAACGACCTCGCCGCCAACGAGCGCGTCAAGGGGATCATCGTGCGGATCGAGTCGCCGGGCGGGACGGTCGGCGCCTCGCAGGAGCTCTACAGCGCGGTGCGCAACTGCCGCGACAGCCACAAGAAGGTGTGGGTCTCGATGGGCGACGTCGCGGCCTCCGGCGGCTATTACATCGCCTCGGCCGGCGAGCGCATCTTCGCCAACAAGGGAACGCTCACCGGCTCGATCGGCGTGATCTTCAGTAAGGCCGACATCAGCGGCCTCAGCCAGAAGATCGGCTATGCGACCGAGGTCGTCAAGAGCGGCAAGTTCAAGGACTCGGGCGACCCGATGCGCAAGCTGACGCCGGAGGAACAGGCCATGTTCCAGGGCCTCATCAACAACACCTACGGACAGTTCATCGACGACGTCTATGCGATGCGCCGGCCCGCGCTCGAGGCCGCGCTTAAAAAGTTTCCCGATTCGGGCTGGGAGCGCTATGGTTTCAAGCGGCCGCAGGAGGCCACAAGCCAGACCCTGCCGCGCGAGTTCCTCAAGCAGGTCGCCGACGGGCGGGTCTATACGGGCGAACAGGCGCTCGAGCTGGGGCTGGTCGATCAGATCGGCGGCCTCGAGGAAACGGCGGAGAAGTTCGGCAAGGCGCTCGGCATCAAGGGCAAACCGTCGCTGCTCGAGCACAAGCAACGCCGCGGCCTGTTCGGCAGGCTCGAGGCGCGGATGGAAGACGTCCTGCCGCAGTCATATTCGCCGCTGAGCTACCGGATGGACCCGGCGTGGTGACCGGGCCCGGCCGCATGGGAAATCGCCAATGAGCAAGAAAACACTGCGCCGGCGAGTGAGCGGCTGGACGCGCCCGCTGCGCCACGGATTGCTGCTGGCTTTCGCCGAATCGGCGCGGCGGCTCGTGTGCCTCATGCCGCTCGCGTGGATCGTGCCGGTCGGGAGCTGGATCGGGCGGATCGCATGGACGTTTTCGTTCGGGGCGCGGCGACTGGCCGAGAGGCAGCTGATTGAGACCGGCGTCGCCCGCGACCGCGCCGGGGCAAAACGGCTTGCCCGCGAAGTCTTCGAATCGATCTGCATGAACACGATCGAGTGGATGCACTCGACCCGCTGGCCGGAAGAAACGTTCCGGCAGCGCGTCGAAACCGACCTCGAACCGCTGCGGCGGGTGCTGGCTGAAGGCCGCGGGGTGATCGTCGCGATGGGCCACATCGGCAACTGGGAAGTCCAGATGCGCGCGGTCCATGTTATTCTCGGCAAAACCCTTTATGCCGTGATGGCTCCCCAGCGCAGCGAGGTGATGAACAACTGGCTCGTGCGGCAGCGCGAGATCGGCGGCGATAAAATGCTGTCGTCGCAGGCCGGCGGGTTGCCGATTATCCGCACGCTGCGCCGCAACAATGTCATCGGCATGCTCGGCGACCAGGATTCCAAGCGGATCAGCGGCATCTTTGTCGATTTCTTCGGCCGGCCGGCCTACACCCCCGCCGGCATCGGAACGCTCGCGCACATTTCCGGCGCGCCGATCCTGCCGGCGTGCGGCTGGAGAACGAGAGAGAACCCCAACCACCACATCCTGATCTGGGGCGACCCGATCCGCCCCGACCCGTCCGTGGACGCCAAGACTGATGCGTTGCGATTGACGCAGGCCTACACGAGCTGGCTCGAAGCCCGCATCCGCGAGCACCCCGAGCAGTGGGCGTGGGTTCACGACCGATGGAAGCGGAAACCAAGCGAACAAACCTGATGCGGTTGAGGGGCATCGCGGGGAGGGAAAATACGCGGGAAGTCCTCGTGCTCATGCTCGTGCTCGTGCTCGTGCTCGTAATCGTAATCGTAATCGTAATCGTAATCGTAATCGAATCAGTTACCAATTCGTCAATTGAGATCCTTTTCGAATGAGCTCATTGCCGTAATGAGGTGAACGGCCCTGAATTTCAGGGCCGGACGCGCTCCCGGCCGACATACGCCCAACCTCCCTTTTTATTTCCGCGACGCCGAAAACAATCAATTAGTTCAAGGCATTGCCATCCCGCGGCCGGCGAGGGCGGCGGCAGGTTTAGCGTGCGTAATTTTAAACCGTTGAAACGGTTCCGTGGAGAGTGATTGGCCTGACCCTGCGATGAGTATGTGTTTAGCGTGGGCAAGCTGGTTGTAATCGGACGGAAGGTGTCAACCAGAGCGCCGAAGGCGCGAGAGAGTACAGCCTGGGGCAGAGCGAAGCGACGCCCCAGGATAAGATCCCAAGAAAACGAGAGCGCTGAAAGCGCGAAAGAAATGGACGCAACCGC
>JAJFUE010000143.1 GCA_021372575.1 bacterium | reverse complement strand
CGAGGAACCCCTCACCGAAGACGATATTTCCGAAGAATTCTCCGAAGAATTCTCCGAAGAATCCGTCGATTCCATTGATTCCTTCTCAACCGAGGACGATTCCCCCACCACTCCTTCAGTCCTCCCAGAATCCTCCGTCCTTCCAAGAAACCGCTCCCGCTAAAAGTGGTAGGTCGGGTCTCCGACCCGACGCTTCTCCCATAACTCCCATAACCCCCATAACTCCCATGAGTCCCATAAGACTCATAGGACCCATAAGGCCCAAATCTTCTCCCCCCCGCCCGTCGTGTTCCCCCCCACACGGCGTCCGCTTCGCCATGCCCGCCGGTCCCCTGACACTTTATATTTGACACTGTCTAGCTATACAGTATAAGGTATCTTATTCGCCGCGGAGGTGTATTCAAATGGGACGGCTTTCAAAGCAGGCGCTTGACGGCAATGTCGAGACGATCATCCTCTCGGAGCTCGTGGCCGGGGCCAACTATGGCTACGGCCTCGTGCGCGACATTAACCAAACACACGAGGGCGTCCTCGCGCTCGGCGAGGGCACGATCTATCCCGTCCTTTACCGCATGGAGGAAAAGGGCTTGCTCAAGTCCGAGATGCGGCAAACGCCTTCGGGTCGCGAGCGCAAATACTACCGCATTTCGCCCAAGGGCAAAAAAGTCCTCATGGAAAACATGCGCGAGTGGGACGCGATGTCAAAGGTGATGAACAAAATCCGCCAGAGCGTGAAAGGCCAGCAAAATCGTGAGGAAATGGCATGAGGAGAATGATGAACGAAGATGATAAAGACCTGGTGGCCTGTTCCGGAAACTCCTGTATAAAAGCCCGCTTTAGCGGGCTGAATGGGTTGCCACCGGCTTCAGCCGGTGGTTGCTGGCCTTTTCCCCGATTTCAGCCGGCTTTAGCCGGCTTTTCGTTACGCGGCTTTAGCCATCGAACAATGAAAACTATCCCTGGGATACGACACTAGCGTTTGGAAAAGGAGCACCACGATGAAAGGCATGATCGAGCGGTATTTGGATCGGGTGATGGCGGTCGCGGACATCCGCGACAGCGCGCGCGAGGCGCAGATCCGCGACGAACTGCGCGATCACCTCGAGCAGAAGGTCGAAGAGCTCAAGCGTGGCGGGCTCGACCCCGCCGAGGCGCTCGTCAAGGCGGTCGAGGATCACGGCAACCCGATGATCGTCGGCTACCGTTTGCGCCCGTGGCGCCTGATCGACGTGCGGCTGCGCGGCACGGCGAGGGGAGTGATCGCGATCGGCCCCAAGGCAAAGGGCATCGTCGCCATCGGCGGCTTGGCGATCGGAGTGTTTGCGCTCGGCGGCGTCGCCGTGGGCGCGATCGCGTTCGGTGGGTGCGCCCTTGCGTTGTTGGCATGGGGCGGCCTCGTTTGCGGCGGCCTGGCGTGGGGCGGCGCGGCGGTCGGAGTGGTTGCGTTCGGCGGAGTGGCGATCGGCGTCGTTGCATCCGGCGCAACGGCGATCGGCATTTGGGTTCCCGGCGCGGCACAGGTGATCTGGAGTTATTTCACGTGGCAGACGGTTCCAGCCTGGTGGCGCTGGATCGGCGAAATTTTCTCGTTCAATCCGAAATCGGTGGCCGAACGCGAAGCCTGGTCAAGGATGGTCAACATCGCGAACGGTGCCGCGATGGCAATCCTGTTCGCCATCCTGATGGTTCAAGGCTGGCTCACGAAAAAAGAGCGCAACCGCATGGGCGAGATCGACCGCGCGTTCATCGAATAGATCTAATGTCGTGTCCCGGCAATTTCTTTTTAAAAGCCCGCTTTAGCGGGCTGAATCGGTTGCCACCGGCTTCAGCCGGTGGTCTCCGGCCGATTTTATTGCCTTTTAGCCGGCTTTAGCCGGCTTTTCGTTAACTGGCTTTAGCCGTCAAATGCTGAAAGCTACGTCTGGGATACCACACTATTCGCCTCTTTCCACCGGCGCGTAATCGACATACCCGAATGCGTAGATTCTCCGCACGTTCGGGTCCTTGTTGACGTGTGCCGCAACAATTTTCCCGACGAAGATCGAGTGGTCGCCGGTCACGAATTCGCCCACGACTTCGCACTCGAAATTCGCCAGCGCATCGACCATCAGCACGCTGTCGATTTTCGTCGCCGGCACGACGCGCGTCCCGCCGCGCGCCAGCTTGTCCATGTTGCGGCCTGACGCCGTCCCGTAAAGCACGGTTTCTTCCTCCTGGCCGGCCGCGGGGTAGGCGATCACGAATTGCTTTGCCTTGTGCAACGCGTCAAAGCTGTGCCGCGACGGCGCGACCGAGATCGCCAGCATCGGCGGCATGCGCGACGTCTGCATGATCCACGACAGCGTGATCGGGTTGTGTTTGCCTTGCGCGTCCTTGACGATCCCGACCGCCAGAACGTCGGGCAGCCCGTGATCGAGAGCCTGCTGGATGGGTGATGGAACCTGCATGGGTAGATCCTCGAAAAAGAATGATGAATGATGTGCGATGAACGATGAATGGTCAAGCCGGCGCTTATTTCTTCTGCGCGCACACGGCCCAGTTTTCCCCGATTTGAATCGATTCCTCGGGCGTGAGCATCGGCCCAGTCGGCGTCTGAACGCGCCACGGCGCGAGCTGCACGACGATCCAGTCGCCGGGATTCATGAACGCGGTCGAGCCCTCGGGGTATTTCGTCTGGTCGATATAGACGATTTCACCGCCGCGCGTGATGCCCTGTGCGACGGTCTCGCGCGGATCCATTTTCAGGAAGAACAGCTCGAAATACGGGCCGTAGGGCGCCTGGATGCTGAGATAGATTTTCTGGCCGGGCTTGTGGTTTTGCACGATGCGCGTCCATGCGTCGCGCTCGCCTTTTTCAAACGCGACCTGCGCGCGCGGATCGGAGTAGTAAGTTTTCCAATACACCGGGAACAGGCTGAGCGCGATCGCCGGCGCGGCCACCCACACGAGCCGGTCGATTCGCCACTTCGGGTCGCGCCGCCGCAGCCAGTCGCACATCACAAACAGCCCCGCGCCCGACCAGATCGTCGAGGGCAGCGCCATCCCGAACGAGCGCAACGCATGCGGGTTGGGCCCGATCGTGATCGCCGCCGGGATCGGCGCGCACAGCCACGCCGCAAGGATCGCCCACGCCAGCGGCTTCTTCGACCTGATCGAATAGATCAAGCCGATCGGCAGCAGGACGAGATCGACCGGAGCCAGCTGGCCCACGCCGGGAATCGCGTGCCGCGGATTGATGTCTCCCCGCCAGAACAGGAACACCGGGTTCAGATGGTCGAGGTAATATTGAATAAATGAGACCATAACCGAGGATGCCGTCGCGCCGGGCTGGCTCCACAATGAAACGTTCGACAGCCGTTGCGACCCGCCCGGCGCCAGCGTCGCAATCACAGTCGGGAGGACGGGAATCAAAAACAAAACGACCGCGACGGCGAGCGGCCACCCGCCACGCAGCAGCTCGCGGCGGTAAATCAGCGCAAGGCACGCCCCCCACGCGAGCGCCAGCGGCTGCGCGCCGGAATAGGCGTAAAACAGCCAGCCCATCGCCGCGCCGGCCAGCGGCCAGCCCCAGCGACGCCGGCGCTCGACCCCGAAGAGCCCGAACAAGACGAGCCCCATCAGCCCCGGGACGAATGCCCCCTGAAGTGCCCACCGGCTGAAGATGATGTGCCACGGGCAGAGTGCGGTCCACATGGCCACCGCGATGCCGATCCCCGGCCCCCATGCCCGCATCATCAGGATCCCGATGAGCAGCACGGCGAGCGTGCCGGCCAGCGCGGCGGCCATGCGCGTCGTCGCGACCGAAAGCCCGCCGGCCCACATGAACGGCACCGACGCGTATTGATAAATCGCCGACGTGCGCACGCCCATCACGTCGATCATCCACGGCAGCGGGTGATACTTAAGCGGGTGCTGCGGGTCGAGCGTGAACTCGGGCACGCCGCCGGTGGTCGCGATCGACCAGCCGCTGTAGCCCTTCTCGGCCTCGTCGCGGAACAGGCCGTTGGGCCGGTTCGCCAGGTCGGCGAAGCGCAGCGCGCCCGCGCCGAGAACAACCATTGCAAGCAGGAACCAGTGGACCGGCCGGATCAAAGCGACGACTCCAGGATCCACGCCAGCCCGTCGCGGTCGAGCTCGACGGCGTTGTTCTTGAGGTTGCCCGGGCCGGCGTTGTCGATGATGCGGCCGAAATCGTTTTCGGTCACGCCCCAGTGCGCGAGGCCGGGGATGCGCATCGCCTTCTTGAGCTGCGCCAGGAAGCGCACGAGCCGCTTGGAGGCGTCGAACGTCGTGTCGATCATGCCGGTGAAGACCGACTCCCCGCCGAACGGGTCGGCCGATTGCTCGGCGCCGCCGCTCCAGCCGGTGAGCAGTTGCCACGCCATCGCGTATTTGTCGAGCAGCTCGGTGTTCTCGGCCTCGTTGGCGAGGTGGCAGTTCAGCTCGATCGCCGCCGGCATGAGCGCCGCGCACACGGCCCCGTGCGGCGACGGGAAGAACGCGCCGATCGGCGAGGCGAGCGCGTGGATCGATCCAAGCCCCGCGTTGGCGAGGCACACGCCGCCCAGCATGCTCGCCATCGCCATCGATTCGGCGGCGACGGCGTCCTTCGGGTCGCGCAGGAATTGGATGAGCGCGCCCGCCGCGGCGAGGCCCTCGCGCGCGAGCGTGTCGGTGAGCGGGTTGCCGCCACGCGAGACGAACGATTCGATGAGCTGCGAGGTCGCGTCCATGCCGCACATCGCCGCGACCGGCGGCGGGCATTCGGCGAGGAACTCCGGGTCGATGAGCGCGACCATCGGCATCATCGAGTCGTCGCGGATGCTTTTCTTGAACGTGCGGGCTTCGTCGCCGATGACGGAATTCTTGGTCGCCTCGGCGCCGGTGCCGGCGGTCGTCGGGACGGCGATGATCGGAAGCGCGGGCTTCGCCATGGCGCGGCCGCGCCCGACGCCCTCGAGGTAGTCCATCGGCTCGCCGCCGTTGGCGATGAGCGCGGCCAGCGCCTTGCCGGTGTCGATCGTGCTGCCGCCGCCGATCGCGATGACGAGGTCGGCCGCAAAATCCTCGATCCCGGAAAGGAGCTGAACCACTTGTTCAACAGTCGGCTCGGGCGAGGCGGTGACATGGCGCCACGCGACGCCCGCCGCGTCGAGCCTCTCCTGCACCGCCTTGAGCCGGCCGGATTTCTCGAGCGATCCGCGGCCGGTGACGAGAATCGCGCGCTTGCCGATCGGCGCGGCCAGCGAAGCGATTTCGGCAAACCGCCCCGGTCCGAAGACGATTTTACGCGGAAGAACAAGATTGAATGAAGTCATTTGATGGACTCTTTTTCGTGTCTTTTGTGCTAATTTTTTCGTGTCTTTCGTGACCTGCGTTTAATTTGCTTTTACGATTTCCACTTGTCCTCGGATTCGGGGAACAGCGACGTCCAGCGCGTGCCCTTGCGCGGCTGGGCCATCCAGCTTTCAACCTTGGAGCGCCACGCGAGGTAGTGCTCGGTCTGCTGGTGCGCGCGCATGCCTTCCTCGGAGCGATAGACCTCATAGAGCAGGAATTCGGCCGGGTCGGCCGGGTTTTGCATGACGTCGAATCGCAGGTTGCCGGGCTCGGTGCGCGTGCCGAGGTGGTTGGCCTCGATCGCCTCGATGAAATCGGCGACGAACTCTGGCTTGACGCGGACATTGACGGTGACGACGAACATGGAATGATCCTCCGATATCGAGATGAACGACTCGCGGGGTGTTCGATTACGATTACGAGCACGAGCACGAGCACGAGCACGAGTATGACAACGCCACGGACAGTTCATGGTGAACAAAAACCGCGCAAAATGCTATTTCAAATCAGGGGGCGCGGCGATATGATGGGGCACATTTTGCGGCGGAGGCTGTTGCGATCATGATCCGGGTTGGCATTCTTGGGGCGAAGGGTTACACGGCGGGCGAGCTGATGCGGCTGCTTGCGTTTCATCCGGAGGCGCGGGTGGAGTGCCTGATGGCGCGCGTCGAGGCGCCCGAGCCCGTGGAGCAGTATTTCCCGTTCCTGCGCCATCAGGTCCGGCTCAAGATCGAGCCGATCGACCTCAAGGCGCTCGCCGAGCGTTGCGACGTCGTGTTCCTCGCGCTGCCGCACACCGCCGCGCAGGCATACATGAAGGCGCTGCTGGATTCGGGCCTGCGGGTCGTCGATCTGTCGGCCGATTTCCGGTTCGATTCGGTCGCGCTGTTCGAGAACACCTACGGCGTGACGCACCAGGCGCCGGAACTCAACGCGAAGATCCCGTATGCGCTGCCGGAACTGTTCCGCTCGGAGCTCAACGGCCCGCGCGCTCTGGCCAACCCTGGTTGCTACACGACGGCGAGCATCCTGGCGCTCGCGCCGCTCATGCGCCACGGCGATGATCTCGAACTCGACCACATCGTCATCAGCGCGATGTCGGGCGTGACCGGCGCCGGCCGCAAGCCGACCGACAACACGCACTACCCAGAGTGCAACGAGTCGATTTCGGCCTACGGCGTCGGCAAGCACCGGCACCGGCCGGAGATCGAGGAGAAGCTTTCGAAAGTCGCCGGCTGGCCCGTCGCCCTGACGTTCACGCCGCACCTCGTGCCGATGAACCGCGGCATCCTGGCCACATGCACGATCCCGATGCGGCGGCCGATCACGACGGCCGAGGCGCACGGCTGGTATGTCGAGGCGTACGGCGACGAGCCGTTCATCCGCCTCCTTGCGCCGGGCGTGACGCCGACGACGGCGGGCACCTACATGACCAATTACGTCGATATCGGGATGGTCGCCGACGCGCACAGCGAGACGCTGATCGTGATCTCGTCGATCGACAACCTGACCAAGGGCGCCAGCGGCCAGGCGATCCAGAACATGAACATCATGTTCGGCCTGCCGGAGACGCTGGGCCTGATCGGCGCGTCGCGCGCTTAATTTTTCAAGCTGGCTAGTTTCCTGCCGCCCGCGAAATCGTTGGGGAATTCGCCGCTGATGATGTCGGAAATTCCGGCGCGGGTGTTGGAGACGATATTGCAGACGGGCTCCTGGCGGAACGTGTCGGCCTCCATGAAGCCGATCGGCTGCTTCATTGCGAGGTAGGGTTTCGCGGACTGGTCGAACGTCTTGCGGTCGGTGAGATACAGCCCGCAGAGGCCGTAGAGCCGGCCGGCGAGTTTTCCGTTGATCAAAAGGATACGGAATTCGTCGCGGGCGTTGGGTTGGGCGAGGATGACGCGGAAGGCCTTCACCTGATCTGACGTCTTGGGCTTGAAACCGACGGAAGTGGTGGCGAATACCTCGGTCTGAAGCAGCGTCGCGCGCGCGGTTTCGGGCGTCAGGGCGACTATCTTTTTCATTTCATGGCTGCGGCAGGCCATCGCGCACACGGCGGCGGCGATCAGCAGGCAAACAAGATTTCGCATGGCACGGCTCCTTCTCCATGAAACGGAGACAGCCAAATGGACTGGATGTTCCCGCTGAAGGTTTGAATAATTTGGAATTTTAAATTCAGCCCGTGAAGCCGGGACGCGTGTTTAACAGGACGTTGAAAAACAATATTTCCACGGGGAAATGGTTCGGTCGTCCCTCCGGGACTTGTGTTTTTATTTGGATTTTTCCCGCCACTGTCGTGGCGGGCTGAAAGCGGTCGTCCCTGCGGGACTATTTCAACACCCTGCTAAGGAGTTGTGGTGTTCCACGGCTTGATTTTGGCAAGGGTTTTGGACATGGCCGCCTCGGCGATTTCGGTGTCGTGGGCGGCCTGGGCGCGAAGCCAGTATCCGTTCGAAAGCCCGAAGAAGCGGCACAGGCGCAGGTCGGTATCCGCGGTAATGGCGCGGCGGCCGGCCACGATCTCGCCGATGCGCTGCGCAGGAACGCCGATTTCCTTGGCGAGACGGTATTGCGTGATTCCGAAGGGAACCAGGAATTCTTCGCGCAGGATCTCGCCCGGTGTAACTGTTTTTTGTTTCCGCATAAAACGATTTCGCCTCTCTATTCGAAATCGGTTGTCAGCCCGGGGTTGCGGTGGTGCTCGAACATGCGCGCGACCTCGTCGGGCATGAGGCGCGTGAGCGAGAGTTCGGGCAGGGCGTCTTCGGCGAAGAAGCCGACCTCTGATGTTTCGTTGCTTGGCTTGGCCTCACCGCCGAGCAGCTCGCACAGGAAAAACATCTTATAGACGTGCCACGGGATCGGCGGGTGGCCATGGCGGCTGCGGTCATAGACGGCCAGCAGCTTGACGGCGCGCACGCGGAAGCCCGACTCCTCGAACACCTCGCGCTCGACGTTCTCGGCCGGCGTCGAGCAAACGTCGGCCCAGCCGCCGGGCATCGTCCAGAGGCCGTCGAGCACTTCGCGCACCATCAGGATTTCATCGCCGCGGAAGACGACGCCGCGCACGTCGATTTTCGGCGTGGCATAGCCGTCGTCGCGCGAGAACATCGTCTCGACGGCGGACGGATTCAACCCGTCGCTGATGGCCGCGATCTCGGCGGCGATGCGCCGGATCGATTCGTATCGCTCGCGGTCGAACGGGTTTTCGCTATACGTGAGGCCGGTCTGGGCGATCGCCTGCAGGCGTTTGATCCAGTCGATCCATGTGGGTTCCATTCTTCATCAATCCTTAAGCAGAAGAATCATCTCTCAAAGAATGCCATAAGTCCGTAATCCCACACGAAAATCCCATGTTGGGTGGAATTTCGCAATGTTGAACCGTAACTTAATTTAAAAAGATGGATGAACGACTCCATATCAATCATTTTGTTTCATGGTTCAACAAAATTCATCGCTGTTGATCGTCAA
>JAJFUE010000121.1 GCA_021372575.1 bacterium | reverse complement strand
CTGACGCGCTGGGCTAACTTGTATCGCCCCTGCCGGGGCTGGGCGTTCAATGACATGCGACTATGTTCTCCAATATTTGTGCTCATTTTACATTCAATTTGGCGTGTTACAGAGTAATCATAATCGAAAAACCAAACCCCGGGCCATCCACCCTCCGATCAAAGCCTACCAGCGAACGGCCGGTTGTGAAACCCGAAAGATGTTTGAAATCAGATTGATGAGTCGTGAATGATCAATCGGCGCACCCGTAAACCGGAATGTAGAAAAAAATTGACTGTCAGCGCGTTTGAGGGTCTGATAAGCATCGGCTTGCCGGATGTGTGTTGAGCGCTTCGTCCGCTGGATTGGGCGGTGCGGGCGATGATCACTGCCACCGGAGCCGGCTGATCCACTCCTGCGAGTGGCCGCCACCGATGCAGAAGTCTGGAGGATTCGGAGCATGAAGCACCTGGCGCGGATGATGATGCTGATGAGCCTGGCCGCCACCGTCGTCGCAACGAGCGGCTGCCGATATCTGTCGAACCGTTACTACGATTTTCGCGACGTCTTTCAGGTGGGCGCGGGCGTGACCGCCGAAAACTCGGTCACGGGCGTCGTGCCGCCCAGCCTCGGCCTGCATGTTCAGGTCACCGATTTCCTGACGCTCGGCGCGATCACATTCAACGGCATGGTCGCCGAGCTCGATCACCGCGGCACGTTCGTCGGCCCGCAGGCCACCACGCAAATGGGCTTCCTGTGGTGGCAGCGTTACCAGAACTATGAGGACTACGAGAACGCCGTCGTCATGAACTCGTTCAAGGATCTTGAATTCCCGTGGTCGCAGCGCATGGCCGACATCCAGATGATGTGGCTAGGCCGCCCGGCCAAGCGCCTCAACTACGAGTTCTGGTCGCTGTGCCCGCAACGCGGCGGATTCCTCGCCCCGAGCGGCTACCAGTACTGGGGCACCACGAGCATCCAACTCGGCCTGTGCGATCCGCTCCTCACGCACCTGGGCTTCATGCTCAAGGCCGGCTTCGACGTTTCCGAGCTTTCCGACTTCTTCCTGGGCATCGTCTGCATCGACGCCCTCAAGCACGACGACATGACCCGCGACGAATACGCGGTCATGTGCAACAAGGCCGTCGGCCACCGCGAGTTCTTCGGCATGGACATCGTCCCCAAGCGCGCCCGCGACTAAGCAGCCCGCAAGATTGAAGCAAACCGGCCCGGGAGAAAATCCCGGGCCGGTTTTGTTTGTGGACCACGTGGACAGAGTGGACCGGTCAGCGAGTTCGGCAGCCCCATACGCCCCCGAGCCGCAAAATAAATTTTGAACTCCTGACCCAAATTCCATCAGCGCTCGCAGGAGGTCGGAATTTCAGCCAGGAGTTCAAAATTTATTTTGCCGCCAGAAAACAATCTCACAAAACAAAATCGCCGGAAGCTTTTGGCCTCCGGCGATTCGGCTTTGATTTCTAATTTAAATTACTCGGACTTATCGGCGGCACCGCCGACTTCGTAGCGCTCGAAGCGGGCGACCTTGATCGCCGAACCGGCTTCCTTGCCGACTTTTGCGAGCAGCTTCTCAATCGTCAGGTCCGGGTCCTTCACGAATTCCTGCTCGAGCAGGCACGCCTGCTTGTAGAACTTGACCATCTTGCCTTCGACGATCTTGTCCCAGATCTTCTCGGGCTTACCTTCCATCTTGACCTGATCGACGTAGATCGCCTTCTCGCGGGCGAGGACGTCGGCCGGGACCGACGCGCGGTCGATGCAGACCGGGGCGGCGGCGGCCACCTGCATGGCCAGGTCGCGGCCGAGATGCTGGACGGCTTCGCTCTTGAGCGCGGCGGCGTTGTCGGCCTCGAGCTGGATCAGCACGCCGAGCTTGCCGGGGGGATGGACGTAGGCGGCGATGGCGCCGGCGCCCTTGGAATCCGACTCGATGCGCACGAACCGGCTGATGGCCTGGTTCTCGCCGACCTTGGCGATGGCGGCGGTGAGCGTCTCGCTGACGGTCTGGCCGTCCTCGAGCTTGACGCCGGTGAGCGCCTCGACGCAGCACGGGGCCTGGTCGGCGACGATCTGCGAGAGCTTGTTGCCGAGCTTGACGAACTCCTCGTTCTTGGCGACGAAGTCGGTCTCGCAGTTGAGCTCGACCATGACGCCGGCCTTGTCGGTGACGCGCGCGAAGATGCGCCCTTCCTTCATGGCGCGGCTGCCCTTCTTCTGGGCGATGACCTGGCCGCGCTTGCGCAACTCATCGACGGCGGCCTCGAGGTCGCCACCCGTCTCGACGAGCGCCTTCTTGCATTCCATCATCCCCGCGCCGGTCTTCTCGCGCAGTTCCTTGACCAATGATGCGGTAATCTCTGCCACGGTTATGTTCTCCTGCTTTGTTTCAGTAATGGGTCTTATGGGACCCATGAGACTCATGAGACTCATGAGACCCATGGGACCCACATCATTGAATTGCGAATTACTCTTCGATTTCGTCTTCGGCTTCGGCCGGGGCCTCGGTCGATTCGTATTCGACCTCTTCCTCAACGGGGGCTTCCTCGACCTGGCCGGCTTCACGCGCGGCAAGCAACTGGCGCGCCACTTCCGGCAGCACGTCCGGCGACTCGAGCCCCTGCTCGACGCGCTTCATCAGGCCTTCGACAACCGCCTCGCCCATCTTTTCGCAGGCGAGGTTGATCGAGCGGATCGCGTCGTCGTTGCCCGGGATCACGTAGTCGATCGGGTCGGGATCGCAGTTGGTATCGACGACGGCGACGACCGCGATGCCCATCTTCTTGGCTTCGCTGACGGCGATCGTTTCCTTGCTCGGGTCGATGACGAACATGAACGTCGGCATCTGCGTCATGTTGCGGATGCCCTGAAGGTTCTTCTCAAGGCTGGCCTTCTCGCGCATCAGCTGGCTCTGCTCTTTTTTGCTGTAGCGCTCGATGGCGCCCGAGCCGACGAGCTCCTGCAGCTCGATCATGCGGTTGATCGACTTGCGGATCGTGCCGAAGTTGGTGAGCGTGCCGCCCAGCCAGCGGTTGTTGACGTAATGCGAGCCGGCGAAGTGCGCCCAGCGCTCGATCGCGTCCTTGGCCTGCTTCTTCGTGCCGACGAACAGGCCGCGGCCGCCGCCGGCGACTTCATCGCGCACGAAGTTGTAGGCCTCGCGCACCATGCGCAGGGTCTTCTTGAGGTCGATAATGTAGATGCCGTTGCGCTCCGTGTAGATGTACTTCTTCATCTTCGGGTTCCAGCGACGGCTCTGATGGCCGAAATGGACGCCCGCTTCCAGGAGCTGCTTCATCGTAACTTGACCGAGCATAATCCGTTCTCCTTTGGGTTTGCCCGCCGCCCCAGGCCGTTGTTTGGCCGCCTTAACCCCAAAGGGGCACCCCGGCGGCCTTGCCAGGGCGTGTGTAATCCGTGCGCCCAAGGGGCACACAAGCTCTCTTTTGTAGCTCAGGGGGAGAAATACAGGCAAGGAAATTTATACGCCAAGACGCCAAGGCCGCCAAGAACATCCCGTTTTAATT
Source organism: bacterium (assembly GCA_021372575.1). Classification (GTDB taxonomy): domain Bacteria; phylum Sumerlaeota; class Sumerlaeia; order MVZB01; family MVZB01; genus JAJFUE01. The sequence continues at coordinate 1,586 of JAJFUE010000121.1, read as the reverse complement.
CAATTTCTTGACTTGGCGTTCATGGCGTCTTGGCGTAAATTCGGAGTTTGAGACTTGGGCAAGGAGTTCATACTATGGCCACCACGGGACAGCAGACGGACATCAAGGGACTGATCGACGGGATCGTGCGCAAGGCGCGCGCGGCCAGCCGCGTCATGGCCACCTGCCCGACCAATGCCAAGAACGCGGCGCTGCTGGCGATGGCCGAGTCATTCCGCGCAAATGCCGAAGCCTTGAAGAAGGAAAACGCGAAGGACCTCGAGGCCGGGCGCGCCGCCGGTTTATCAGCGGCCATGCTTGACCGGCTCGAGCTGACCGACAAGCGCATCGAGTCGATGGCGGCGGCGCTGGAGCAGGTCGCCACGCTCGAGGACCCCGTCGGCGAAATCACCGACATGAAGACGCGGCCCAACGGCCTGCGCATCGGCCGCATGCGCGTGCCGATCGGCGTCATCGGGATCATCTATGAATCGCGCCCGAACGTCACGGCCGACGCCGGCGCGCTGTGCGTCAAGTCCGGCAACGCCGTGATCCTGCGCGGCGGCAAGGAAGCGATTCATTCCAATACGATCATCGCGCGCCTCATGGATGCCGCCTCCCAGAAGGCCGGCCTGCCCGAGGGCGCGGTTCAACTCATCCCGATCACCGATCACGCAGCGGTCGGCGAACTGCTCAAGCGCAACGACTGCGTGGACCTCATCATCCCCCGCGGCGGCAAGGGCCTCATCAAGGCCGTCATGGAGCAATCGACGATCCCCGTGATCAAGCACCTGGACGGCAACTGCTTCGTGTATATCGATCGCGCGGCGGACGCCGAGATGGCCAAGACGCTCGCGATCAACTCCAAGACGCAGCGCACGGGCGTGTGCAACGCCGCCGAATCGCTGCTGATCCACAAGGATGTCGCCGCGACGATCGGCCGCGACGTCGTCCGCGCCCTCATCGAAAAAGGCGTCGAGATCCGCGCCGACGACGCGATCCGGCGGCTGCTGCCCGACTTGAAGCTCAAGCCCGCGACGCCCGAGGACTGGGACACCGAATACCTCGGCATGATCATGACCGCCGGCGTGATCGACTCGACCGAGGCCGCGATCGATTTCATCAACACGCACAGCTCGCACCACACCGAGACGATCGTGACCGAGAGCTACAGCGAGGCGATGAAGTTCCTCGCCGGCGTCGATTCGGCGTGCGTGTTCGTGAACGCCTCGACGCGCTTCAGCGACGGCGGCGAGTTCGGCATGGGCTGCGAGATCGGGATCTCGACCGACAAGCTGCACGCGCGCGGCCCGATGGGCCTCAAAGAGCTGACCACGCAGAAGTTCATCGCGTTCGGCCAGGGCCAGGCGCGCGGGTAATGCGGAATGCGGAGTGCGGAATCAAAGCCTCACGCAAGAACGCAAAAGAGCAAAACCCGCAAAAGGTCAGTAGGTCGCTTCGGCGTACGTGTTTAGCGTGGGCAAGCTGGTTGTAACCGAATGGCGGTGTCAACCAGAGCGCCGAAGGCGCGAGAGAATACAGCCTGGGGCAGAGCGAAGCGACGCCCCAGGATAAGATCCCAAGAAAACGAGAGCGCTGAAGGCGCG
>JAJFUE010000066.1 GCA_021372575.1 bacterium | reverse complement strand
AAATACATCACGCAATAACGCAAAAGGGCAAAAGCGCGAAAGAGAAGATTCAGAACCAAATTCAGGTCACGAAAGGCACGAAAAAGGTCCGGCAATTCGATGGCTGAAGCCGGGTCCGAGAAGCGCGCTGCAGGACCTATGCTTCCTCTGGCACCGCTTCGGCTTCTTCTTTGCGGATGAAGACCTGCCGGATTTTTTCCATGTAAATGTAGAATACGGGCGTGATGTAAAGCGTCAGGAACTGCGAGAGCAGCAGGCCGCCGACGACCGCGACGCCGAGCGGGCGGCGCGCCTCGCTGCCGGCGCCGCTGCCGAGCGCGATCGGCAGCACGCCCATCAACGCGGCGACGGTCGTCATCATGATCGGGCGGAAGCGGATCAGGCAGCCCTGGCGGATCGCCTCGGCCGGCGACAGCCCCTCGTTACGCTGGGCGTCCAGGGCAAAGTCGATCATCATGATCGCGTTCTTCTTGACGATGCCGACGAGCATGATCACGCCGACGAACGAATACATGTCGAGGTCCATGCCGGTGAATTTGAGCGCCAGCAGCGCCCCGACGCCGGCGGCCGGCAGGCCCGACAGAATCGTCAGGGGGTGAATGAAGCTTTCGTAGAGGATGCCGAGCACGATGTAGATGACGATGATGGCCATGATGAGGAGGAGGCCGAGACCCTTCACGGAATCAGCGAACGCCTGGGCCGTCCCCTGGAAACTGCCCGTGATCGAGGCGGGCAGCGTATTGCGCGCGGCGTCCTGGACGGCATCGACGGCCGTTCCGAGCGCCACCTTGGGGTCGAGGTTGAACGCCAGCGTCACGGCGGGGAGCTGGCCCTGGTGATTGACGGTCAGCGGGCCGACGTTGGGTTCGAAGCGCGCCAGCGTCTCCAGGGGGACGAGCTGGCCCTTGTCCGTGCGGACGTATAGGAGCCGCAGCGAATTCGGGTCGCTCTGGTATTCGGGCGCGAGCTCGAGGATGACCGAGTATTCGTTGGTCGGCGCGAAGATGGTCGAAACCTGGCGCGATCCGTAGGAGCTGAACAGCGCGTTTTCGATCCGCTCGGCGCTGACGCCGAGGGCCGAGGCCTTGTCGCGGTCGATTTTGACGTTGAGCTGCGGGTTCGTGATCATCAGGTCGCTGGAGACGTCGAGCACGCCGGGGATCTGGCGCAGCTTCGCCTCGAGGATCGGCGCCCAGTGGAACAGTTCGGCGCTGTCGGTCCCCTGCAGGGTGTATTGGTACTGGCCCGTCGAGATGCGGCCGCCGAAGTTGATCGACGGCGGGTTCACCATGTACACGCGCATGCCGGGGATCTTCGCCATCTTGGGGCGCATTTTCTGGATGATTTGATCGGCGCTGAGCTTGCGCTCATCGCGCGGTTTCAGGTTCAGGAACATGCGGCCGGCGTTATAGGTGCCGCCCATGCTGCTGGGGCCGACGTTGGACGAATAGCCCGCGATGTTGTCGGTCTCGGCGGCGACGACGCGGACGACCGCCTGCTGGTGCTCGACCATGGCGTTGTATGAAATGCCCTGCGCGGCCTCAGTGCGGATGGAAATCCGGCCGAGGTCCTCGCTCGGGAGGAAACCCTTGGGGACGGACCACAGCAGCCAGCCTGTGCCGGCCAGCGTCGCAAGGAAGATGAGGACCATGAGCGGCCGGGCGTGCAGGACCGCGTCGAGCGTGAAGCGATAAACATTGAGCATGCCGGTGAAGATCGATTCGGTGGCGCGGAAGAGCGCGCCGTGATGCTCCTGGCCCGGCGGGCGCAGGAACCGGCTGCACATCATCGGCGTGAGGGTCAGCGAGACGACGCCGGAGATCAGGATGGCGACGGCGATGGTGATCGCGAACTCGTGCAGGAGCCGGCCGATGATGCCGCCCATGAACAGGACCGGGATGAAAACGGCGACGAGCGACAGGGTCATGGAGAGGATGGTGAAGCCGATTTCCCGGCTGCCGGACAGCGCGGCCTGCATCGGCTGCTGGCCGTGCTCGACATGCCGGACGATGTTCTCGAGCATGACGATCGCGTCATCGACCACGAACCCGACGGCCAGGATCAGCGCGACGATCGACAGGTTGTTGAGGCTGAAGCCGAGCAGGTAGATGACGGCGAACGTGCCGACGACGGACAGCGGCAGGACGAGGCTGGGGATCATCGTGGCGCGCAGGCTGCGCAGGAACAGGAAGATGACCGAGATGACAAGGAACATGGTCAGCAGCAGGGTCATCTTGACCTCGTGGATCGAGGCGCGGATCGTCTCGGAGCGGTCGTAGAGGATGTCCATCTTGACCGACGCCGGCAGCTGCGCGCGGAAGGTGTCGAGCAGGGCCTTGATCGAATCGACGACCTCGATCGTGTTGGTGCCGGGCTGGCGCTGGATCGCAAGCTGGATGGCGCGGTCGCCGTTGTACCAGCTCGCGATCTTGTCGTTCTCGACGCTGTCGAGCGCGCGGCCGATTTCGGACAGGCGCACGGGGGCGCCGTTGCGCCACGCGACGATGAGCGGCTCGTACTGGCGGGCGTCGGTGAGCTGGCCGGTGGCCTGCACGGTGAAGTTCTGCCAGCGACCGTTGAGCGTGCCGGTCGGCAGGTTGACGTTGCCCTCCTTGATCGCGGAGACGACCTCATCGATGCCGATGCCGCGCGTGGCCAGGGCGCGCGGATCGACCTGGACGCGCACGGCGTATTTCTGGCCGCCGAAGACCTGGACCTGGGCGACGCCGTTGATCATCGAGATGCGCTGGGCGAGGTAATCCTGCGCGTAGCGATCGACGGTCGAAAGCGGCAGGTAGGGGGACGAAAGCGCGATGTAGAGGATCGGCTGGTCGGCTGGGTTGACCTTGCGAAACGACGGCGGACTCGGCATGTCGCTGGGCAGCTGGCGCGAGGCCTGGCTGATCGCGGACTGGACATCCTGCGCGGCCGCGTCCAGGTCGCGGTTCAGGTCGAACTGGAGCGTGACCTGCGTGTTGCCCTGCGTGTTGGCCGAGGTCATCGAGCTGACGCCGGCGATCGTCGAGAACTGCCGCTCGAGCGGCATGGCCACGGCCGACGCCATCGTCTCGGGGCTGGCGCCGGGAAGGCTCGCCGTGACGAGCAGCGTCGGGAAATCGACGTTTGGAAGGTCGTTCACGGGCAACAGGCGGTAGGCCATGATGCCGAACAGCATGACCGCCAGCATGACGAGGGTCGTCATCACGGGTCGTTTGATGAACAACAGCGAGATATTCATCGGGCGGCTCCGGCGCTGGTCGCCTCATCGGCATCGAGGGAGGTCTTGATTTCGACCTTCGCGCCGGGGGTCAGGCGCAACTGGCCGTCGCTCACGACGCGCTCGCCGGCCGCCACGCCCTTGCGGATGATGTTTAATGACTCGCCGTAGCGCTCGCACGCGACGGTGCGATACTCGACGGTCTGGTCGGGCTTGATCACGTAGATGTAGCTTCCCTGCTGGCCGGTCTGGATCGCCTGGCTGGGAACGACCAGCACGCCGCGCTCGGTCGAGAGGACGATGTTGACCTGTACGAACTGGCCGGGCCACAGGCGGCGGTCTTCGTTGGGGAAGGTGGCGCGCAGCTTGATCGTGCCGGTCTGGGGATCGACGGCGTTGTCGATGAACGTGAGATGGCCGATGCTCGGGGGGCCGGCCTGGCCGGCCGGAGCGGCGGCGGTTTCGAGCGGCGGGCCGCCGGCCTCGGCCCGGCGCACGGCCGCAAGCTGGGCTTCCGGAATGCTGAACTCGACCTCGATCGGCTGCAGCTGGTTGATGACGACGAGCTCGGTGTCGTTGATCTTCACGGTATTGCCAGCATCGACAAGGACCTTGCCGGCGCGTCCGGTGATCGGCGACTTGATCTTGCAGTATTCGAGGCGCAGGCGGGTCATTTCGATCGCGGCCTGATCGGCCTTGAGCTGCGCGCTGAGCGAATCGGCGTTGGCGCGCTTGGTCTCGGCTTCCGAGCTCGTGACGGCACCGGTCTTGATCAGGGCCGAGTAGCGGCGGTCGTCGGAAGTCGCCTGCCTGGCCTTGGCCTGGTTCGAGGCCAGGTTTGCGAACGTCTGGTTGAGCAGCGCCTGAAACGGCCGCGGGTCGATCGTGAACAGCAATTGGCCCTGCGTGACGTTGTCGCCGTCCTTGATGTGGACCGTTTCGAGCTGGCCGTCGATCTGCGGCTTGACCGTGACGGAGTTGATCGCTTCGACGGTGCCGATGGCGTTGAGTTCGATCGGGATGTCGCGGACCTGAACGTCGGCGGCGAGGATGGGGACCGGCGGTTTTTTTTTGGCGGCAGCCGGAGCCGAGCCGGCCGACTTGCTGCAACCCAAAGGTAATATCATCAGCGAGGCCATGAAGAATATATGGCGGAGGCAGATCATGGAGACTCTCCGGAGGAGACTGGCGAGACGCATCGGCGGGAGTCCCCGGCAGGCGTCAGCGAGTGATCATACGCTTGTTCCAAGGAACAGGCTACGAATATCCTAACGCCCAAAATATCAATGACTTACGGAAATGTAAAGAATGAAACAGTTAGACCTTACACCATATTCTTCGATTACGATTACGAGCACGAGCACGATCAGTTAAAACCTATTGGATGGTTGCATTCGGGGCCGGGCGGTGCCAAGATCGAATCGGGTTTTTCAGCGCCCCCATTTCTCGTTCGAGGCCCCATCATGTCCGTCACGCAACCCGCCAACCAGATCGAACACCTTCGCCGCATCATCCGCGAGGTCCCCGATTTTCCCCGCCCCGGAATTTTGTTCTACGACATCACGACGCTGCTGTCGGATCCGACGGGGCTGAGGATCGTGACCGATCACCTCGCCGAGCGCTACCGCGGCCAGCAAATCGACAAGGTGGTGGGGATCGAGACGCGCGGGCTGATTTTCGGCGCGCCGCTGGCGATGGAGCTGGGCATCGGGCTCGTTCCGGCGCGCAAGCCGGGCAAGCTGCCGTTCCAGACGATCACCGAAAGCTACGACCTCGAATACGGCTCGAACTCGATCTGCATGCATGCCGACGCGATCGGCAAGGGCGAGCGCGTCCTGATCGTCGATGACCTGATCGCGACCGGCGGGACGCTGGCCGCGGCCAGCAAACTCGTCGAGCGGCTTGGCGGCGAGGTCGTCGAGATCGCGGCGGTGCTCGAACTGACGTTTCTCAACGGGCGCTCGCGGCTGGGCGGCCGGCCGATCTACACGATGATCCAATATTGATGAAGCGCTACTTCGTCGGCATCACCGGGGCCAGCGGCTCGATTTACGGCGCGCGCATCGTCGAGGCGCTGCTGGCCGATCCGGAACGCGAAGTGCACCTGTGCGTTTCACCCGCCGCCCGGCAGGTGATCGCCGCCGAGCTTGGCGCGAAGTTGGAAGCATTTCTGACAATCGACGGCGACCAAAAGTCGCGGCTTGTTTTTCATGCGCACGACGACATCGGCGCGGGGCCGGCGAGCGGATCGTGGCGGCACGAGGGGATGATCGTCGCGCCGTGCTCGGTCAAGACGCTGGGATCGCTGGCGGCGGGGCTGGCGGACAACCTCATCAGCCGCGCCGGCGACGTGGCGATGAAAGAGGGCATGCCGCTCGTGCTTGTCGTGCGCGAGACGCCGCTGAGCCTGATTCATTTAAGGAACATGGTGCGCGTGGCCGAGGCCGGCGCGACGATCCTGCCGGCCAGCCCGGGCTTCTATCACAAACCGCAAACAATCGACGACCTCGTGCGGCAGGTCGTGCAGAAAGTTTTCGACCGGCTCGGATTGCAGATGGCCGATCCGATCCGGTGGAAAGCGGAATAGGTCTTATAGGACCTATAGGACGGATAGGACGGCATAGAGCGTTCCGGATTGTTTCGATTACGATTACGATTATGAGCACGAGCACGAATACGCGCACGAATACGCGCACGAATACGCGCACGAGCATGAGCCATGGACGCTCATCAGCTTCACGGCTTCGGTGATGGCTGCGCAGGCGTTATGCGTTGTGCGCCTTTGCGCGGTTGCGCGCGCACGGGGAGCACGATCGCGTTCAAGCCGCCGAAATGCAGGCGGCGTTGGAGTTGATAGGCCATTTCGTTGTGCAGCAACCGCGTGAAGATCGTGTCGCTGGGGAAGATCAGGTTGCCCATGAAGAACAGGGCGCGCGGGTATTGCCGGTGCACATCATGGCAAAGCTCAAGGCCCTTCTCGACGGGGTCGGTGCCGATATCGAGCCTGTAATCGGCGGCGAAGCCGAGCCTGTGCGCGAGATCGACGTACTTCTTGAGCGCGTCCTCGGCGCGGATGCGCGCCTGCTCGACCTCGTCGATGCCCTTGCTGGTGGCCGCGTCGATGACCGCCACTGAAATGAACAGGTATTGCTTGAAGTGGCCGGGGAAGAGGCGCTGGATGCTGAGCATCTGGTGCACGCCGAAGCCGCTGTAGCCGCCGACCATCACGGCCGCCGTCGGCTGGCCGGACTCGAGGTTCTTTTCCACATAGTGATCGTGAAGGGGAACGCCCGTGAGGATTTCGTCGAGCTGGCGGACGTCCGCCTGAACGTTTCGGTAATGCCGGCGAATCGAGATGCAGAGCATGACGAGCAACGTCGTCACCGCGAGCGTGATGTATCCGCCCTGCCCGAATTTTTCGATGACAACGACAACCAGGATCAGTGCGCACAGCGCGAGCGCGATGCCGTGCACGGCCATTTGCGTTTTCCACGACGGCCGGCGTTTGCGCGATTTCCACCAGAACAGGCACATGCCGAGGTTCGAGAGCGAGAAGGTCAGGAACACATTGATCGAATACATCGTCACGAGCTGGGTGATGTTGCCGCCGGTGTAGTAAAGCGTCGCGATGGCCGCGGCGCCCATCAGCAGCACGCCGTTCTGCATCGTGAGCCGGTCCGACAGGAGCGTGAACCGGCGCGGCAGCCAGCTGTCGAGCGCCATGTTGCCCATCACGCGCGGCCCGTCGATGAAGCCCGTCTGCGCGGCGACAAGCAGCAGCGCCGTTTCGGCCGCGAGCGTCACGACGACGAACGCGTGCCCGACCGGCAGGTTCAGCGGCCGCCACGAGCCGGCGAAATTGTTGAGCAGCACGGCGTTGAGCGTGTCATTGCCGTGGGGCCTGACATCGAACAAAAGATAGCAAATCAGGATCCCGCCGGCGGTGAACATCAGCGAGACCGCCATATAGATCATGGTCCGCTTGCCGGTTTGCACCTTGGGCTCGCGCATGATCGGCAGGCCGTTGGACACGGCCTCGATGCCGGTGTAGGTTCCGGCGCCCATCGAATAGGCGCGCATGAACAGGGCCATCATTGCGAACCCGCCCAGCGACCAGCCATGATGCAGGTCGCCCGCAACGGACCTGATGACGCGCGGGGCGTCGGCCACGTGCACGCCGATCCCGCCGACAATCAGGATCACGTGCGTGACCAGGAACAGGAAGAAAATCGGCGCCAGCACCATCACCGATTCCTTGACGCCGCGCATGTTCAGGATGACGAGGACGAGAATGGCGACCGTCGTGATCGTCAATTTGTATTGATAATAATGCTCGGGGAGCACGCTCAGGATCGCATCGGCGCCGCTGGCGATCGAAACCGAAACGGTGAGCACGTAATCAACCAGCAGCGCGGCGCCCGACACAAGCCCGGCGCGCGGGCCGAGCAACTGCGTGGAGACAACGTACCCGCCGCCGCCGAACGGGAAATGCTCGATGATGTGGCCATAGGCGATCGAGATGACGGTCACGGTGATGGCGGTGGCCAGCGCGAGGCCGATCGCCAGGGAAGTCCGATCGCCGGCGATCAACGCCCGATAGGCTTCGTCGGGCCCGTAGGATGACGAGGACAGCCCGTCGGCGCCCAGGCCGACCCACGCCAGCAGCGCGATGAGCGAGATGTTATGGAACGTCGCCTTGTCGGCGAGGTCGCGCGGGGCGCCGATGACCGCCCTTTTGATTTTCCGGAACATTTTGTTTCAGCTTTCCATGAGCATGTGTCGCACGACGGATTCATCGTGCGAAATGAGAGTCGCCGGAATGAGGCAGCCTCACTCACTCATGGCGTGGAAAGCGTTTGATTCAGGGAAATGGACCGGCAGACAGAAAAGACCGAGACGTTCATGTTCATGAACCCCCTGATTCTGAGGAGACCCCAGTGGAGGTTCTCCTCTCCGTTTGCCTGCGAGGTTAGCTGACGGGCTCGGGCCAGAGAGGTGCCCTACGCCTTGCGGCGATACGCCCCGGAAGTTGGGTCCCCCGCTCCCATGCGTGGCGCACGGGATTCGGCATCTTTATTTTAACACAATAAATAAAAAAGCTAACGGCAAATATAGGTCAGGCATGGCTGCCCGTCGTGGCACCGGCCTGGCGCGACTGCTTGCGCGAACCCTTGCGCGTTTGCACACGCACCGGCAGCACGATCGCGTTCAGGCCCTCGAAATGCAGCTGGCGCTGGAGCTGGTATGCCATTTCGTTGTGCAGCAGGCGGTAATACCAGTAATCGTCGCGGAACAGCAGCTTGCCCATGAAGAACAGGACGCGCGGATAGGACTTGTGCACGTCGCGGCAGAGCTTGACGCTTTCCTCGACGGCGTCGGTGCCGATGCTGAGCCGGTATTCGGCGGCGAACCCGAGCCGGTGCGCGAGATCGACGTATTTCTTGAGCGAATCCTCGGCGCGCTGGCGGGCCTGTTCGACTTCCTCGACGCCCTTGCTGGTCGCCGCGTCGATGACCGCGACCGAGATGAACACGTAATTCTTGAACTGGCCGGGGAACAAGCGCTGGATCGTGAGCATCTGGTGCACGCCGAAGCCGCTGAAGGCGCCGACAAGGACGGCGGCCGTCGGCGCGTTCGGGTCGGGCTCCCTCGGCTCGCCGTGGTCGGCGACGGGCAGGCCCTCCAGGATTTCGTCGAGCTGGCGGATGTCGGACTGGACGTTTTTATAGTGGCGGCGAATCGCCATGCACAAGATGACGAGCGTCGAAGTGACGGCGATCGTCATCCAGCCGCCCTCGCTGAATTTCTCGAAAACGACGACGCAGAGGATCACGCAACACAGGGCCAGCGCGATGGAATGGACGGAGAACTGCTTCTTCCACACCGGCCGGCGGCGCCGGCGCCGCCACCAGTAAAGGCACATGCCGAGGTTGCACAGCGAAAACGTCAGGAACACGTTGATCGAATACATCGTGACGAGCTTGGTGATGCTGCCGTTTGTGTAGATGAGGGTCGCGATGGCCGCGGCGCCCATGAGCAGCACGCCGTTCTGCATGGTGAGGCGATCCGACAGCAGCGTGAAGCGGCGCGGCAGCCAGCCATCCATGGCCATGTTGCCCATGACGCGCGGGCCGGAAATAAAGCCTGCCTGCGCGGCGACGAACAGCAGGGCGGCCTCCGAGCCGAGCGTGATCATGGTGTACAGGCGCCCGACCGGCAATCCCCACGCCTGCCAGCCGCCGGCGAACTTGTCGAGGAGCACGGCGTTGAGCGGAACCGAATAGAGGGGGTTCTTGGGATCCATGCTGAGCGGGCGCACGTTGAACAACAGGTAGCAGACGAGGATGCCGCCGGCGGTGAACATCAGCGACAGCGCCATGTAGAGCATGGTGCGCTTGCCGGTCTGCACCTTGGGCTCGCGCATGATCGGCAGGCCGTTGGAGACGGCCTCGATGCCGGTGTAGGTGCCGGCGCCCATCGAGTAGGCGCGCATGAACAGGGCCAGCATCGCCATGCCGCCGATCGTGTTGACGCCGCCGTGAAAGTCGTTCGAGATCGAGCGGACCACGCGCGGGGCCTCGCCCAGGTGCGACCCGATGCCGCCGACGATCAGGATGATGTGCGTGATCAGGA
>JAJFUE010000039.1 GCA_021372575.1 bacterium | reverse complement strand
CGTCCGGCTGTTTCTTGCTCGGCGAATTCAGCCGTGACCCGAGCCCCGGCAGGGGCGATACAAGTTAGCCCAGGGTGGAGCGAAGCGGAACCCTGGGTAGCGTGTCCATGAACATTCCGAGCCCCGGCAGGGGCGACACAGATGTGTATCGCTCCGTTGTGCCGCTCCTGCCGGGGCTCGGTACGACTGATGGAACCGCTGTCCCAGCGCTGACGCGCTGGGCTAACTTGTATCGCCCCTGCCGGGGCTGGGCGTTCAATGACATGCGACTATGTTCTCCAATATTTGTGCTCATTTTACATTCAATTTGGCGTGTTACAGAGTAATCGTAATCAGTTACCAATTCGTCAAATGAGAGCCTTTTCGAATGAGTTCATTGCCGTAAAACTTTTGTCGATCGCTCTAAGTGCATGGTCCATCGGGTTCATGAGGTCCATTCTCCCCCGTCCGCTCAGGCCACTGCGTCCACTTCCCCTGTCGCCGCCGCCCGCGTCTCCCTGAACGCCTCCGCCAGCGTGAACCCGATGATGACGAAATACGCCAGCGTGGAGAAATACTGCGAGAACGGGATGTTCGAGAACTGGAACCCGACGATGAATCCGATCTGCTGCATCACCCATCCGGCGAACAGCCCGCCGGCGATGCTCCAGCCCATGCGCCCTTCGGCCCAGCGCCGCGTCTGTAGGTAAATCGCCGGCATCATGAACACGAAGTGATGGTATTCGAGCAGCGGCGTGAGCATCGGGTAAAGCACGATCGCCACTTCGAGCCCGCGCATCCACTCCAGCCCGCGCCGCCGCAGCCAATACAAAATCCCGATATACGCCGCCGCGAACATGGCCAGTTGTCCGCGCGCCGCGATTTCGAACACGTACGGATTGTTCCACGCCTCGCCGTGGCCGCTCATTTCGATGATGGCCCGGATCGGTGTGATCGAAATCCAACGCCAATATCCTGGCACCTTCGGCAGCATTTCGCGGAAGAAAAACCACTCGTAATGGAACCGCCCCGTGACCAGCAACAAAATCAGATAAACAGCCATCGTCCCGATGAACGCCGCGAGCACCCTGCTTTTGCGCCACAGCAACACCGGGATCATCAGCACGCCCGGCAAAAGCTTCACGAGCGTCAGCAGCGCCCAGATCACCCCCGCCAGCCGCTGCCGCCCCGTCGCCAGCGCCGCGACCATTCCCATCGCCAGCAGCGCGTTGTACGGGTCGATATTGCCGATGTAAATTGCCGAGACCGCTGGCATGAACGCGGCCGTGATGAAGGCGGTCGTCAGCCACCACCTTGACCTGAACGCCCCGCGCAGGTCGCGGTCGAACGTGCCAAGGCCGTCTCCGCTAACCGTCTTCGGCCGCAGCGTCCGCCACGCCATCCACCAGCACGAAAAGAGGCACGCGAACAGGAACAGCTTCCAGATTTTTTCGGCCACGGCGCGGCTGAAGAACCCCAGCCACACGAACGTGAACGCCGTCGCCTGCGGGTAATTGAACCCCATCCACAGGTCGCCGCCCAGATACGTGCTGCGCCCCTCGAGCAGCGCCACCGCCGCCTCCCAGTGTTTGCCGTAATCGACCCCCGGGATCTTCATCGGCTTGTAAAGCCCAAGGAAAATCACCTGGTGGGCGATGAACGAGCCTACCGCGAGGAACAGCATCCACCTGAAAAACGGCGACACCGCCGCCGCATCCTTGACAGTCCTGTCAACCCGGTCACTCATGCTCCCAAGTTGCCATAAACGAATCCGGAATGAAAGGGCGGCGCGGCGCCGCCGCTCTCCAAAAGTTGCGGGCGAACCGCCGTTTCACGATAATGAGCCTATATATCGGAGGAAAAACATTGAGCCGGCCGCTTTATGAAGGATTTTTGGCTTCGAGCCAAAGATTCCCCGACAGGTCCGCACTCAACGTGTGCGGGCAGTCGGTCGCTTACGCGGATCTGTGCCTGCGCGCGCGGCGCATCGCGGCCACCATCCAGCGTCATCTCCCGCGCCGCGACCCGCGGCTGACGGCGGTGTTTGCGTATCGCAGCCCCACGGCTTACGCCGGGGTGCTCGGCGCGCTGCTGAGCGGCGACGGCGTTGTTCCGCTCAATCCGATGTTGCCCGTTGAGCGCACGCGGTTCATGCTGGCGCGATCGGGCGCCTGCGCGGTCATCGTCGATGACGCCTCGGCGCCGGATTTCCAGGCGGTCGCGGAGGGCATGTCCGCCCGGCTCCTGTTGATATTCCCCAACAACGACGACGTCGGCGAAATCCGAGAGTCGCTGCCCGGCCACGACGTCCTCGCGGCGCGGGACCTCGAGCCCGGGGGTCAATGGCGGCGCGACGATCCCCCGCCGGACCGCGGCGCTTACCTGTTGTTCACCTCCGGCAGCACCGGAACGCCCAAGGGCGTCATGGTTGCCCATCGCAACATCGTCTCGTTCATCGATTACGTGGTGGAGCGATACGGCATCACCGAGCGCGATCGGTTTTCGCAAATGCACGACCCCACGTTTGACCCGGCTTACTTCGACATGTTCGCGGCGTGGGAGCGCGGCGCATGCGTCTGCTGCCCGACAAAAAAAGAGACGTATATGCCGGGCACCTTCATCAACCGGATGCAACTCACCGTCTGGTTCTTTACGCCTTCGACGGCGGTGATCATGAAAAGGCTCGGGATGCTCAAGCCGGGAACCTACCCGACGCTGCGCTGGAGCCTGTTCGGCAGCGAGGCCTTGCCGGTGAGCGTGGCCGAGGCCTGGGCCGCGGCCGCGCCCAACAGCATTGTCGAGAATGTCTATGGCCCGACGGAGCTGACCGTCGCCTGCACGTTCCATCGCTGGGATCCGGTCGCCTCGCGGCCATACTGCGAGCAGGGAATCGTCCCGATCGGTTCCCCGAATCCCGGAATGCGGGCGCTTGTTGTCGATGAGGAGTTGCGCGAGGTCGCCCCCGGCGAGGTTGGCGAGTTGTTGATGAACGGCCCCCAGATGTCGCTCGGCTACTGGCGCGATCCGGACAAAACGGCGGCGGCATTCATTACGCCCCCCGGCCACGCGGACACCTATTATCGCACCGGCGACCGCGTGCGCCGCGCCGTCGATGGCGGCCCGATGACGTATCGCGGCCGCGTCGATTTCCAGGTCAAAATCCTCGGCCACCGCGTCGAACTCGGCGAGATCGAGGCGGTCGTGCGTGAGGAGGCCGGGCTCGATGGCGTGGTGGCCATGGGCTGGCCGCTTACGGACATGGGTGTGGGCGGCATTGTCGCCTTCCTTGAAGGTTCCGCCCCCGGCGAATTGGCGGCGCTCGCCCGGCGCGTCGGCAGCCGGCTTCCCGCGCACATGGTGCCGCGCAAGTTCATGTTCCTCGATCGAATCCCGCTCAACCCCAACGGCAAATACGACCGCCACGCGCTCAGGCGGATTCTGGAGGCGCAGCCATGAGCCCCGTTTCGAGCAACGAGATCCGGCAATTCATCATTGACCGCTATGCCGACACGCTGCGGGACGGCGGCTACGATCCGGCGCACATCGACCCGGACATGGATCTGATGGGCGAAGGCATCGTCGATTCGTTCGGCGTGATCGAGCTGATCGGCGCGATCGAACGGCGCTTTGGGGTCGAACTCGACTTGTCCGGGCTCAATCCGGAACACCTGACCGTCATCGCGCCGTTTTGCGAATACATCGCCAAATCCATCGGGTAGCGACGGAGGCCGGCTCGCGTGCTTGTCGAAAATCCAATCCGAGGCTTGTGGAACCGAATCCTACAGCAGATCTCGCGCATTGCACCGGGCGCGACGAGCCTGCGCGTTGTGCTGAACCGCTGGCGCGGCGTCAGGATCGGCAAGGGCGTGTGGATCGGCTATGACGCCATCATCGAGACGGCTTACCCCGAGCTGGTCGAGATCCACGATCGCGCGGCCATCAGCATCGGCGTAATCATCATCGCGCATTTCCGCGAAGTCAGGGGCGTTGTCATCGGCGAGGGGGCCAACATTGGCCCGGGCGCCATCATCATGCCCGGCGTCAGGATCGGCCGGGGCTCGGTCGTGGCGGCCGGCAGCGTCGTCACGCGATCGGTCCCCGACTGGACGATGGTCCAGGGCAACCCGGCGCGCCCGATCGCCCGCGTCGGCAAGCCGATGACCATTGACGTCAGCATGCGCGAATTCCTCGCCCACCTGAAGCCGATTCAGCCTCGAGGGTCTCAGCCCGAAACAGGGCAAATTTCACAGCGTGAATATTAATAAACGCCCGCAAACAGAACGGCTTCCACGGTCGTATCCCGGCGCTTGCCGTAATCACCCTCTCCCGGGTTTTCAGCAGCATATAAAGCTCGATGGAAATCACTTGGTACGCCATGAAAGCCTCCAGCGCGGTGGAAAGACATTCACCGGAAGAACGGCGAAACGGCGCTGGGATCGGCATGGGTTCCGTCCGCTCGATTTTTCATACCCATAACGTGCCATAGCAACGCCGCAAATAAGAGGCTCATATATTAGCTTAATACGGATTATTATAATTATATATATGTATTTAAATCATATAATATTTATATTGAAAATCCATGATGAGATTTCTAATCTCCTGAAAAACAGCAAGTATAACGTGAATAGAGGTTTTTCACGTTTCATCAGCTGCTTCACATTATTTCAACATGGAGGCCCAAAATGAGAGAGAAAGGTCTTTTAATGTGTATTCCTGTGTTCTTATTTATTTTGTGTACAAGTGTGTTCGCGATAAATCCACCGGTGCTGAGCTCACCGGGATCAAGTTCGAGTCCCGGGCCTCAGATTTCTACACTGACCCCGACAATGTACTGGAGCGCCTCGAGCGGAGCCACGGGCTATGGCCTCTATGTGGCCGATGTGGCCACTGGCAATTTGGTTTACGATAATGATAGCGTCTCCAACGTGACTCATCTGACTTTGCCTTCGGGGACTCTTCAGGCGGGGCACGCATACAGATGGAACATGCGGGCAAAAGACTCTCTCGGTTGGAGCGGGTTTTCGTCCCGTTTGTATTTCCAGACGCAAGGCGGTGTTCCGGACCCGCCCGATTTGACTTCTCCGGGGTCCAGTTCGAGCCCCGGGCCTCTGATCACCTCGCTGACTCCAACCATGTATTGGAGCGCCTCGACTGGAGCCACGGGCTATGGCCTCTATGTTTCAGACGTGTCCACTGGTAATTTGGTTTACGACAACGATTACGTCTCCAATGTG
This sequence comes from bacterium, assembly GCA_021372575.1. Lineage (GTDB taxonomy): Bacteria > Sumerlaeota > Sumerlaeia > MVZB01 > MVZB01 > JAJFUE01. The sequence goes on along the minus strand of JAJFUE010000039.1, from coordinate 27,490 downwards.
ACTCATTTGACGTTGCCCTCGGGGACGCTTCAGGCGGGGCGCGCCTATAGATGGAACATGCGGGCCAAGAACAGCGCCGGCTGGGGCAGCTATTCGTCTCGTTTTTATTTCCAGACACAAGGTGTCGTCCCGTCCCCGCCGACTCTGAGCTCGCCGGGTTCCAGTTCGAGTCCCGGACCCCAGATCTCGTCATTGACTCCAACCATGCAGTGGAGCGCATCGAGCGGGGCCACTGGTTATGGACTGTACGTTGAAGATGTGGCGACAGCTGCATTGGTCTATGACAATGATAATCTTGCCAATGTGACTCAACTAACGCTGCCTGGGGGAACGCTTCAGGCGGGGCGTGCCTACAAATGGAATATGCGGGCCAAGAACAGTGCCGGCTGGAGTAATTTTTCATCCAGGCTCTATTTTCAGACCCAGGGTGTTGTCCCTCCGCCGCCGGTTCTTGGTTCGCCGGGCACGGCGGCCAGTCCCGGCCCCATATTGACGACATTGATCCCTTCAATGAAGTGGAGCGCCTCGAGCGGGGCCACGGGTTACGGTCTCTATGTGGAAGATGTTGCGACTGCTGCATTGGTTTACGACAATGACAATGTTGCGAATGTCACTCAACTGACCCTGCCGTTGGGAACGCTTCAGGCGAGGCGTGCCTACAAATGGAATATGCGGGCCAAGAACAGCGCTGGCTGGAGTAATTTCTCATCCAGACTTTATTTCCAGGCGCCAGCCGAGGTACTCGTGGGTGGGTTTGATTTTCCGGTCGGAAAACCGGATGGATCCGGCTACAACCATACTGTCGGCTGGGATTTCCTGGAATGGACCGATGGTCAAAACAATCCGGTATTCCATCCCGGCGAGGATTGGAATGGCAATGGGGGCGGCGATAGCGATCTCGGCGACCCCGTCTATGCCGCCGGCGATGGAATCGTGACCGCATCAGCGGATTATCAGGGTGGCTGGGGGAACATTATTGTCATCCGGCATGAGTTGTCAGGCGGGGGTAACGTCTGGACCCAATACGCCCATTTGCAGACGAGAATGAAATCCGTCGGGAATACGGTCGTCCGTGGCGACCAGATTGGAACGATTGGAAAAGGCTACAATAACCAGTATTGGGCTCACCTGCACTTCGAAGTTCGCAAAACCGATCGGGCTCCGGATGCTTATGTCACGGGTTTGACGAAGGCCCAGGTCGCCGCGCTTTATTATTGCCCCACGGACTTTATTAATGCGCATCGGCCGGCTTCACAAACATCGCCTTTGCCGCCGACTCTTGTTTCGCCGGGGACCGCGACCAGTCCCGGTTCACAGATCACGACACTAACCCCGACCATGAAGTGGAGTGCCTCGACAGGGGCAACCGGATACGGACTCTACGTCAGGGATATCAACACAAACGTCCTTGTCGTTGACAACGACAACGTTAGCAATGTTACGCAACTCACTCTGGGGGCGCCGCTGGTTAACGGGCACCGATACAAGTGGAATATGCGCGCCAAAAACGCGTCCGGCTGGAGTGCATTCACGTTGCCGTATTACTTTACAATTGCCGATACGAGCAGCGTGGATTACCCCGGAGCGACATGGGTGCCGGCGGCCAACGAGAATATTACCGTCGGTCGTCCGGAGGGTGAATGTCTGTGGATCGTTCTGCACACGACTGAAGGGACGGCGGATAGCGCGATTCAACGTTTCCAGAACGGAGACGACCCGGATCATGCCAGCGCCCATTATATTATTCGAATGGATGGATCCATCATCCAACTGGTCCGAGAAAGGGACACCGCTCATCACGCCGGCAATTATCCTTACAATAAGCGAAGCATCGGGATCGAACACGAGCGATATGGAACTAATAACATAACGGATGCCCAATACATCAGCTCGGCGGCATTGGTGAAGAACATTGCCCAGCGTCATGGCATCAGTCTTGTCTTCCCTGCGGGAGTGCAGCCTGCGGATCCTTCCGCCGGCCAGGGCATAATCGGCCACCTGCAAGTTCCGGATCCAACGAATCCCGCATATGGCGGCGGGTTGTATCACAAGGTCGATCCGCAATCACAGTATTGGAACTGGGCATACTACAAAGGCCTTTTCACAAACCAACTCACGGTCAATTCTTTCGCGATCAACAACGGAAGCCCATCAACTACGAATCCGGTTGTGACGTTGAATAATACTTGTACCGGCGGGCCGACGCATTACATGGCCAGTGAGTCATCGAGCTTCAGCGGAGCGACTTGGAAGACCTATGCGACGGCCCCAACATTTTCGCTTTCGCCGACGATCGGCACAAAGCGCGTTTATTTCAAGGTCAAGAACGCGACACAGGAATCGGCTGTTGGGTATGACGATATCGGGCTGGGTTCTGGCGACCAATGGGATCCCACCGACGACACCTGGGCGCATCCGACCCCCCTTAGTCCGCCGACGAGCACCCAGCAGTCCCATGCCGGGCATACGCTCTCCGCTACCGATCTATACGACTGGTTCCAGATCAGCCTCACCGCCGGTGTGAAGGTAAATTTCAACTCAATCGACGGCAGTGGGGATGATTATGTCGAAATCATCAGCGCCACCGGCGCCGGGTGCCTGGCCAGCGATGACAACACCGGCGGCAGCGGCCAGTTCAGCGTCACGTTCACGCCGCTCGTCACCGGCAATTACTGGGTCCGCGTTCGCGGCGCCAGGCTCGGTAACGTCTGTTCCTACGACCTGAAATACAACACGGTCACGATTCCGTCCGGCCGGGATGGCTGGGACCCCACCGACGACTCGTGGGCCACGCCGAATATATTGCCGGCCGTGGCCGCATCCGACCAGACGTTCGGCCAATTCACGCTGTCTTCCACCGACCGCTATGACTGGTTCAAGGCCAGGCTCAACGCCGGCACGCGTTATTATTTCTACACGACCGGCACGGGCGACAACTACATGGAGCTCATGAACTACTCGACCGGTATCTGCGTCAGCTATGATGACAACTCCGCCGGCGGCGGCCAGGCCGGCCTGACGTTCACGCCTTTGGTTTCCGGCCAGTATCTCCTCCGCATCCGCGCGAAAACGCTCGGGAACACCTGCGCCTATTATCTAAAGTGCCACACCATCACTCCGGGTGCCGGTGAAGATGCGTGGGATCCGAAGGATAACACCTTCGCCTTCGCGAACCTGCTGCCCGACCCGACGACCACCGAGCAAACCTTCGGCTTGTTCACGCTCTCAACCATCGACCGCTACGACTGGTTCAAGGTCAAACTGACGGCTGGCGTGCCTGTCAGGTTCGAATCCATTTCCGGCACCGCCAACACCTACGGCACTTTGTTCAATTACTCTACAGGTCAGATTGTGGCCCAGGACGATAATGATGGGGAGGGCATCCACTTCCTAATCGACTATACTCCGCCGGTAACAGGTTATTACATGCTCAGAGTGCACGAATACTATACACGAAATAGATCCTATTATTTGAGGTGCTGGCGGACGACTTCGGCGTTGAGCCCGGCCGGCGAGCGCTCGGCGGCCCATTCCGATTGGTTGCGACATGAATAATGTCGTTTGAATAATGCAACGACCATTGAATGAAGCAGCCGTAGGTTGGAGACCGAACCCACGGCTGTTTTCTCTTTTTCGGTTTTTTGTCAGCGCTGGCAGCTTACACGAACTCAACCTTGCTTTCGGCCGGCACCAGCCCGCGGTCGCGTGCGTAATCCACAAACCGCTCGATTGCCGGCCGGCCCTTGCCGCCGGTCTCGAGCGTCCAGTCGTTGACGTACATCCCGACGAACCGGTCGGCCAGCGACTCGTCCAGTCCCCGCCCCCACTGCATCGAATACTTCACGGCCTCGGCGCGGTGTGCCATGCCGTATTCGATCGACCGTTTCAGCACGCGGTCGATCCTTTTGCAAACATCCGCGCCGAGGTCGCGGCGCACGCCGTTGACGCCCAGCGGCAGCGGCAGCCCTTCGCCCGGGCCTTCCATCCACCATTTGCCCAGATCGGCCACGCAGTAAAAACCTTCCTGCTCGAACGTCAGTTGCCCCTCGTGGATGATCAGTCCCGCATCGACGCCGCCCTGTCGCACGGCGCGGAAAATCTGGTCGAACGGCACGATCACCGGCGTGAATTCGCCGAGCCACATCTTGAGCGTCAGGAACGCGGTCGTGTATTCGCCCGGCACGGCGATCTTCGCGCCGCGCAGCGCCCCCGGCACGAGCGGTTCGCGCGCCACCAGCATCGGTCCGTAGCCGACTCCCATGCTCGCGCCGGTGTTCAGCAGAACGTATTTGTCGCACACGTGCGTGTAGCCGTTTACCGAGAGCGCCGTCACCTCGAGCTCCCCATTGAACGCGCGCTTGTTCAGCGTCTCAATGTCCTCAAGCCTGTGCTCGAACCGCAGCCCCTCGCAATCGACCGCCCCGCGCGCCAGCCCGTAGAACATGAACGCGTCGTCGGGATCGGGGCTGTGCCCCAGTCGAATCAGGTCAACGAAAGCCATGGAACCACTCCCACCGGTTGCTTCGCCATGCATCAAGCGCGGATATCGTATCATATTCGAATCAGGCCTATAAGACCTATATGACCTATAAGACCTATTCCCTTTCCGCCGGCCGGCCGCACCATTCGCGAATTTCGGCCGGTTCTGGTATAATATATTTGACGGATGACGGGGTGATTCCCAATCGGCGTGCACCTCGCATGAGGACTTGCCCGAAGCGCGAATTTCCCGCCACCCGTTTTTGTGCAAATGGGCGTCGCTACGGTTACCGCCTGTTCGCAAACAAGGCGGCTTGTTTATCGCGGCCGAATCGACGACAATTGGAAGAAGCAAGTTGCTTCGCGCCGGCTTGTCTTCCCGGGCCGGGCCGACCACACTAAAGATCGAACCATGAATCATCCACGTTTGCGTTTCGTTGAAGCCTACGGCGTCGAGAACCAGGGCGAGCCGGCCGTGATCATTCGCGACCCGGAAGGCCTCTGCCAGGAAACGCTGGCCGTTCCGTTGCCGATGTTCCTCGTCATGTTGATGTTCGACGGCCGCACGTCCGTCGAAGACGTTCAGCAACAGCTCATGCGCAAGGCCGGCGGCGTCCTCCTGCCGCGCGAGCAGATCGACTCGATCCTTGCCGAAATGGACAAGTTCTACCTGCTCGAGAACGAACGCGCCGCGGCGCGCCGTCTCGAGCTCGAGCGCGAATACGAGGCCCTTCCCGCGCGTCCGGCATCGCACGCCGGCAGCGCCTACCCGGATGACCCCGCCGAGTGCGAGAAATATTTCGACCATGTTTTCGATGGCCTCGACGGCAAGGACGGGATCGGCCCGCACCCGCGCGGCCTCATCATCCCGCACATCGATTGGCGTATCGGCGGCCGCACGATCGCGGGGGGGCTGTCGCAGCTCGACCCCGGGCGCCCCGCCGACCTCTACATCATCCTCGGCGTGGCGCACCAGCCCGCGCGCAATGTGTTCGTCTCGACCAGCAAGAGCTTTGAGACGCCGCTCGGCCTCGTGAAAACCGACGAAACCGCCGCGGCCCGCCTCGCCGAGCTTTATGGAGCTGCGCGCCTGAGCGGCGCGTCCGTCCACCGTTTCGAGCACAGCGTCGAGTTCGCCGCCGTGGGTCTCAAATACCTGCACCGCAACGGCCCTGCTTTCTCGATCCTGCCGATTCTTTGCTCCGGCCTTCCGGAGGAATTAATCCCCGACGGCCGTCCGCCGATCGAGCGCCCCGAAATCGGCGATTTCATCAAGGCGCTGCGCCGCCTCATCAACGAATACGAGGGCCGCGTCTGCATCATCGCCAGCGTCGATCTGAGCCATGTCGGCCGCAAGTTCGGCGACGAACAAGGCATCGACGACCTGCGCATGCAGTCCGTGCGCCGCCAGGACGGCGAGATGCTCGAGCGCGTTACGGCGATGGATCCCGAGGGCTTCTTCTCCGATATCCGCCGCGACGGCAACGCCCGCCACGTCGATGCGACAACGGCCGTCTATGTCATGCTGCACGTCCTCGGCTCCGGCAAACCCGGCGACATCGACTACCAGCAATGGCACGAGGAAGAGACCGACTCCATGGTCACGTTCGCGTCCATGCCGATTTATTGATCAATTTCGTGCTCGTGCTCGTAATCGTAATCGTAATCGAATATGATTTTCCCATCGAGGTGAGCGATGGAGAAAACCCTGCAGGTCCTTAACGAACTGAAGCGCGATGGCGTCATCAAGAGTTACGCCATCGGTGGCGCGATGGCCGCGATGTTTTATGTCGAGCCGGTTGCAACCTACGACCTTGATGTGTTTGTGATCCTGCCTCTCAAGGGGAACCTCATTTCATTGTCGTCGATCTACGATGAATTGCGGGGGCGCGGGTATGCCGCGCAGGGCGAATGCATTCTTATCGAAGGCATTCCCGTTCAGTTCCTGCCTGCATATAATGATTTGCTTATGGAGGCCATGGATCAGGCACAGGAATTAAACTCTCAAAATACCCCCGCATTCGTTCTCAAAGTCGAATATTTGATTGCCATTTGTCTGCAAACCGGAAGGGCGAAGGACCGCGAACGCGTGAATTTGTTCCGCAAGGATGCGCGAATTGACGAGGCTCTACTTCAAGCCATTCTGAAACGGCATGGCCTGGAAACGCGGTGGCTCGAATGGACCCGTTAGAAACCGAATTCTGGAAAGCGATCGACGGCAAGGAAAAGCGGCGCAAATGGCTCGCTTCACTGCCAATTCATGAAAAAGTACGCATCCTGATTCGCATGCAAAAGATGATTTACCCGCTCGTCAAAGACCGCGACCCGCGCGCCTGCGTCTGGCATATTCCCGGTTACGACGACGATACCCCGAAGTCGCCTCCCATGGGCTGACTTAAACGCTGGAGCGATCAGCATGTCGATTATGAATTTCCTACGCGGTATTCACGATAAACCAGAGCCGCCCGATCACTTTGAAATTTGGCAATCCTTTGCCACGGAACTGAAACAACAGATAAACGAAACGACCCAGAACTGGGAACTGATTTTCATGGTTGATGGCGCGGGTGCGTGTCGCCAAAAACTTGAAGGCCGTGAATACATCGTCATCGCCGCTCAGGACGATTGCCATCAATTGGAATCTTACGGCTGCGAGTCTTATCGCAGGGCGGGTAAGATGCCCGCCGATGTTATCATCCACGCCAATATTATCGGCATTGACCAGCGTGGTTTCGTTTACGTGGATACCAAATTGGAACCGGCGGCGCCTCGTTCGAAGAAATGTTATCGAATTGACTTCGCGGAAGATTGGCAAACACCGAGACCACTCAATTTAGCAAAAAGAATCAAGGATGGCCTGCTCGATCCCTTTGATATTCAGGCGTTTGATCCCGTTGACCTTCTTAACGAAAACAACCTGAAGAAGCTATCCGAATGGGCGCCTCTGGTGCCGGGATACGATCGCAATGTGGCCGAAACCGATTGCTGGCCGATCAACAGGGTCATCAATCCATTGATTGATAAAATCGGAAAAGAGCCCGGCCTATCAATTCGAATTCTCGAAAATGGCGGCTTGGGAGTATATTTTTCGGTTTTTATCTGCAACGCAAGCGCAAGGAAGGATTACCACGACACGCCTGGGATAGTGCTTTATTTTTGTTTGATTGCGCCGGTTGCAGTCATGTGCAGTCATGGGCCGTGCCTCAGGCTGTTTCGGCCCAGATTATTCCAGTCTTAATTTCGAAAATATTATCGATCCGGAAGCTGCAACCGGTTCGATCGAAGGCATGCTGATCAAAGTTCTCGAAAAAACCCCTTACACCCTTCCGGGGAGCGATCAACTCAACCACCCACTCCCCGCCGGTATCGAGCCAACCGAATACTGTTTCTGTGCTGAACCGTGGGACAAAGTCTTCCATTTGCTGATGCAGATGACGGATTAGTGCAGCAAGAGGCGAAATTATAATTATGGTGAGAGCACGTTAGTTTTGTGCGGTGATTAATTTCTCCACATCCAACAAATCCTGCGGACGGCCAACCTTTTTCTTGTTTGCGATCAAATCATCTTTGCCGATGAAATGAACCTGTATGTTGTCGTAAACAAAATCAACTCGCCGACTCCAGCAATCGGGAAAATTCAGGCCCGCGGTTGATGTGATGATATCGATTCGTTCCGTCGTGATGCCCATTTGAAATACGTTATTCGCGACTGCAAAATCTTTCCATGTGACGCCCTCAAGCGGCGCGCCGAATTCGATGAGCGATTCGAATACTTTGCACGCGTTTTCTTCCGTTGGGTTGACCCAAACATCATGATCTATGGTGTAGCGGGGAACGGTGTAGAAGATAACTGCGTGGGCGCCGATGACGAGATACTCAACGTGCTTGTCGTTGAAGATGCCCAACAGTTCTTTGAAATATGGCTTCATCGGGATTGATGCCTTTGATCAGATAATATTCGCGCGTCATTTCCGCGGCGGCGTCAAGGCGCGCTTTCGGCCCGGCCTCGCGCCAGAACTCCCGATCGAACTCGTCCTGATTTTCGATTGTCGTCAATCGTGTTTTGAAAACGGGGCGTTCGTCGCTATTCATAAATCACCCAATGAAAAACGTTCAACCAATTCACAATAATTATACTAATATTTTTACTCGTCCGCCAGCGCGCTTTTCCATGCCATCTTGGCTTCTTTTAAATCCAGCTTCACGATCGGCGTCCCGCCGTGGGCCGTCACGATCAGGTATGGCTGCTCGCCGACCACGCCGACGCGACCGCACGGAATCCCGTTAAACAGCTTCTCGAATTCTCTCGCGTTCTCCGGCGCGACCGTCGCAATGAACCGCCCCGCGCTTTCGCTGAACAGGCACTCGGTCGGGTTCATGCCTTCTCCCGTCGGGATCGCCTCGAGCTCGACGGACAGCCCCATCTCGCCGCCCATTGAAACCCGCGCAAACCCCGCCGCGAGCCCACCCAGCGCCGGCGCGTGCAGCGACCGCACAAGCCCCGCCTTCACCGCCTTCTCCGTGGCCTCGTACACCTGCCACATCGCGCCCGCGTTGATCTCCGGAATCTTCCCGCCGATCGTCGGGCCTTCGTCCCACCCCTTGCCGGCGCGCTCGCTCGACATCCATGCGTATTCGCTTCCCGCGAGCTCCGACCGCGTCTGCCCGATCACGTACACGAGGTCGCCCGCGCGTTTGGCCTCGAGCGTCACGGCCTTGTCGATGTCGTCGATCCGCCCGATCGCCGAGAACAACACCGACGGCGGGATCGATATCTTGCGCCCGCCGCGGCTCGAGTCGTTCTTCATCGAGTCCTTGCCCGAAATGAGCGGCACGCCGAACGCGACGCAGTAGTCGTAGAGGCCCATGTTCGCGCGTACGAGTTGCGCCAGCTTGTATTTGCCGTCGGGTGTCGAGGCCGACTCCACCGGGTCCGGCCAGCAGAAGTTGTCGAGCCCGGCGATGTAATCGACGCGCCCGCCGACCGCGATAATCCGCCGGATCGCCTCGTCGATGACCCACCCCATCATGTTGTAGCAATCGATGTCGCCGAGGTGTGAATTGAACCCGGCTGAAAGCACGATCCCCTCGCGCCCGCCGTATTCGGCGATGAACACCGTCGCGTCGCTCGGCACGTCGCGCTCGGCGCCGACCCACGGCTTGACCACCGTGCGCCCCTTGACCTCGTGGTCGTACTGCCGCGCCTTGCTCTCGTCCGAAGCCATGTTGAGCCGCATGAGCAGCCCGAGCAGTTCGCCCGTCAAATCGTTGTCCGCCGGCAGCGCCGGCCGTTCGAACTGCGGCCTTTTCCACTGCGCGCGCAACTGGTATCGCGGGTCGCCCTCGTGCAGGAACTGCATGTCGATCAGCGCGACGACCTCGCCGGCGTGGCTCAGCTTGAGCCGCCCCGATGTGGTGAACGTGCCCAGCACGCTCAGCTCCACATCGCGCCGCCGCGCCAGATCCTTGAGCGCTTCGATCTTCTCCGGCGGCACGGCGAGCGTCATCCGTTCCTGCGCCTCGCTCAGCCAGATTTCCCACGGTTGAAGGCCCTCGTATTTCAAAGGCGCGTTGGACAGATCGACGTCCGCGCCGCCGGTCATCTCGGCCATCTCACCGACCGAACTCGAAAGCCCGCCCGCGCCGTTGTCCGTGACCGCGCTATACAAACCCGCGTCGCGCGCCTCGATCAGCCAGTCGCTCATCTTCTTTTGCGTGATTGGGTCGCCGATCTGCACCGCCTGCACCGGCGAATCCGCGTGCAGCTCTTCCGAACTGAACGTCGCGCCGTGGATGCCGTCCTTGCCGATCCGCCCGCCGGCCATGACGATCAAATCACCAACGTGCGGCGATTTCACCGAAGCCGGCCGCCCGTCCGGCAGCTGCTTCGGCATAATCCCGAGCGTCCCGCAATACACCAGCGGCTTGGCCATGTAGCGCGGGTCGAAGAACTCCCAGCCCACGCCGTACGGGATGCCCGACTGGTTGCCGCCGTCGATGACGCCCTTGTGGACGCCGTCGCGCAGCCGCCGCGGGTGCATCATCCCCTCCGGGACCGATTCGTCAGGCGTCTCCGGCGAGGCGAAGCAGTAGCCCCACACGTTGATCAAAAGCTCCGCGCCCAGGCCCGTCCCCAGCGGGTCGCGGTTGCAGCCGACGATCCCGGTCATCGCGCCGCCGTACGGCTCCAGCGCGCTCGGCGAGTTGTGCGTCTCGACCTTATAGACCAGGTCCATTCGGTCGTTGTATGCGATCACGCCGGCATTATCATGAAAGACCGAAACGAGCCACGGCCGCCGCTTGGCGACCTCGTCCGTCGCCGCCTTCACGTAGCTCTTGAACAGCGAATCGATCGTTCGGTGCGATCCGTCCTCGTCTTCGTAGTCGATCAGCGCGTTAAAAATCTTGTGCTTGCAGTGCTCGCTCCACGTCTGTGCGAGCATCTCCAGTTCCACATCCGTCGGCCGCTCGTCCAGCCCCGCGGCCTTGCGTTCGGCTTTGCTTGCTTCCGACGCGAAATGCTCGCGGATCGTTTGCATCTCAACCAGCGACAGCGAAAGCGTCCGGCTCGAGCTGATCTTCATCAGCTCCTCGTCGCTCACGTTCAAGTCAACGCGCTCGACTTTCCGCTCGGGCTTGGCGCTCACCTTTGGCACCTTGATCGCCGGCTTGCCTGCGGCCCATTCCTCCGGCGAGATCACCTCGATCGTCTCGATCAGCGTGTTGGCGAGCAGGTCGCGCGCCAGCGCCTCGGCCTGTTTGCGCGAAAGGCTCCCGCCCGAAATCAGGTACGACGTCGCCGTATAGACCGCCTCATTGGCGGCCAGCTTGCGCCCCAGGATATCGATCAGTGCCGCCCGCGCCGTGCGCCCGACGTTGTCCGTCACGCCCGGCTTGAAGCCGACGATGACCATCCAATCGAACGCGCCGTCGGTCTCGAGCCGCGGCGAGGCGCTCGTCTGGATGACCGGATCGGTGAATTCGCGCGTGACGGCCTCGAGTTCATCCGCGCTGAGCGCCACGTCGAAAATCATGACGTCGCGCGTGCGCACGCGCAGGGACGGCAGTCCCAAATGCGCGCTGGCGCCGTGGGCGACGTGTTCGCCGCGGGCGTCGGTGACGCCGGGCTTGAGTCCGATTTCGAGCCGGTTGGGTCGCTGAGCGGTCATGTTTGCGATTCCAGGGTGAAATTGAGTCGCCCGAAGGCGCTTCGAACCAATCATTAAACCGCCGCGCAGGAATTTTATCAACAGCGGCGTCGGAAGGAATTTTGATGATTCATCACGCGTCGAACGGATTGATGATCTCAAGGCCGGGGACGCCCGCGAAATCCTCGACATTGCGCGTAACGAGTGGAAGTCGATGCGTTAGAGCCGTCGCCGCAATGATCGCGTCGGCCAATTTGATGCGGCGCTCGCGGCGCAGGCGGATGCATTCCTGCGTTACCGCCTCGTCCATTTGCACAATTGTCGCGGCTTGAAATAAATCCTCAAACCGCGTGCGCTGGGAATCCGTCAATTGCGGGAAACCAAGAACCTCAATTTGCGTGATGACGGAGAACGATGTGTCGTCGCGCGCGAGCCAGTGATCGAGAAATTCATGCCCGGGCTGGATCGAATAGATGACGATGTTGCTGTCGATCAGCATTGCTTGTCAGTTCCCGCGGCGAACATCGCGATCTTCACGCATTGAACGTTGCCACGCTGCCGGATCATCCATTCCCGCGATCGGGCCGAGTTTGCGCAACTCGCGGATGCACTCGATGATGCGGTTCTGCTTCGATGCGGCTCCGGCCTTCGCCTGGCCGGGCTGCAGGACAATGATGGCTTCGACCGGACCGGCTTCCATTTTCTCGGGCAGCCGCGTGTGGACGGTCAGCCACCCTTCCGAGTCGATTTCCGCCGTTGCATTGATCGCTTTCATTTCTTGTCCGATCCTGTCTGGCAATGCCGGTTCTTGGAGTAATTTATCATAATCGTCCGGCTCGAACAGTAATTTTCGAGAACCGCGGATTTCCCCGATCCCCTTGGTCCCTTGGGTCCCTTGTGTCCTTTTCTAGGCCTGCAAACCAAGGCGATTTATGATGAATCTATCGAATGCAGACGATGGAGGGCGCAGCGATGAAAACGCGGTTTTGCCTGCTTGTGATGGCGGCCTGGATGGCCGCCAGTGTGGCATTTGGTGCCGAAACGGTCATTCGCATCAGCTTTGCCGATTCAAGCATCCCTGACATCGATATCCACGGACGGATGGCGGATCAGCCGTATGGGGTGTCTGACACGCCAGCCATGGCGCGGGCCCGGGCCGAGGTTGCGCTCAAGACACCGCCGCCCGAATACGAGGCGTTTGCCCTGTCCTGGCAGCCCGTCAGCCAGCTTCAGAGCGCGGTCGCAAAGGACGGCTATTCCAATTACTACAATCCGTATTTGACCCCGTTGCCCGAGCAGGCGACGTTGATCAAGGCCAAAACGGAAACCCTCACCGAATGGGCGCCGTTGCCGCTCTTTGACACCGAGCTGTACCTGGCCGAAATGGCGGCATGGAAACGCGAGCAGGTCCGGGCGCGATACATCCTCGCGCAATGAAGGTTTTACATCAGCCCGACAGCCGCGATCCGGTAACTCCGGCCGTGCTTGTTGACCTCGACCACGAGCGTCCGCCCGCGGCCGGAGATCGGGGCTGAAATCGCGCGCTGGCCGATCCGTGGCTGCCGGCTCTGCCAGTTCAGCGAGGGGTTGCCCCCCAGCAGGGGGCGCAGTTGCCCGGCCACGCCCAAGGCATATCCCGATACTCCGGGCTCGCAGATCATTTCGATTCTGGATTTGTCATTGTCGATCGTGGCGCGGACGTACAGCTGCGCGATGCCCTGCACGGTCCTGTCGCTGGGCGCATTGATCACGATGCTGTAGCCCAGGTAGCCGAACACACCCACGACCACGAGGATCACCAGAAATCGAACCATGGGACTGACCTCCCTTGGCCAACCGATCAGAACTGGTGAGAAAATCCGGGTATTCTTCCCAATTCACCAGAATCATGAATTCGCCCTTGAATGTCAATGAATCAACATCCCCAACTCAGGACTCAGGACTAAGGACTAAGGACTTGAATTAACGCTTGTATTGCCGCCGGCCGTCCTAATAATGGATCGGCGATGACTGGTCCGTATCAAATACCGCGCCCGATCCTGCTGGCCCTGACCGTTCTGGCGGCGCTCGGCGGCTGCCTCGATTACGCGATCGGTCCCATTTCGCCCAAAATCCTCAATATTTCGCACATCCAATTCTACCTGGTCTGCGCGGCCGTCGCGGCGATGCTCCTGGGCGACCGCGAGGGCGACTGGCGGCGCCGGCTCCTGTTCGGGGCCGCCTTTGCCGGCTTCGCCGTGGCCTGCGCCTACGGCCTTCACGAGGTCATCTTTCAGGAAGGCCGCCGCCACCTCGAACGCCTTAAGATGCCCCAGTCGTTCACGGTGGTTTATCTGACGGCCTCGTTCCTGTGGCTGAGCGCGCCGATGCTGACCGTCCGCAGGCTTGACGGAACGCGCCGCGGACCGTGGCTGCCATTCGGGATGGAGCTGCTGATCATCTACACGATGATCTGCCTGGCGACGGCGATCATGGCGCCGCGCCCGATCGACGTCCTCCGCGACTTCACGATGGAACGCGCGCTGCCGATGGCGCTCATCGCCGGCTGGGCCCGCGCCGCCGAGCGCGACAAAGACTTCCTCCGCGACACCGGCCTCGCCATCGCCTGCGTCTTCGGCGCGCTGATGGTGATTTCGGTGTTGATCAACATCATCGACCTCGCCGGCCCGGCGTCGATCCGCGCCAGGCTCGTCGATTGGAATCTCGTCTTCTCCAAGGCCGAGAGGGCCGGCTGGGAAATCCCGCGCCGCCGCATCGAGTTCCCGATGCTCCATTTCAACCGCACCGCCTACTGGGCGATGCTTGGGATGATGATGATGCTTGTCGCCGCGCGCGCCGCCGCCGTGCCGCGCCGGCGTTGGGCGGCTTTCGCGCTGGCTGCCGCCGGCTTCTGGATCATCATGCAGACCTACACGCGCGGCATCGCCATGGCCGCCATGGCCGGCGCCTTCGTGTGGATCGCGACGATTTCGCGCCGCATCCTGATCGGGGCCGTGGCGGTTGCCGTCATCGCCGCGATCGCGATCCCGAGCACGTTCAGCAAGCAAATGAAGACCGTCTTCGATCCGCGGACCTACATGGTCAACCAGCCGCCGCTCACCTCGATGAAAACCCGCATCATGGCGTGGGGCTGGAGCCTGCAGTCGATCCGCGAACACCCCCTCTCCGGCCTCGGCTACAGCCGCAAAAACGTCGAGCGCGCCTACAAGCTCTACGTCTTCACCGAGGGCAGCGAGGCCGCCCGGCAAAGCCTCTCCGGCAGCGACGAAATGAAGCACGTGCACAACGTCTGGCTTGAGACGATGGCCGAAAGCGGCGTCGCCGCCGGCCTTGCCCTTCTCGGTTTCTGCATCGTGCGCTGGGCCGCGCTCCTCCTTGCCTGGCGCCGCGCCAATCCCGCGGACCGCGGCGTGGCCGGCGCGTGGCTCGCGTTCGAGCTGGCCCTCCTCATCGCCGGCATGAATTTCTACATGCTCAAGCAGAACTTCGGCTCGATGACCTTCTTCATCTGGGCCTACGCCCTCGTCTGGGCCGCCTCGGCCCTGGACAGGCGCTCTGATTCGTGCTCGTGCTCGTAATCGTAATCGAAAAGCAAAACGAATCCTTTTCACCCCTCGATTCATGGTAAAATAACAAAAAAGGGGGATCTTGATGTTCGAAATCATCGAACATACAGCTGATATTGGTTTGCGCATCGAGGCCGAAACCGCCGAGGAGTTCTTTGCCGACGCCGGTCGGGGGTTCGCGAGCCTGCTCGTCGAGAACCCCGAGACGGTCGGCTCGCGCGAGGCTGTTCACATCGACATCCAGGCCGACGACCTGGCCTCGCTTCTGCACGACTGGCTCTCGGAACTGCTGTTCGTCTATTCGACGCGCGGCCTCGTGCTTGTGCAGTTTGACGTGAAGCTCGACGGCGCGCGGCTCAAGGCGATCGCCTACGGCGAGCTCTTCAACCCGATCAAGCACCAGCGCTACCAGGACATCAAGGCCGTCACCTACCACACGCTGAAGGTCGAACGCCTCGCCGGCCTCTGGCGCGGCCAGGTCATCATCGACATTTAAAGATTGAAAATGGCTCATATCCCGATCGAAAAGCTCAGCGAAACGACATGGCGCATCCCGCGCGACGCGCGGCCGGGAATGCTCGTTGATGGCATCGTGTTCGCCGACGAGAAGATCATGGCCGCCCTCGCGAAGGACGAGGCGCTCGAGCAGGTCGCCAACGTCGCCTGCCTGCCGGGCATCCGCAAGGCGAGCCTCGCCATGCCCGACATCCACTGGGGCTACGGCTTCTGCATCGGCGGCGTCTGCGCCACCGATCCTGCCGAAGGCGGCGTCGTCTCGCCCGGCGGTGTCGGCTACGACATCAACTGCGGCGTGCGCCTGCTGCGCACCGACCTTGCGCACGGCGACGTCAAGCCGCACATGACGGCGCTCATGGAGACGCTGTTTGCGACGATTCCCGCGGGCGTCGGCCAGGGCGGCCGATACCATTTCAGCGACGCCGAGATGCGCCGCATCCTCGAGAACGGCCCGCGTGCCCTGCCCGGCGGCGCCCTCGGCGAGCACGACCTCGAAGTCACCGAAAGCGGCGGCTGTATCGAGGGCGCCGACGCCTCGGTCGTCAGCGAGCGCGCCTTTGCGCGCGGCCGCGGCCAGTGCGGCACGCTCGGCGCCGGCAACCACTTCCTCGAGGTGCAGGTCGTGGATCAGGTGATCAACCCCGCCGCGGCCGAGGCGCTGGGCCTCTACAAGGGCCAGGTTTGCGTGATGATCCACAGCGGCTCGCGCGGGTTCGGCCACCAGGTGTGCGAGGACGCCCTCCATGAACTGCGCGGATTTCAGGAACGCTTCGGTTACAAGCTGCCCGACCTCCAGCTCGCCTGCGCCCCCATCAACAGCCCCGAGGGCGAGCGTTACCTCGGCTCGATGCGCGCCGCGGCCAACTTCGCCTGGTGCAACCGGCAGCTCCTCATGGCCCAGGCGCGCGAGGCGTTCGAGAAGGTGTTCGGCCAGTCATGGTCGCGCCTCGGGCTCGAAATGATTTACGACGTCGCGCACAACATCGCCAAGTTCGAGCGCCACAAGGTCGAGGGAGGGGAGCGCGAGTTGCTCGTGCATCGCAAGGGCGCAACGCGCGCGTTCCCCGCCGGCCACCCCGAGATCCCCGAAATCTATCGCGAGATCGGCCAGCCGGTCCTCATCCCCGGCGACATGGGCCGCGCCAGCTGGGTCCTGATTGGTTCGCAGGGCGCCATGGAGCAGAGCTTCGGCACGACCTGCCACGGCGCCGGCCGCGCCCTGAGCCGCCATGCCGCGATGAAGCACGCGAACAGTTCCGAGGTCTTAAGGGACCTTGTCGAGCGCGGCATCGTCGCGCGCTCGCACACCCGCAAGGGCCTCTGCGAGGAACAACCCGCCGCCTATAAAGACGTGGACGACGTGGTCAACGTCGTCCACGAAGCCAACCTCTCGCGCAAAGTCGCCCGCATGCGCCCCATCGGCGTCATCAAAGGGTAGCGCGTTTGCCGATAGTTATCGGTTCGTGCTCGGCGTGCCAGCCGAAGCCTTGGCGTAGGCTGGTGCTCGTGCTCGTAATCGTAATCGTAATCGTAATCGAATCAACACCGAACTTCGAAACCGAGCCCCATTTCGATTACGGCGATTGCCTCAAGACTTTTGTCACTCGCTCTATTACGAAAATTCTTAATTCAAGCTGCGGCCAAATGATTTCGAAAATAACCCAGGCCCGAAGGGCCGGCAGGTTGTAGCCGGGGTGACCAACGGGAACCCCCGGTGGGGCTCGTATGAATCGAAGCGTTACGCGGTTCGGGATTCGGCTTTCCATTTGCTCGCCGCGGCGCGGTCGAGCCACCACTTCATCTTCCCGTACGCCGGATGCACCAGCGAGACCGGCAGCGGTTCGATGAGGCTCTGGGGCGGTCCGCTCAGCGCACGCGCCACGGCCGCCGATTTGCTCTCCCCGCACACGATCATCCAGATCTCGCGCGCGGCATTAATGACCGGAAACGTGATCGTCAGTCGATCCAGCCCCAGTTTCGGCACGTGGTTGACCGTCGTCACGCGCATCGTCTCGTCGAGGGCCTTCGTGCCGGGGAACAGCGACGCGACGTGGCCGTCGTCGCCGATTCCGAGCACGATCAGGTCGAACGCCGGGAACGACGTCGGCCCCGGCGGCACAATCCGGGTGATCAAATCCTCGTAGCGCTCGGCCTCGGCCGCGAGGCTCCCGGCCTCGCCCTGCATGCGGTGGACCTGCCCCTCGGGCACGGCGCCGCTGTCCAGCCACGCGCGCTGGACCATGCCGTAATTGGAATCGGGGTGGTCGGGCCCGACCGGCCGCTCGTCGGTGAAGAACAGCTCGACTTTTTCCCATGGCGCGGCATCGCGCAGGCCGGGCAGCGTCAGGCGATGCATCAGCGACTCGGGAGTCCTGCCGCCGGACAGGGCCAGAAAGAAACGGCGGCCCGCGCATTCTTTTACGCGGACCGCCAGAGTTTCGGCGAACTTGTCGCCGAGCTGATCGATGTCATCGAAGATTTCAGCGCTCGAGTGCATGCCTCAGTATATCACAGCTCGAACGCCGCCGGCCCGGGTCCGGTTGAGAAACCGTGCGCCGCCATGGCCGCCTCGGGGTATTCGGCCGAGTAGGCCCGCATCCAGCGCTCGACGAACTTGTCGCCCTCCGAGCGTTTGACGAGCGCCCACACGCTGCCGCCGAAGCCGGCGCCGAACGCCGACGCCGCGATCGCCCCGAGCTTCCGGGCCTCGTGGGCCAGGAACATCGTCTCGGGGATCTGGTTGCCGAGCAGGTTCTCGGTGGCGTCCTGCGAGCGATCAACGATCTCGCCGAACTTCGTGAAGTCGCCCGCCTTGAGCGCCGCGCCCGCCGCCGGGATGATCCGGCAGTTCTCCTCGACGAACGCGTCGAGGCGCCGGTCCAGGTCGGCTTTCGGATACGACGACTGGAAGTTGGCCAGGCACTTGCGCAGCCGGGCCTCGGCGCCATCCTCGCTGGCAAGGATCGCCCCCAGGTGCGGAAGCGCCTTGTTGCCGCAGGCGATCCACGCGTCGCTGATCGCCCGCGTCATGAGCGACAGCCCGTTGTACTTCTCGCGCACCGGTCCGGTCTTCTGCGCCTGCACGCCCGAGTAGGCGATCGCGAAGGTGAGGTCCTCCGGGAACGCATACCACGCCTCGTGGCGCGTCGGCGAGTAGGCATACTGCCCGAGGTTCCCCGGCCGAGAATTCAGGATCGCGGTATGGTCCTCGCTGCCGCCGAACGTCCCGACGCCGCGGTCGCCGGTCAGCTCGCCGTGGCTCAGGCCGTTTTCAACCGTCGCCAGATAGCCGGCTAGCGAGATGCGGTCCGGGATGTTGCGCTTGTAAAGGTCGGTCTCGTCGAGCTTGTTGACGGCGATGAGCGCCATGGCGATGGCGATCATCAACGCGCTCGAGCTCGACATGCCCGACGCCGGCGGCAGGTCGCTGATGAACGCGATCCGCGCGCCGTGCAGGCCGGGGCCGAAGTTGCGCACCAGCCGCCGGGCCACGGTCATCGGGTAGTTCGACCAGTCGCCGACCGTCGGCTGCAGGTCCGGGCTCATCGTGAACACGGCCGGTTTTTCGTGGTCGGTCATGACTTCGATGGTCTTGTCGCCGGTCGGGATGGCAACGAGGCAGAAGCCCCGATCGACGGCCGTCACGATCGACGAGCCGCCGGCATAGTCGGTGTGCTTGCCGAGAACTTCGATGCGGCCGGGCACGAACAGCCCGACCGCATCGGTATCGTCGGAGGCGCCGAGCATCGACGCCGCCCTGGCATACAGCGAGGCCTTCTCTGCGGCGGTGGCGCGAAGCCCCTTGCCGCATAGAAGCTCCTGCATCATGCCGTTGTTCTTGAATTCCGCGATCTTCATCTTCAGCTCCGCTTGGACGTCTGCTTGACTGCTGCTGCTTCGGCAAGGTCTCTCGCTTCGTCAGCCGCTGCTGACGCCGTGCTGTTCTCCCACAGGATCGAGACAACCTTGATCAGGATCAGGCCGGTGACAACGAACACAATCAAACATCCCCAGAAAGCAGTCCAACGCCCATAGAGGAAGTTGCCGATCGTGAACAGCGACGACCAGATGGTCGCGCAGCCCGCGGACCAGCCAAGCAGCGCCAGCGGAATGTGTTCGTGAGTCGCGCCGGCTTCCTCCTTGGAGATGCCCGCCTCGCGACGGACCGCTTCCCAACCCGGCCCGAACGGACGCACCTTCTTGTAGAAGTTGATCAGCGCCTTGCGGTCGGTCTGCGGAGCGAGGTAGGCAGCCGCCAGCCAGCACGCGGTCGTCACCAGGATCGTGATGATCAGGGCGATGTGGGTGCTGATCGGGGGCAGGCCCGCAAGCGAGTGTTCTTTGTTGATCCATAAAAAGACGAGCGAGACAGCAAAGGAGCTGACCATCGCAACGACTTCGCACCATGCATTGATCCTCCACCAGAACCAGCGGATCAGGTAGAGCAGGCCGGTGCCCGCGCCCACTTGAAGGACGACGTCGAACGTGTCCTTGGCGCTGACCAGTTTAAAGACCATCGCCGACGAGATCAGGAACAGCCCGAGCGTGCAGAAACGGCCCGCCCACACGTAATGCTTTTCGCTTTTGCCCCTGACCAGGAAGCGCTGATAGAAGTCGTGAACCAAATAAGAGGATCCCCAGTTCAGGTGGGTGAGGATCGTCGAGGAGTTGGCCGCGATCAGGCCGCCAACCATCAGGCCGACCATGCCCACGGGGAGGAACTTGAGCATCGCGGGGAAGCCGAGGTCGTGCCCCAGCGGGACCCCGAGTTTGTCGAGGTTCGGGAATTCCTTCGAAATGTCGGAAAGCTGCGGGTAGATGATCATCGACGCAAGGCCGGTGATGATCCACGGCCACGGCCGCAGCACGTAGTGCGCGACGTTGAAGAACAGCACCGCGCCGAGCGAATCCTTCTCCGACTTCGACGCCAGCATGCGCTGGGCGATGTAGCTGCCGCCGCCCGGCTCCGCGCCCGGATACCAGACCGCCCACCACTGCACCGCGATCGGCATGATGAAGATCGCAAGCGCCAAATCCCAGTTATTCGTAAAGTCGGGCAGAACGTTCAGGAAATGAATCGTATGGACGCCGTCGGGGGCAAGCTGCGGCGCGGTGAGCTTCTCGACCAGCACGTCCATGCCGCCCACGGCCTTGACGCCGTAGTAAGCCGCCGCGATCACCGCCGTCATCTTGATGAAGAACTGGATCATGTCGATGACCAGCACGCCCCACAGGCCCGAGTGCATCGCGAAGACGACGTTCAGCAGGCCGACAAACAGGAGCGTCTGCCACATTGGGATGCCAAACAGGATCGCCGCGATCTTGCACGCGGCCAGGTTCACCGACGCCATGATCAGGCAGTTGAAGAACAGGCCCAGATAGACGGCGCGGAACCCGCGCACGACCGAAGCGGCCTTGCCCGAGTAGCGCAGCTCATAAAACTCGAGGTCCGTCATGACGCCCGAACGGCGCCACAGCCGCGCGTAAAAGAACACCGTCGCCACGCCGGTCAGCGTGAACGCCCACCAGCACCAGTTGCCCGCCACGCCCTGCCGCCGAACGATGTCGGTGACCAGGTTCGGCGTGTCGCTGCTGAACGTGGTCGCGACCATCGACAGGCCCGCCAGCCACCACGGCACACTGCGGCCCGATACGAAGAACTCGGTCGTGTTCTTGCCAGCGCGCTTGCCGAACAGCAGCGCGGGGAAGAAGCAGATCACCAGCGTCGCAACGATAATGACCCAGTCGATCAATTGCAGATGCATAATATCATGCTCCTACTGCGAAAAGTAAGATACGGCTGCCCTATCGCCGTGTGAATGCTTGAAACAAGGCAGGGCACACCCCTAGAGCAGCGCCGATTGTATCCCCCGGCAACCAAAGTGTCCACAGCGACTTGCGGCGAAAAAGTAAAAATTGTGAATGGTGGATCGTGAATCGTGGATCGTAACTTGAATACCGTGAACCGTGGGTCGCGGATTGAGGTCCGTGCTTTCTGGCATCAACGATTCACGATTCGCGGCGATTTAATGATCGCACCAGTGCGGAAAGCATCATTCGAATGCGCTTTATTTGGTCAGCTAAGATGGCGGATTACGATTGTGCGAGGTAACCGAATCTGGTCGCCAGGATGACGTGAGTATCGAGTTCTGCCGCTGAACCGCGGGCAAATCCCAAAAATTGAATGAATTCCTTGGTCGAGTTTCGTTCGCAGCCTTCAGCGATGTTCGCCGCGATCGATACAGCCGCCCTTCTTATCTGTGAGGTTAGGCCGAACATCTCCCCGCGCGGAAAATTCTTTGAATATTCCTGAATGGAACAGGCCAACTCGATTGATTTTTGCCAGACTTCCAGATCGCGATAATCTTGGATGGATGCCATCTCAAAATAGGCTTATTTAGATGAGATTCGAATGCGACCCACGATCCACGTCCCACGATTCACGCCCCACGCCCCACGATCCACGATTCCTCACGCCGTCGCCTCAGGGCTTCCCTGCGAGACCACCGGCTCGGTTGCGGGAGTCCCGTTTGCCGTCGGCTCGAGGGCGAAGTCCTTGAGCTCCTTGCCGAGCTTGAACGTCACGACCTTGCGCGGCTTGATCGGATATTCCTTTTTGTTCCGCGGGTTGCGGCCGGTGCGCGGCTTGCGCTGCTTCACCTGGAACACCCCGAAGTTGCGGATCTCGATCCGGTCGTGCTCTTTGATGCACTGCTTGATCGAGTCGATGATCGTATCAACGACCGACAACGCCTCGCGGTCCTTGATCTCGAGCTTCGTGGCGATTTTCTTGACGATATCGATCTTAATCATTGCACGCCATCCTCCCATGCAACCCGCTGCAATGACGCACTGATTTCCGGATCAGCATGTCCCTTAGTCATAACAGATTAATCTATAAGGCTTTACGTCGCCTGTGGCAAGTTTTTTTTCGATCCCTAATTGACAAATGGTACGCGGCCCCGTCCGCCGCTGTACCAGATTCCGCTTGCCTCCCGGCGTGACGATTCCAATAATTGAACCCAGAGCGTTGGATAAAAGACGCCACATCTCCAGCTGTGGCATCGGATGTTGTGGCACCAGAAGATGGCTGCGAGGGGGCTTGAGCGCCCCACGCCCTTCGCCGATAAGCTCCTCGAAGGCCGATTCGGCTTTTAACGCCGGTTAGCCGTGTATTTTATGAGCGAATTGAGCGGAACGGCCCATGAGAGATGTTGAAGACATGAGGTCCGAGCTTGTCACGTCGATCCTTGAGGTTGAAGACCTTGAGGGCCTCCACCGCGTTTGTGCCGTGGCCCTGCGTCAGCTGCTGGCCGGCCAGACCGTCCATGATTGCGGCCTGCTGATCCGGCCCAACGGCAACGGCAAGTGCATCTTGATCGAAGCCCGGCAGTTCGAAAACCACCGCCTTTTCCGCCCGTTCGTTCTGAGTGACGAGCTCGAACAGGCCATCGCCGCCAGCCCCGGCGAACCGTTCCTGTTCAAGCTTCCCCCGGACCGCCTCGTCAACCCCGCCGACCCGCCGGCGATGGAACCGCTCCAGAAGCCCGCGCACAGCCTGATCGTGCCGCTGATCGGCGGCCTGGGCGCCGATGCCGTCCTGTGGATCGCCGTCGATCCCGGCGCCCAACTCGGGCCCGGCCAAGCCGAAGGCCTCAAGCAGCTCGGCGCCGCCATCCGCCGCGTCATCAACCGCATCATGCGCCACGAGGAACTCGAGAGCCAGAACGACCAGATGCGCAAGCTCCACGAGATGATGCACCGCGCGATGATCGTCACCGACCGCCAGACGATGCTCGGCATGTTCATGACGATCATGAACCGCCAGTTCAACATGACGCGCATTTACATCGCGCTCGTCAACCCCGAGTCCAACGTCCTGCGCGGCGAGGTCGAAACCGGCTTCAGCCAGCCGCTCAAGCCGCGCGCCGTCCCCGCCGAGGAAGGCCGCAACCGTTTTGTCGCGGCGATGCGCCAGGGCGAGGCCCTCCTGCTTGACAGCCGCCCGCACGACTACCTCATTTCGTTCCTCGGCGACGAAACGCAGATCGAGCCCGCCGAGCGCGGCGTCCTGCTTCCGCTGGTCATCGGCCTCAAACCCCTCGGCATCATCTACGCCGACCAGCCCCGGCACGACGGCACGCCGCTCTACAAGCCGGTGCTCGACACCTTTGCGCGCCTCGCCGCGGCGGCGATGGAAAACCTCATCCTGCGCACGCACGCCGAGCACCGCGCCGAGACTGATCCCCTCACCGGCCTGCACAACCGCTACTTCCTCGACCGCGTCCTCGAGCTCGAAATCCCGCGCGTCAAGCGCTACAACACGCCGATCAGCCTGCTCATGATCGACCTGTGCGACTTCAAGCGGACGAACGACACCTACGGGCATCCGTTCGGCGACTTCGTCCTGCGCGAGACGGCCAAGATCCTGCAGGCCCACGTGCGCGCCCACGATGTCGTCGTGCGTTACGGCGGCGACGAATTCGTCGTGCTGATGGCCAACACCAACCACGAGCAGGCCGAGCTGGTGCGGCGCCGTATCGAGGGCGCGTTCATCGAGCGCAACCACCACCAGACCGACGAGCGCATGATGATCAGCATCAGCCTCGGGCTGCGTTCGGCCGACGCCAACTCGATCGAGAATTTAATCTATGATGCCGACCAGGCGATGTATGCGCAGAAGGCCCGCCAGAAGCGCGTGCAACTGATTCACGCTTTGCTGACGGACAACCTCGAGCGTGTCGAGGCGGCCGACCGCGTCGTCGGCAGCCTGTGCAACATGCTGTGGCGCAAGGCGCCGTATTATCCGCAGCACGCCCGCCGCGTCGCGCACCTCGCGCTTAAAATCGGCAAGGTCCTCGCGCTCTCGGCCGACGAGATGGAGACGCTGGCGCTGGCCGCGCTCCTGCACGACATCGGCAAGGCGTCGCTGCCGGCCGACATCCTGCAAAAGAGCGAGGAGCACACGCCGGCCGAGGTCGAGGCGCTGCGCCACCACCCCGAGCTCGGCGAACAGTTCTTCCAGGGGATCGAGCATTTGGAGCCGGTCCGCCCGCTCATCC
The DNA here is from genome assembly GCA_021372575.1 of bacterium. GTDB lineage: Bacteria > Sumerlaeota > Sumerlaeia > MVZB01 > MVZB01 > JAJFUE01. The sequence continues at coordinate 2,719 of JAJFUE010000039.1, read as the reverse complement.
GCTCGCACCACGAGCGCTACGACAGCGAGCTTTCCGGGCCGTATCCGTCGTATCCGGACGGGCTGGCCGGCGAGTGGATCCCGCTCGGCGCGCGCATCCTGCGCCTTGCCGAGATGGCCGACACGATGCTCGAGGACCGCCCCTACCGCAAGGCCCCGGGCCTCGAAGCCGCCGAAAAGACGCTGCGCGCCGAAAGCGGCAAGGCGTTCGACCCGCGCCTCGTCGGGATCCTGTTGGGCGACCCGAAATGGCACGAGGGCCTGGGCAAGCCGGAAGAGATCGCGGAATTGATCAAAGGCGAATAGGCCCCCAAATCCGAAATCCGAATTTCGAAATCCGAAACAAATTCTAAAATACGAAATCCGAATCAGGAAAATTTGGAATTTCCGACTGATTCGGATTTGTTTCGAATTTCGGATTTCGAATTTCGAATTTTTTTTAATGCCTGAAGTGCCGCATCCCCGTGAACACCATCGCGATGCCGTGTTCGTCGGCGGCCAGGATCGATTCCTCGTCCCTCACCGACCCGCCGGGCTGGATGATCGCGCGCACGCCGGCCTTGGCCGCCAGATCGACCACGTCGCGGAACGGGAAGAACGCGTCCGACGCCATGTAACAGCCGCGGAGCTCGTGGCCGGCGGCGGCGGCCTTGTGCTTGCCGAACATCGCGGCGTCGATGCGGCTCATCTGGCCGGCGCCCACGCCGAGCGTGCGCCGCCGGTCCGCATAAACGATCGCGTTGGACTTGACCCACTTGCAGACGAGGTTCGCGAACAGCAGCCCCTGCCAGTCGTCATCGGTCGGCTTGGCCTGCGAGACGACCCGCATTTCCTTGCGCTGGGCGATGGCGGTATCGAGTTCCTGCGCCAGCATGCCGCCCGAGACCGACTTGTAAGAAAGGCGCGGCGAGCGCGGCGTGAGATCCCCGGCTTCGAGCAGCCGCAGGTTTTTCTTCGCCTCGAGCACGCGGCGCGCCTCGTCGCTGAACGCCGGCGCGATGATCACTTCCATGAAAATCTTCGAGATTTCCTCGGCCATCGCGCCGTCCACGACCTGGTTGAACCCCGCGATGCCCCCGAACGCCGACGTCGGATCGCACGCCAGCGCCATCTTCCACGCCTCGAGGCAGTTGTCGCCCCACGCCGCGCCGCACGGATTGAGGTGCTTGAGGATCACGCACGCCGGGTCGCGGAACTCGCGGATCATCTCCAGCGCCGTGTCGGCGTCGAGATAGTTGTTGTAGGAAAGTTCCTTGCCCTGAAGCTGTTTGCACGCCGCGAGCGACGGCGACGGACAGTTCGGGTCGGCGTAGAACGCCGCGGCCTGATGCGGGTTCTCGCCGTAGCGAAGCGGCTGCGCCATCGGCCAGCCGATCGAAAGCGTCTTCGGCATGCCCGAGCCGGCCGGTTCGGTCCCCGGCTCCAGCGGCCCTTCGGCCTTGCGGTCGCCGGTCGTGATGTATGCCGCGATCAGGTTGTCGTATTTCGACGTATGCGCAAAGACCTTGCCGGCCAGCTTCCGCCGCAGCCGGGCGTAATCGGCCGACCGCCCCGAAGCCAGCGCATCGACCACCGCCTCGTAATCGGCCGGATCGACGACCACGTAAATGTCGTCATGGTTCTTGGCGGCGGCCCGGATCAGCGACGGCCCGCCGATGTCGATCTGCTCGATGATCTCCTCGTCGGTCGCCTTGGGGTTGGCGACCGTCTTGGCGAACGGGTAAAGGTTCACGGCCACGACGTCGATCGGCTCGATGCCGAGCTCGGCCAGCGTGTCCATGTCGGTGGCGTTGTTCCGGCGGGCGAGGATGCCCCCGAACACGACCGGGTGCAGCGTCTTGACGCGGCCACCGAGGATCTCCGGGATCCCCGTGATGTCGCTGACCTGCGTCGCCGGAACGCCGGCCTCGATCAGCGTCTTCATCGTGCCGCCGGTGGAGACGATCTCGAAATCGAGTTCAACCAGCTTGCGGCAGAATTCGACGACGCCCGTCTTGTCCGATACGCTCACCAATGCCCTGCGCTTTGCCATGGGTCCACCCCTTCTTCGCCCGAATCATATTTGGAGGAATAGAATACCTGTCGGCCCCGGAATATTCACGAAAAAAAGGTCGGCAGGTCGCTTCGGGACGCACGACTTGAAAGTTGGTTAAGGCGAAATATCATACAGTCCGCGGGGATTTGTGAAGTATCCACCACTTGCGCACCTGCGACAAACTCCTGCATTTCGTGAATTATCGTGCTTATTTTCGTGTATTTTGTGTTTATCCGGGATATTTGGTCGCGGCTCCGCCGCGCTAAGCTTTCGTCGTTCAAAGAATCCGGGTCGAGGCTTCTCGCCAACCGGCTTCAGCCATCAATCGCCAAAAACCTGTTTCGCCCATTCCCCCCCCCGTCCTCTCCCCCAAAAAAAAATCGTCCTTTTTCTAAAAATTAAGTTTCCTAAGGGCCATAAGGGTCGCTAAGGGAAGTGACTTTTTCATAACTTTTCTGTTACTCTCTCCCTCGCGCCGGGAAAACTCCCCGGCCCCGCAATTCCCGAACCTGTTCATGCCGCCATGCTCTCCATACCCTCCCACTTTCATTTCTCATTGCTCATTGCTCATTTCTCATTCAATTTCATCTTTCATCTTTCATCTTTCATCTTTTCTTTTCGCCCTTCACTCTTCGAATAGGTCCTGTGCCTCATGCCCATTCCTCCCGACATCGACGACCTCACC
>JAJFUE010000019.1 GCA_021372575.1 bacterium | reverse complement strand
TCGAGGTAGCGGTTGGTGAGCAGGCCGCGGGCCAGCGGACTCCATGCGATGTAGGAGACGCCGGTGCGGGCGCACCAGTCGAGCACGCCGCCCATGCCGGCCTTCTCGCGGTTGACGATGTCGTAGTTGTTCTCGACCGCGTGGATGCGGACGCGACTCGAAACCGACAGCGCGGCGGCCTCGGTCGCGCGCAGCTGATCGACCGTGTAGTTGGAAACGGCGAGATACCGGACGAGGTCCTGGCGGATCAGGTCTTCCATCGCCTCGAGCGATTCCTCGATCGGAGTGATCGGGTCGTAGGAGTGGAAATACATGATGTCGATCGACTCGACCTGCATGCGCTCGAGGCAGGCGTAGGTCGATTCCATGACCGAGAGGCGCGAGAGGCGGCTGTGATTCGGCGAGCGGCCGTCCATGCCGCCAAAGATCTTGGTGGCGATCACGACGTTGCGGCGCTGGTCGGGATTGGCCTTGAACCACTTGCCGAGGATGCGCTCGCAGTTGCCGGAGGCGTTGTTGTAGCGGTTGGCGGTGTCCCAGTGGGTCATGCCGAGTTCGATGGCGCGATCGAGGATCGCGAAGCTGGTCGGCTCATCGACGCGGGCGCCATCGCCGGTGTCGGGGTAGCCCATCTTCCAGGTGCCGAGGCCGACGGCGGAAATGCGCAGGCCCGAGCGCCCGAACAGACGCCACGGCATGCCGTTGAATTCATCGGTCATCCACGGAACGTTATAGAGCTTGGGGTCGGGGGTCAGGTAATCCATGTCAGGCTTCCTTTGGGGATTTTAGTCGCGGCGTCGTGCTCGTGCTCGTGCTCGTAATCGTAATCGAGCTTTTGATGATTGGATTGGATTCCGCACTCCGCACTTCGCAATCGGCATATGGTGGCAAGCGGCGGGGCGACGGTCAACCGTAGATATCGAGAAATTTCTTGATCTTGCGGACGAGCCAGCCTTCGCGCTGCGCGGATTCGCCCTCCTGCACGGCCCAGCGGATCAGCCCGACGGCCGTCGAATAAATCGGCGTGCTGACGACGCCGCTCATGCCGAGCATGTTCTGCGGGCGGCCGATGTGGCACGGGTAGCCAAGGAGGCGCTCGGCGACGCCGCCGATGCCCTCGAGCAGCGCGGTGCCGCCGGTCAGGACGACGCCGGCGTAGATGCGGTCGGCGCAGCCGGAACGCTGGATCTGCTTCTGGACGCCAAGGAGGATTTCCTCGACGCGGGCCTCGATGATCTCGGCGAGGTCGCGGCGGCTGTGCGTGACGCGCTTGGCGCCGGGAGTCGGGGCGCGCAGCTCGATGCGCTCGTCGATATCGACCTCGAGCGGGACGGCGTGGCCGAACTTCTTCTTGAGGTTCTCGGCGTCGTGCGGCGAGCAGCGCAGCATCTTCGCGACGTCCTGCGTGATGATGTCGCCGCCCATGGCGATCTCGCTGATCGACTGGAGGACGCCGCCCTGGAAGATCGCGATGTCGCTCGTACCGCCGCCGATATCGACGAGGACGACGCCGAGTTCCTTTTCGCGCTCGGTGAGGACGGACAGCGAGCTGGCGACCGACTGGAGGACGACGCCGCTGGTGCGGAGGCCGGCCTTGCGGACGCAGCGGAAGATGTTGTTGCCGGCCGAGACCGAGCCGGTCACGACGTGCATCTTGACCTGCAGGCGCTGGCCGAACTGGCCGATGGGGTCAGTGATGCCGCCGCGCTCGTTGACGGCGTATTCGCGCGTGAACGTGTGCAGGATCTCGACGTCGTTGGGCAGGATCATCTTGAGCGCGCGCTGGCGTGCGCGCATGCAGTCGCGGCGATCGACGCCGGCGTTGGGGTTTGCGATTTCGGTCGTGCCCTCGAGGTTCACGCCGCTGATGTGGTCGCCGGCGATGCCGACATAGACCTCGCGCGGGTGAATGTGCGCCAGCTCGTGCGCCTGGCCGTAGGCGCTCATGACAGCATCGACGGTCTCGTTGATGTTGATGACCGCGCCGCGGCGAACGCCGCGCGAGGGGGCCGCTCCCATGCCGAGGACCGTGATGCGCCCGTCCTCATCGACCGAGCCGATGATCGCGCAGACCTTGGTGGTGCCGATGTCGAGGCCGGTGATGAGGCGCGGCTTGCGGCGGCGCCGGCGGGCCTGGACGGTTCCATCCTGCCCGCGCGAGCCGCCGGTCGCGCGGCGCGCGGAGGGGGTGAGGGTCGGAAGGCTGAGGGTGCGTGTGAGGAGGGGCATGGCGGTGTATCCGGGCGGCTAGAGTTGTTTGGGCATGATCACAAGCTGGTTGTCCATGCGCAAGTCGATGTAGGTGGCCTGTTCGAATTCGGCGCGCAGCTTGGCGGTCTGAAACGCGCCGCTGAGTTTATCCATCAGTTCAAGGGGCGGTTTCGTCCCGAAGCGGACCTCGGCGCCGGCGCGCAGGATCGCGGTCACCTCGGCCTTGCTGTTGATGTTCCATTCGATGATTTGCTTCCACAACGCCTGGTCGTTGGCCTGGATGAAATCGACGGCGGCGAGGACGGCTCCGACCTGCGCCGGGGCGAGCGTGTCGCCGGCCTTGGGAGCGCCGGCCTGGACGCCGGTCAGCATCGGCAGGCCCTTGCGCGTGGCGTCCAGGCCGTGGATGCGGCTGAGCAGCACGCCGTGCTTGTCGATCAAGTACGTCTCGTCGAGGTTCACGACCATAAGCGGCTGGCGCTCGACGAAATCGACGCGGATCGTGCCGGGATAGACCTTGCGCGTGCTGACGCGCAGCGCGCGCGGGATCTTGCCGAGCTCGGACTGGATGAACGCGACGTCCTGGCGGACAAGGTTGTTGCCGTCGAGCGCGAGCATCCCCGTGAGCGACTCGCGCGCCTGTTTCTCGAGCTCGGGCGACGCGCCGTTGATCACGACGCTCGTGATGTTGAAGTAATCGGTCTCATACACAAAGTGGCGCACGCCGCGATAGCCGAAGAACGCACCGACAGCGGTTCCGCAGAAGAGGACAAAGAAAAAGGTGCGACGGAGAACCCGACCGGCGCGAACACGGAACGGAGTGTGATTGGGCCGCGAAGATGCGACCCGGCGTGAGCGGGAGGGCCAGATCATGTTTCCTACTCGAGCGAGCTTCAGCTACGGTTCTGATTTGCCCCGCGAACCCGGCCCGAGTTCGCGCGAGCGTCCACTGCATCGTCAGCGATCGAACATCGATCTGCATTCAAGACGGGTCATGCTAACGTAACGAGGCGTCCAAATCAAGATATAACAATATGTGCGCATTGGGAAAATTGAGGATACAAGCGGTTGTTGAAACGGGAATTCCAAAAGCCATGAAAATGATCGGTCGGGGTCGCGAATATGCGGGATCGAACGGGTTCGATTACGATTACGAGCACGAGCACGCAGGGGTGGGGCGCTACGGCTTGATCAGCTTGATCTCAAGCTCGAGCCGGATGCCGTGGCGGGCCTCGACGGTTTCGCGGACTTGGGCGATGAGTTTTTCGATGTCGGACGCCGTGGCCGTGCCGTCGTTGATCATGAAGTTGGCGTGCTGCTCGGAGACGCGCGCGCCACCGATGCGCAGACCCTTAAGGCCGGTCTGATCGATCAGCCGGCCGGCCGCGTTGCCGGGCGGATTCTTGAACATGCAGCCGGACGTGCGCTGGCCGACGGGCTGTTCCATGCGCTTGGCCAGGGCGGCGTCGATGCGCTTCTGGATTTCGTCCGGCGAATCCGGCGTCAGCTCGAGGGTGGCGCCGACGATGATCCAGTCGCGCAGCGACGAGAACCGATAGCCGTGTTGGATCTCATCGTGGCGGAAGGTCTTGCGAATGCCATTGCGATCGATCACGTCGGCCGCTTCGAGCGAGGCGCAGATCTCGCCGGCGGGCGTTCCGGCGTTGCCGGCGAGCGCGCCGCCGAGCTGGCCGGGAACTCCCGCGGCCCACTCGAGGCCGGCGAGGCCTTCGCGCTTGGCGAAGTTCATGACGGCGGAAAGCTGCGCGGCGGCGCCGGCGGAAATGCGGTTTTTTCCCGGAATCCGCTCGATTTTGCGAAAGCCCTTGCCGAGCGCGACCATCACGCCCGGCCAGCCCCCGTCGCCGAAGATCGTGTTGCTGCCGCCGCCGAGGATCATCCACGGCAGGCCGCACCGATTCAGTTTTGCGATCGCCGCCTCGAGCGCCGGCGGCTCATCGATCGTGAGAAAAAAGCGCGCCGCGCCGCCGACGCCCATCGTCGTGTGCTTCGCCAGCGGCTCGTCGCAAAGCAGGCTCACGCCGGGCAGTTGAAAGAGTTCGATGGTGTTCTCGGGGAGCGGACTCATGGGCAATAGTTTGTGGGATGAAGCACTTCGATGCAACGAATAAACGTGATCCGCAAACATCCGCGCCAATCCGAAATCATCCGAATTTCATGAAACGCCGATGAGGCGAATGAACACGGATCGATCACCTTCGCGGGAATGCGGGCGTCCAATACGGGCCGTTTCTCCAGACGACGTCCCTGGGCGGCCACTGGTCGAAGATGTAGAGGCACATCCCGGCGATCCTGATGTCGGGTTTGACGCCGTCGATGGACCATTTTCTGAGATAAAAAAACCGGCCCCTGATGGGAAGTTTTTGGGGGAACCACTCGCGCTCGACGAGGACGCGGTTCACGCCCATGTAAATACGGAACAGATTGATGTAATCGCCCAGCGCATCGGGATCCCTGACGACCAGATAGCCATTGGATTCGCGGGCGTCGATCGAAAGCCGGTCGGCGAGCTGCAGCAATTCGGGAGCCGCCACGACGCCGCCCCAGTTGCGCTCATTCCAATGGTTGATCTGGATGAAAATCGCGATGGCGAGGGCGGCGCGGAATACCCATCCGGCCCAGTGCGCCTCGCCGGGCAGCCTGCGGACTCGAAACACGACGATCAGGCCGCGCGCGGCGACCGGCAGCATCATCCACAGCGCCGGTACGCAAAAACGCGAAGGAGGATTCCAGCCGACCGTGTTCGTGATCGCCATCTGGAAGTAACTGAGCCACAGGAAAAGCGACAGCAGCGCGAGGACCCGGATTTCCCTGAGCCGGCGGCCATGAATCAACCCGACGACGAACAGCGGCAACACCACCCAGCCCTGCCCGATCGCGAGGCCCGTAAGGAATTCAAGGCGAAAACCCGTCGTCGCCTCGGAGATCTGCGGCGTCACCTTCGCGGCGACGTAAGCGATCTTGAAAATGCGCAGCGGATCGTGGCTGTACCACGAGTGAACCCACATGAGCCACATGGGCAATGCCGCGAATGCGAGCCAGCCGGCGAGAAGCTGCCATTGGAAGCGCGGGCGCCTGACGCCCCGGCGATAGCGGATGTGGCACGCGACCATCCACGTCAGGAACGCGAACGGCCAGCCCTCGTAACGCGTCCACATGAGCGCTTCGCACAGGAGGAAAATGCCGAGCCAATTGAGCGCGGTCGGACGGCGATGAAAAAGGACCATCAGCAGCCCGAGCCAGCTCATGAGGGCCATGAAGACGGGCTCGGCAAGCCCGGTGGCCGTCATGCGCCACGTGAACGGGATCGTGAGCGCCAGGGCGAGCGCGGCGAACACCGCGCCCACGCGCCGGAGGCGATCGAAGCGGCCACCGCCGGAGCGATTGACGTGAAACGCGACCAGCATAATGCCCCAGCACGACAGCGCCATCATGAGCGTCGCCGGCGGGATGAACCAATGGATGAGGCCGCCGACGTGGCTGAGCAGCTTGTACCAGAGCCCGTAATACCAGAACGGCAGCGGAAGCCAGTAGTATTCCCACGTGAAGAAGAACGGCTTTTTGGCCCAGCCCATCGCGATCACGATGCGCGAGAAATCGTCGCCCGAGGCGAACAGCAGGTTGCGGTTGATCATCAGGAGGGAAATGAGCATCCACACGAGCAGGCTCAAAAGCGCCGCCGTGGAGCCGAGGCCGGAGAAGCGGGACGATTTGGCAACGGGCATATTGATAGAACCACAAAGGCGCGAAGACACGAAGAGGGCTGGCCACTCTTCCGAGCCATTCGTACTACATGAGGGAGGATTTTAAAACCGGAATCGAAGCGCGTTGGAAAAGAACCATATCGCAACGTAACAAACAGCCGATGCCGAATGAGCTCGGCTAGCGATTTTTGCTGCCTGAAAGGCTGCGTATTTTTGCTCAGCCTGAAGGGCTGACCTAGTCCAAACAGCCCAGGGTGAGCGAGCGCAGCGAGCGTAACCCTGGGTCAGAGGCCATTTATTTTTTCATTCGAGCCCTGAAGGGGCGACATAGTAAATAATAAACTATATCGCCCCTTCATGGCTCTTATGTGTTTCTCAAAATCTGTCCCCAGGGTTTCGCTCGCAAAAGCCTCGCTCCACCCCGGGCTGCTGAACTATGTGACCTTTTCAGGGGCCACTCAGGACTCAGCACTCAGGACTCAATAGTGTTCGGGCTTGGGGTCGCGGGCGAGGAGGCTTTCGACGGCCTGGCGCGCCGAAACGCCCTCGAACAGGACCGCGCGAACGGCTTCGGCGATCGGCATTTCGACCTTGTGCTTGTCGGCGAGATGGCAGACCGACTTGGCCGTCCAGTAGCCCTCGACGACCATGCCGACCTGCTTGAGCGCCTCATCGACCGGCAGGCCCTGCGCGAGCAGGTTGCCGAATTTCCAGTTGCGCGAGTGGTGGCTGCCGGCGGTGACGATGAGGTCGCCGACGCCGGAGAGGCCCATGAACGTTTCGAGCCGCGCGCCGGCGGCGAGCCCCAGGCGCACCATCTCCGCGAGCCCGCGCGTGATGAGCGCCGCGCGCGTGTTGTCACCCATGCCCATGCCGTCGGCGACGCCGGCGGCGATGGCGATCACGTTCTTGACCGAGCCGCCGAGCTCGACGCCGCGCATGTCATTGCACGTGTAAATGCGCAGGTAGGGGCGGAAGAAGCAGGTCTGGATTTCCCGGGCCAGTTCGTAAGTCGCGGAGCTCGCGACGAGCATCGTCGGGATGCGGCGCGAGACTTCCTCGGCGTGGCTGGGGCCGCTCAGGACGCACGTGTTGCGGCCGGCTTCGGGCCCGAGGACGTCGGCGAGAACCTCGTGCATGAGCATGTCGGTGCCCTGCTCGATGCCCTTGGTGCAGATGATCCAGCGGCGGATCGAGCCGGCGCGGCCGGTGGCCTTGATCGACTCGCACGCCTTGCGCATGGCGTGCGACGGCGCGACCATCACGCACGACGACGCGCCGTCGAGGGCCGCGCCCAGATCGGTAACCATCGCGATGTCCGGATGAACCTTGAAGCCTTCGAGCTTGGGGTGCACGCGTTCGCGGTCGATGTTTTCAAGGAGTTTCGCGTCGATATCCCACGAGCGGACGCGGTGACTGTTTTCGGCGAGCACCGTCGCCAGCGTAATCCCCCACGTTCCCGCGCCAAGGACGACAATGTCCTGCGGCTGCTTGGTCATCTGCGGTTCCGCGAGCGGGATCGATGCGTTCATGAGTATGGATTCCTCCCAAGTTACGACTTGTTGTAGCGTTTGTACATTCTTTTCAATTCGTGCCGGGCACGTCTTTTGTCATCTTTATCCACCGGTTCCATTTGAAGGATTTGTTCCAAAGTCCTTATCGCATCGGAAACTTGTTTATTTAGAACATATGCGTCAGCGAGCCGCATTAGCGCGCCTGTTGATTTTGGCCGCAGGTATGCTGCCTGCTCAAATGCTTTCACCATCTCCGGGAATTTTTGCAACTTCATCAACGATGATCCGAGCCAGAAGAATGCAGGGGCGTCGTTGGGATTCAACCGAATCGCATTCTCATAACAAGCCAGTGCTCTTTCGTCTTGATGCTGCTCCGTCAACACCATTCCAAGCCATCGGTGAGAGTCGGCCGAATCAGGGTTCAATTCCACCGCCTTCTGAATCGCCTCCTCAGCCTTCTTCAAATCGCCGGTTGAGTAATCCTTAAACTCCGACTGTCCCAGCCTCAGATATGCCTTGGCCATTTTTGGATCGATTTCCAAAGCTCGCGCATATTCCTTCTTGGCCTCCGGATAATTTTCATCTTCCCATGCCAATTTCTCGGCGCGCGCGAAATGTTCTTCGGCTGATTCTGGAGCCATCTGCCCGGCCTTATTGTCTTTTAAAAATACTGTTTTCAGTCCCCGCGCGCAGCCTTGCGATGTTCGCGCGGTGCTTGTAGATGATGATCGCCGCGAGCACGACCGTCACCCATTGCGTCACCCAGTCGGGCGAGCTCGAGCGCAGGTTCATCACCAGCATCAGCACCGGCAGCAGCGACGCGCCGGCGATCGAGCCGACCGAAACGTAGCCGGTCCACCAGATCAGCCCGAGCGCGACGATCAGGCCGCCGAGCATCGGGACCGGAGCGATGGCGAGCATCACGCCGAGGCTGGTGGCCACGCCCTTACCGCCCTTGAATCCGACGAACGGGCTCGTCATGTGGCCGACGATCGCCGCGAGGCCGATCACCCACAACCACGCGCCGAACGGCCAGCCGGCCGGCATGAGCAGGTCGAAAACGAGGATCTTGACGGGCAGGAAGCCCTTGAGCGCGTCGAGGACGAGGCACGCGATGCCCCATTTTTTGCCGAGGACGCGGAAGGCGTTCGTCGCGCCGACGTTGCCGCTGCCGTGTTTGCGGATGTCGATCCCCTGCGCGCGGCCCATGAGGTAGGCGGTCGGGATCGAACCGGCGAGGTAGGCGATGATGATGGCAAGGACACTGAAGAAAATCTGCATGATGATCCTTGGAGCGTCGGCCGAAGCGCCCGAAAGCGCCGGCCGGTCTTATGCGAAAAATTAGCTTGCTCACTCCGCGAATTGCAAACACAATATTGAAAAGTAGTTCGCAGCTGCACGCAGGAAGCGCCCACCATGATCCCTGACAACCGGCTCGTCACCCGTTCCGAATGCAACGACGACAACGCCGTTCTCTACCTCGAGGGCGAACTGATTTCCCAGACGCGCTTTGAAGTCGAGCGCATCCTGCGTGAATGGCAGGAGTCGGGCGTGCGCTGGATCGTCGTGCACATGCCCGCGCTCAGGTACATCGACAGCGCGGGGCTTTCGACATTGCTTGGGGCGCTGCACCGCTATCGGCGCGAGGGCGGCGACCTGATCCTGGCCGAGCTCAATCCGTCGCTGTGCGCGATCTTCGAGGTCACGTCGATGGAAAAGTATTTCAAGATATTCCCGACGGTCGGCGAGGCGCGCGCGCATTACAAGCACACAAAAACCGCGTCCGAAACCGCGCGGGACAAGTAGCGGAGGCGGCCATGAATCCACAAAAACCCGCCCGCGAACCGGCGCTGAATTTCGAGAAGTCGCTCAAGCAGCTCGAGGCGATCGTGAAGAAGCTTGAGCAGGAAGAGGTCCCGCTCGAGGTCTCGATCAAGCTGTATGAAGAGGGCAAGGCGCTCGAGCGCGCGTGCGAACAGCAGCTTCGCGCGGCCGAAAACCGCATCCGCCAGCTCACCGAGACGCCGTCGGGCGAGGTCAAGGAGGCCGACTTCGAGCCGTCGGCGGCCGAAAACCCGCCGGCCGGGGATGCCCATGAAACCGAGACCGGAAAACCGGGCTCGAACAAAGAAGACCTGCCGTTTTGACGCCCAGAGAAGATTGCCATATACAATCTGGAGATGTTTTAGAGATGTTCTTGAGTTCGGGTGGTGCAATCTTTTTGGAGCCGTCGCGTGATTGAAATTCTCGCCGAGATCCTGTCGCGATTGCGCCCGCTGATCATGGTTCGCTGGCTTGCGGTGGTGGCGGGGTGCCTGCTGCTGTGGATCGTGATCAATTACGAGCCGCTGCGCGAATACTTCGCGATGCGCGACAACGTGGAGGCCAATCGCGAAACGAACGCGCGGCTCGAGCGCCAGCGCAACGACCTGATGAAGGAAAACGAGGCGCTCCAAGCCGGCGGCTTCCCCGCCGAAAAGGCGATTCGCGAACGCCTGCTCATGATCAAGCCCGGCGAAAAAGTGTATATGATCCAAACCACACCGACGACGAATACGACGGAAACCAACGCAAATTAGGGCAGTTCACAAATATTTTTACCCATATCGATTCGGATTGAACCAAGCCCGGGCAGGGGTGGTTTGCATTTGACCCTGTAAGGGTCGCATAGTTCAGCAGCCCAAGGTGGAGCGAGGCTGTTGCGAGCGTAACCTTGGGACCGGACGCAAAAAAATCTCTGAGCCCTGTAAGGGCGACATAGTGGAAATGACATTGAAACAAACTATGGGGCCCATACCCATTGGACCGATAAGACCTCTCAGCAACCCGACTACTCCAATGCCAGCTGCTGGCCGTTTTCGTCGATGATCTGGCCGTTGAGCATGTCGCGCAGGATCTTGACGCGGCGCGGCACCTCGGGGTCGATCTTGAGGAATTCGCGGGCCTTTTCGAGCGCGCTGCGGTTGTCGATGGGCGCGGCCGGTTTCGGCTTGGCCTGCGGCAGCGGCAACGGCGAATACTGCACCGGCTCGTCGTCGTCGTCGAGCGGCTCGCTGTCGCGCATGACCGGCGGGGTCGGTTTCGGCGCGGCGGGCGCGCCGCCGGACGGTTTCGTCTCCGGCGAAGGGGCCACATCGACGTTCACGAGCTTGACCGCCCGGCCGAAGTGATTGGCGAGGATGCCCTCGATCGCCTTGACGTTGCCGGGATTGGAAAGCATCTTGCGCGCGAGGCCCGCCGAGCCGTCCCAGCACAGCCGAAGCGTGTCGGCCTCGAGCTCCGCGCCTTTCGCCTGGCTCAGGTAGCGCGCCAGGAAATCGGGCGTTTGCGGAAGAAGTTCGTCGATCAGCTCGCGGCCACCGACGGAACGGGGCGCGGCAGGGGCCGGGGCGGGCGCAGAAGAGTCGGCCATGACGGCGAACGAGCGTTGCATGCCAGCGCGCTCGTGCGGCTTCGGGTTCGTAGTCCCGCCTTCAGGCGGTCTGGAAGCATGCGTCGGGGTTGTTCCGCCTGAAGGCGGGGCTGCAAACCGGGCAGGCTCGTGCGACGGGGTTGTTCCGCTTGAAGGCGGGGCTGCGAACGAGGACTCCGGGATAGCGTTGATCCGGTCGATGATCCTGTCAATCGGCACGACGGGCTTGATCGAGGCGAGGCGGATGAGCGTGAACTCGAGCAGGAACCGCGCCTGCGGCGATTTCTTGATGCGCTCCTCGAGCTCGAACACGTGATTCCAAATGTTGTAGAGCGTCGCCGGCTGAAGCTCGCGCGCCTGCGCGCGGGCGGCATCCAAAGCCTCGCCGGTCAGGCCGAGCAGCCGCTCATCGACGCCGGTCTGCAAAAGCATGAGTTCACGCAGGTAGGCGATCAGGCTGCGCACGAAGCGCTCCAGGTTGCGCCCGCGATCGACAAGGTCCTCGACGAGGGAGAGCAGTTTCACGGGATCGCCGGACGCGATCCACGCGACGGTTTGATGCAGCGTCTGCTGGTCGGCGAGGCCGAGGAGGCGCGTCGCGGCCTCGATCGTCGGCTTGGACTCGGTCATCGCGAGGAGCTGGTCGAGCGCCACGAGCGCGTCGCGCATGCCGCCCTCGACCGAGCGCGCGATCATGCCGTAAATCTCGCGCTCGTCGGCCTCACTGAGCTGCACGCCCTCGGCACGGCCGACCTGATCGAGCCGCCGCACGATGTCGTCGGTCGTCATGCGGCGGAACGTGTGGACGACGCACCGCGAGCGGATCGTTTCGGGGACTTTCTCGAACTCGGTCGTGGCCAGCACGAACACCACCGACGGCGGCGGCTCCTCGAGCGTCTTCAGCAGCGCGTTGAACGCGCCCGACGACAGCATGTGGACTTCGTCGATGATATAGACCTTGTAGCGCGCCGCGAACGGGGCCTGCATGACGCGCTCGCGCAGGTCGCGGATGTTATCGACGCCCGTGTTGCTGGCGGCATCGATTTCGATGACGTCCAGGTCGGTGCCGGCGGCGATGTCGATGCAGTGGCGGCAGACGCCGCACGGGGTGGCGGTCGGGCCCTGTTCGCAGTTCAGGGCGCGGGCGAGGATGCGCGCGGAGGTGGTCTTGCCGGTGCCGCGCGGCCCGGCCATCAGGTGGCCGTGCGAGACCTTGCCCTGCCGCAGCGAATTGGCCAGCGAACTCGCGACGGCTTCCTGGCCGACCAGATCGTCAAACGTCTGGGGGCGGTATTTGCGCGCAAGACCCTGATAAGCCTCGTTTTGGGCCATGATCGACTCCAATGGACGCGGCCGCACGCGCCGCGTTTTCACCAAATCTTCGCCGGTCATGCTAAACCAACTCGGACAGGTTTACAAGGGTGGATTCTTCCATTTCAAAAGATGCCTTTGGTATTTCACAGCACCCGCGTATCGACGCCCGTCACGCCTTCGAGCCGCGAGATTTTCTGGCGCAGGCGGTCGGCTTTCCGGATCGAGCCCCTGAAGGCGACCTCGAAACAGATCCGGTCCTGCGGCTCGGGCCGGATCTTCGTCTCGAAAAGCTCCGCCCGCTCGAACAGGAACTGCTCCTGGATGCGCTGGACCATCCATTCGACGTTCGTCGCGTGAATGCGGAACCGGTGCTTGATGCGGTTGCCGACGAGCTGCATCTCCACGAGTCCCATGACGTACAGGATCCCGAGCGCCAGCAGCGTGCCGACGATGGCCAGCAGGTAATGCTGCGCGCCGGCGAGGATGCCCAGCGCCGCGACCACCCACACCGTCGCCGCCGACGTCAGGCCATGGATCGATTCCATGCGGTCGCGGATGATCGTGCCGGCGCCGAGGAAACCGATGCCGGTGACGATCTGCGCGGCGATGCGGCCGGGATCGCCGCCGACGGTGACCGAGGCATGCGTGAACAGCGCCGAGCCGATGGCGATGAGCATGTTCGTGCGCAGGCCGGCGGGCTTGTTTTGCAGCTCACGCTCCAGCCCGAGCGCCGCGCCGCACAACGCCGCCACCAGAAACGCCGGCAGGAATTGCATGTCCTGGAGCTGTTCGTTCATTGGAAGCGCTCCTGATTAAGTGTATGGGTCCTATGAGTTCTATAAGTCCTATCAGCCCTATCAGTCCTATAGGACCTATAATCCCGGCGCGCTACCGATACAACTCCAATTCGCCCGGGCGTGTTTCGATCGGCATGAGCCTGGGGTGGAAATCGATGCCGCTCATGCCGGCGCCGCCTTCGACCGCCATCGGGATCGGCAGGCGCTTGAGGCGGTGCAGCTTCTCGCGCGATTCATCGCCGAGCGCGCCGCTCAGGCCGAGCCAGTCGCGAATGCGTTTGGGAAGCCCGGACGCGCGCACTTCCTGCTGGAACACGCGCCGCTCGTTTGGATACTGCACCGGATAACGCAGCGTCAACCGGTCGCGTTCCTTGGGGTCGGGGCGCTCCAGCCACAGGCCGTCGGCGGTGATTTCGCCATTGCCGGGCTTGCCGTCGAACCACTCGGCCGAGCCCGGCAGGCCCGCCGGAAGCGGCCGGCCGCTCCAGCCGGCGAGCGTCTCCCAATCGAGGTGCCACACGCTCTGCTCTTTCTTGGGCTTTTGCTTTTTGAATTTGATTTTGACGTTGGGGTCGAGGGCGCGCGCGCGCGCGGCAAGCGTCGAACTGGACTCCGGATTTTCCTCGGCGAGCCGCGCCAGCCGCCTGGCCTCGGTCTTGTCGAGCTTCTGTTTCTTCTTCGCGTCGAGAAGTCCCGCCCGGTCAAGCGTCGCGCGCGCGTCGGCAAAGCGGCCGTCGCGCACGTCGGCCTTGGCGAGCGCCTTCGCAAGCGACTGCGCCTCGTCCGACTGCGGTTCGGGCGTGTCGGCCAGCCATGCGGCCTGCGCGTCGCGAATGGCCTCGGCCGGAACCGGCGGCGAAAACATCGACTGCACGGCACGGCCCATCACCTCGAACACGAAAAAGATCCCGATGTTCTGCATGGCCTGATACGTTTGCGCCGCCCACGACGCGGCCTTGTAGGTGCGGCGGCGGGCCGTGTCCGGGCCGATCAATATGTATTTCATGAGCTGGCCGCGGCGATGGGAACTCGCCTGGTCGAGCCGGCGGTCGGGGTTGTGGTCGGGGTCATCGACCATCGCCTGTGCCCACCGGCGGACGTCCTCGGGCGCGTCGGCGTTGCGGTTGATCGCGCCCTGCCACTCGCGCATCA